>CALCTH010000703.1 GCA_937893795.1 uncultured Myxococcales bacterium | reverse complement strand
GCGTGGCGGCGCGGATGGCGAGGGTAGTGGCGCCGCTTCCGCACCCGATGTAGGCGATGCGCTGCGGCTCTCCAAGCGAGAGCGCCGCGAGCAGCGGCGCGTCGACGGGCCGCAGCATGGCCTCGAAGCCCGCGAGGTGCTTCCGCCAGTGCTCTCCCTTCGCCGCGGACCAGTCGCTGTTCACCAGCTCTCCTCCCGGCGTTCGCCCGCTTCACCCTCGCCCCCCGCGCCAAGCACGAAGAGGTTGATGCGATACCCGTCGAGCGCGTCCCTGACCAGCCATGGGAACCAGCGTAGGAGGACCCGAAAGCGCCAGGGAATCCGAGCCTCCACCTTGGGTGGCAGCTCGAAGAAGCTGCGCGAGCGATGAAGCCGCAGCCCCCACGCGCGTAGCTCATGGGGATCGTCGCAGGTCCAGCGGACGTCGCTCGCCTCGGGATAGTGCGTCGCGAGGGCGTGGGTGGGCGGCAGGTCCCGGAGCGCTTCGCTCGCCGTGTCCATGACCAGCCAGGACCCGGGGAAGCGCGTGCGCAGGCGCCATAGCGTCGCCTTCACGGTCTCCGGGTCGAGCTTCGAGAACGAACCCTCGGCCACGAAGCAGAGCGGCCTCGGTAGGTCGGCGGCGGCGTCGAGCCACGAGAGATCCGCGGGGCTCAGCGCGAGCTGGCGGCGTCGCGGGTCCTCCCCGAGGAAGCGTCGGCGCAGCGACATGGGCTCGTCGTCGTCGATCTCGAGCCAGTGCGCCCGTCCGCGCCCGAGACGCTCGAAGCGGGTGCCGAGCCCCGCGCCGATCTCGACGACGGAGCCGCGCGGGTAGGCGCCGAGGAACGAGCGGACCTCTTCGTCGAAGACCCTCGTTCGCAGGGACACGCCGGCGAGCCCAGGCATGTGGCGCAGCGCGTCGACGTCGTAGGCCAGGCCCTCGACCATCGCGACGGCCGTCGGGTCGTGGACTAGGCCGCGGAGGCCGCGGCGGGTCTCGACGGCGCGCCCGAAGAGAGGCCGGAGCAGGGCCGCGTCCACGGGCCCGAGCTCGACGGGGAGGGTGGGGGTCGTCTCCATGAGGGGTCTCTAGTATATTGAAAATGACTTTCAAGTTCAATATGAAGGATGACTTGCACCGACGAAAACCGCCC
The DNA here is from genome assembly GCA_937893795.1 of uncultured Myxococcales bacterium. GTDB lineage: Bacteria > Myxococcota_A > Polyangia > Polyangiales > Houyiibacteriaceae > CALCTH01. Next base: position 4,401 of record CALCTH010000703.1, on the reverse strand, counting down.
CGGAGCGCTCGGCTCGCGGGCGGTCTCGGGTGGGTCGGCCGCTCAGCGGACGCGGTAGGCGCCGAGCGTGATGCCGCCGGTGTCGAGCGCGTCGACGACGCTCAGGTCGCTGTTGACGCGCACGAGCTCCCCTCCGCTGAAGTCGGCGGCGACGCGGCTGAAGTAGGTGATGCCCTCCACCTCGAGGGCGAAGTTGGCGCCGCTCGTCAGACCGAAGGCGTCCACGCGCGTCGCCATGGCGGAGCCGCCGAGCTCGGGGATGAGCCAGAGGCGCCAGGCCTGCGCGGCCTGAATCTCCCGAGCGATGGTCTCGGGGCCGATGGGCGTCACGGTCTCGTCGTAGGCCAGTACGAAGGAGGCGTCGCCGGGAGCGCGCACGAGCCCGCCCGTCGGAAGGCCCCCCGTGTAGTCGTTGAGCTCCACGAAGAAGGTGTCGTCGATGGCGTCGGCCCCGGCGCGTGCGCGGATCAAGCAGGGCGGAAAGGAAGCCTCGGAGCCGAGCCGGTGATCCGCGGCCGTGATGTTGTTGCTGCCGTAGTAGGTGTCGCCGTTCGAGAGAACGTCCCCCGACGCCACGCCGCCGCAGCGCTCCGTGGTGTCGAAGACGGCGGTGTCGCTCGCCGTGTCGATGAAGGCGAGCGTGGTGCGGCTCGCCGTGCGGTCGAGCACCGGGTCGAGGTATCGCGCGAAGGGAACGACCCGGTCTTCCGTTTGCACGACGCCGCCGAAGTTCGAGAAGACGGAGTCGCCGGCGAGGTCATCGACCATGCCGAGGTCGATGGAGCCGAGGATGGTCATCGTCGTGGGGTTGAAGATGGCCACCTGCTGCGTCGGGTTGTCGATGTAGTAGGCCTTGTCCGGCGCCACGATCTGGAAGCCGTCGAAGCTGAAGAGGTTGGTGATGCCCAGGGGCATCAGGCTGACGGCGCCAGCCTCGACGAGCTGGCCCTCGTCGTCGATCTCGTACTTGGTGATCACCGGGGACTCGCTGGTGCCCACGAAGACCTCGCCGTCGCGGCCCGCGCAGCTCCCGAGGCCGCCGATCTCGAGCGCGGTCGTCGTATCGAGGGCGCCCTCGTCGAGGCTGTCGACGAGGGCCACGAAGCCGACGGCACCTTCGGGCGTGAAGCGCAGCGTGCAGACGGCGAAGAGCGGGTCCTCCACCGGCGGCATGTCTTCGCCAGCGTCGTCGGGTCCGGCGTCTTCCGTGCCGCCGTCCCCACCGCCCATGTCGACCATCGGCATGTCCGCGCCGCCGAGGGCCACCGGATCGCCCGGGCTCGACCCACCGTCGTCGTCGCCGCATCCCCCCAGCGCGAGCGTCACGCCGACGCTAATGAAAATGATTTTCAGTTTCATACGGGGGAGCCTACGCGCGGGCTCAACGCGGTCAAGGCCACCCCACGCGTTCCCAAGCCGAGAATCGTTGAGCAAATCTGCACGAGCACATGAAACTGACTTGCATTTGCATTCCTGCGCGCGTGGCGTACCAATGCGGCTCGATGGCTTCCCTTCTCCGCGGCGCCGCACGCCTCGTGCTCGCCGGCGTGGTGCTCGGCGTCGTCACGCTCGACGCGCACGCCCAAGAGGACCCCGCCCCCGACGCGCCGGCTCCCGAGAGCCCGCCGGCCGACGCCTCGGAGCCTCCGCCCGAGCGCGAGCCCGAACCCGAACCGGAGCCGCCCCCCGCGCTCACGCCGCCCGAGCTCATCGAGCAGGCGTCGCCCGAAGTGCCCGAGGACGTCGAGCTCCCCGAGCGCGCCGCCGTCGTGCTGCGCATCACCATCGGCCTCGACGGGAGCGTCACGGAGGCCGAGGTCGTCGAAAGCGCCGGCGAGACCGTCGACGCCATCGCCCGAGACGTCCTCCGCCGCTCGCGCTTCCGCCCGGCCCGACGACGCGGGGAGCCCATCGTCGCGCGGGTGCTCTATCGCTGGGTGGTCCCGCGGCGACCGTCGCCTCCGCCCCGGCCCACCGAGCCCACCGAGCCCGTCGAAGCGGCGAGCGAGGCGGAGCCCGCCCCTTCGCCGGCGGAAGGGGAGACCGGCGCCGACGCCGGCCAGCCCGCCGGGGACGACGCCGACGACTGGGAGGACTATGAGGACTCCGGCATGGGGGCCTCTGCCCGCATGCAGCGCGACCGCGAAGGCATCCTCGAGCGCTCGGCCGAAGCGGTGAACGTCGTGGACGTGGCCGCGCAGCGAAGCCGCGCCCGCGACCTCGGCGACATCCTGGCGCGCGAGCAGGGCATCTCGCTCCAGCGCGCCGGTGGCCTCGGCTCGGGCTCGCGCTTCTCCATCGCGGGGCTCACCGACGAGCAGATCCGTTTCTTCATCGACGGCATCCCGCTCGCTCTCCTCGGCATCGACGCCGTCGCCAACTACCCGGTGGGCCCCGTCGACAGCATCGAGATCTTCCGCGGCGTCGTGCCCGTGCGCTTCGGCTCCGACGCGCTCGGCGGCGCCGTGAACCTGCGCACGGGCGACAGCGACCGGCGCTCCTTCGGCGTCGCCAGCTACCAGGTGGGGTCCTTCCGCACGCACCGGACGACCCTGACGGGGCGCCGCTACGACCCTGGCACCGGGCTGACGGTCGGGTTTCGTGGCTTCTTCGACCGCACGGCCAACAACTACCCGACCGATGTCGAGGTCGCCGACATGATGGGCCGCCTCTCGGACGCCACCATCGACCGCTTCCACAACGACTATCAGGCGTTCAACGGGAACGTCGACGTCGGCATCCTGGACAGGCCCTGGGCCAAGCGCCTCCAGCTGCAGATCTTCGGAACCGGAAGCAACCGGGACATCCAGCACAACGTCGTCCAGACCGTGCCCTACGGCGAGGTGCGGGAGCAGCGGCGCGCCTACGGTGGCGTCATGCGCTACGAGGTGGAGCTCGGGCCGTGGAGCACCGAGGTCGTCGCGGCCTATGGATGGGACCGCATCGTCTTCGATGACCGCGGCGACCAGGTCTACGACTGGTTCGGCGAGCCCATCATCGACCGGCGCGTGCCCGGCGAGATCAGCGGTAGGCCCATCTTCCAGAACCGGGACGGCCAGCGCTTCTTCGGCCGCGTCAACAACTTCCTCGACATCACCGACGAGCACAGGCTCACGCTCTCGGTCACGGCGGACTTCGCGACCTTCGACGGCAACGACCGTCTCTTCGACTCCGAGGGTCTCCGGGATCCGCAGACCGCGCAGCAGGACCTGGGCAAGCTCAACTCCGGCATCGAGTACCGCTGGAGCCCGGGGGACCTCCCCTTCGAGAACAGCGCCTTCTTCAAGCACTACTTCCTGAACTCGCGCAGCGAGCAGGTACTGCCCGGCAACATCTTCCGCGAGCTCGACCGACGCGACCAGTACGTCGGCGCCGGAAACGCCCTCCGGGTCTTTCTGGCCGACGACTGGCTCTGGGCGAAGGCCTCCTACGAATACGCGCTCCGCCTGCCCGATCCCCTCGAGGTCTTTGGCGACGGGCGGCTGATTCAGCCGAACCTGGAGATCCTCCCGGAGCGCAGCCACAACGCCAACGCCGGAATCCAGCTCGACCACCCGGGGAGTCCCGCCGGTCGCTTCCGCGGCGAGGTCAACGCCTTCCTACGGCAGGCGGAGAATCAGATCGTGCTGCTCGGCAACGACCAGTTCTTCAGCTTTCAGAACGTGAACGTCGCGCGAAGCATCGGCGTCGAGGCGGCCGTGGGCTGGATCTCCCCGGGGGACTGGGTCTCCGCGACGGGCAACGTCACCTACCTGGACTTCCGCAACGCCTCCGACCAGGGCGCCTTCGGGGACTTCGAAGGCGACCGCATTCCCAACCGTCCCTACCTGCAGGCCAACGCCAACGCGAGCTTCAACGTCGCGGACCTCGCGGGGCTCCAGGACGAGCTGCGCGTTGGCGGCGACGTTCGCTTCGTGGAGGAGTTCTTCCGGAGCTGGGAGAGCCAGGGCGACCGGCGCTTCAAGCAGACGGTGGACCGGCAGACCTCCTACGGCGTCTTCGCGTCCTACGTCTGCTGCCTCTACGACTTCCTGCTGACGATCAACTTCCTGATCCTCAACCTCACGAACAGCACCCTTTTCGACGGCTTCGGCGTGCAGAATCCGCCGAGAACGTTCTTCTTGATGGTCACGGGGCAGTTCCAGCCGCCGGCGGAGCAGGCCCCGCCCGTGCCCCTTCGCTGACGCGCCGCCGCGCGGGAAGGCCTGGCGGGCGGGAGCGCGCACGCCGACGCGCGCGCGGAGGCACGTGCCGCGCGCGCCGTGCGCGGTGTTGTCCCCATTTGGTGTCGCTTCTGTTCAAGTTGAAAATGAATTTGATTTTCGATACCAGGGACTAGGAGACACGCCATGACCCTTCGAGACGCTTCCGACGCCCGCGCTTCCATCCTCACCTGCCCGC
>CALCTH010000702.1 GCA_937893795.1 uncultured Myxococcales bacterium | reverse complement strand
GCGCGTCCTCGCCGTGGTCGTGCGCGTCGCCTTCGTGCCCTTCTTCCGCACCCGGACCTTCCGCACCCGGCGGCGCCGGGAGCTCACGCGCCACGGCGAAGGCGACGGGTCCGGGCACGTCGTCGGCGTCGCTCCGCAGCTCGAGCTCGCGGACGAACTGCGGGATGTTGGTCTCGGCGAAGGCCGAGGGGCTGGTCTCGAAGAGCGCCGTCGCGCCCTCGCCGGCGGCGGCCCGCACCGAGCGGACCAGCGCGAAGACCACGGGCCCGCCGCGCCGCGCCGCGCCGTCCGTGGCCGGGTGCGCCGCCGGCACGCTGAGCAGCACGCCCGAGGGATCGTCCGTGAGCACGCGGCGCCGGTCGAGCTCGAGCACGACGCTCGCGTCGATGCGAATGCCCGCGTCGGCGGCGGCCGCCGCGAAGCCCGTGGGCGCCACGGCGTCCCGGGAGAGCACGGGGTCGAGGGCCAGGAGCAGGCTGCCGCCCTCGCGAGCCCAGCCGAAGAGCACCTCGGCCTCCGCCGGGGCGAAGGGCCGCTGGGGGCCCAGCACGAGCAGGGCCTCGCAGGCCGCGGGGACCTCGCGGAGGCCCACCGCGTCGACGCTCTCGACCTCGAGGTTCTCGTTCTCGAAGCGCTCGCGGAGCGCGTAGAGGCTCCGCTCGCCCTCGAGGCTACACTCGCCGTGCCCCTCGGTAAGGCAGAGGCGCGTGGTGCGTCCTTCGACCACCTGGAGGATGGCGCCGGTGAGCGCGCTCTCGGTCTGCACGTTGACCACCGGCGTCGCGGCTTCGCCCGGCGCGCCGAAGTCCTGCTCGATGAGGTCCTCGCGCCCGATCTTCCAGCTCGCCTCGCCGCTCGCGACGACGGCGGCCACGTCGGCGAGCGCGAGGCCCTCCGGCGTGGCGAGGAACTCGATGCCGAAGCGCTCGGCCAAACGTTCGGCCCGGGCGCGCTTTCGGTCGAGGTCGACCTGCTCGATGGTGAGCCGCGGGCTCGCGGCGCGGTAGCGCTGGAGCAGCTCCTCCAGGTCCGCGTAGCCGGGCTCGCCCTCGCTCAGGAAGACGTAGATGGAGACGTCGCGGTCGAGCTCGCCGAGGAGCGTCGCGCTCCGCTCGGAGAGCGTGTAGACGGAGCCCGCGGTCCAGTCGAAGCGCGTGTAGTGGCGGAAGGCGAGGTAGTTGACCATCGCCACGATGGCCGCGAGCAGGAGCCCGGCGACGAGCGCGTTGAGGCGGCGCGCGGCGCGGTAGCGCTCGAGGTGCGGGTCGGCGGGGGAGTCGGGGTCGGAAGCGGAGCCGGAGTCGGAAGCGGAGCTGGAGTCGGGAACGGAGCCGGCGTCGGACTCTCCGTCGGGCAGGGGCACGGGCACGGGCACGGGCACGGGAGTCGCTTCGGGCTCCTCCGGCGTGTCCTTCGTCTCCTCCTCCTCGCTCATTTCACCGGTCTCCAGGCCAGCGCTCTCACCGCGAGGAAGAGGGCGAGGGCGGCGGCGCTCGCGTAGAAGACCAGGTAGCGCGTGTCGACGACGCCCTTGGCGAAGTCGCTCATGTGCGTCCAGACGCTCAGGTAGGCGAGCACGTCGCGGGTCAGGTCGTAGGTGACGAACTGCAGGATGCCCAGGATGAAGAGGGCGCCGATGAAGAAGAAGGTGAGCACCGCGGCGACCACCTGCGTCGGCGCCAGCGCGCTCCCGAGCAGCCCCGCCGCCACGTAGAAGACGCCGATGCCGAAGAGCCCGAGGTAGCTCGCCGCGACGGCGCCCGGGTCCACGTCGCCGTACTGTGCCGTGATCACCACGAAGAAGAGCGTCGGCACCCAGAGCGCGACCCAGAAGGTCAGCCCGGCCAGATACTTGCCCGCCACCACCTGCGTCGCCGTGACCGGCGTCGTGAGCAGCGCCTCGAGGGTGCCGCTCGCGCGCTCCCCGGCGAGCAGGCGCATGGTCAGCACCGGGACGAAGACCAGGAGCGGCAGCCAGAAGAGGATCGTGCCGCCGAAGAACATCGCGAGCGGGTTGTCGCTGCCGCCGCTCGACGCCCCGTCGGCGAAGAAGCTCAGGATGGCCCAGTAGCTCAGCCCGCAGACGTAGAGCCACGCGATGATCACCACGTAGGCTACGGGCGAGGCGAAGAACGCGCGTAGCTCGCGCCGGTAGATGGCGAGCACGGGCTTCACGCGGCGTCCTCGCGCTCGTCGTCGTCGTCGCCGGCGTGGCCGTCCGCCGCGTCCTCGGTGGTGAGCGACGCAAACACGTCTTCGAGGTCCTTCTCGACGGGCTCGAGGGCACGGATGCCCAGGCCCGCGGCGACCACCGCGGCGAAGAGCGCGTCGAGAGATGCGTCCCCGCGCGGGAGCGTCAGCTCGAGCGTCGTCTCGGCCGCCTGCCCCGCGCCGTCCTCGCGCGCGCCCTCGACGGCCGCCCCCCGCACGCCGGCGAGCGCCGCGCGGAAGGCCTCGGCCGTGCCCGGCCCGCGGAGCCGGAGCCGCTGCGTCTCGCCCCCGCCGGCGAGCTCGGTCGGATCGCCCTCGCCCACCATGCGCCCGCGGTCGATGATGACCACGCGGTCGCAGATCGCCTGCACCTCCGGGAGGATGTGCGTCGAGACGAAGACCGCCTTGTCGCCGCGAAAGCCGCGGATGAGCGCCCGCACCTGGCGGATCTGGTTCGGGTCGAGGCCCGCCGTCGGCTCGTCGAGGATGAGCAGCGGCGGGTCCGTGAGACGCGCGTCAGCCAGGCCCACGCGCTGCCGGTAGCCCTTCGAGAGCTGCCCCACGAGGCGGTCGGCGGCGTCGGCCACACCCGCCTGCAGGAGGCTCCGTTCGACGGCCTGCTTGGCCGCCGCGCGGCCCATGCCTTTCAGCTCGGCGCGGTAGGCGAGGTACTCGTGGGCGCGCATCTCGCCATGGAGCGGGACGCCCTCGGGCATGTAGCCGAAGAGGCGCCGCGCCTCCGTGGGCGCGCGGATCGCGTCGACGCCGCCCACGCGCACGCGCCCGGCCGTCGGGGCCAAAAAGCCAGTGATCATGCGGAGCGTGGTGCTCTTACCGGCGCCGTTGGGGCCGAGGAAACCCACCACGTCGCCCGCGGCGACGGAGAAAGAAACGCCGTCGACGGCGAGGCGCGCCCCATAGCGCTTCGTGAGCCCTTCGACTTCGAGCATCGCGACCGGGACCGGGCGGGCCCTCGTCCCGGGCCGCGCGGTGGGGGCGCATGTAGCCGTGCGCTCCCACGCGGGCAACCACGCGATGAATGCTCCCGGGTACCGGCGGCAACTACCCCTCGATGACGGCAGCTTCCCTCCCCGCTTCCGCCCCCTCCCCGACCGCGCGCTCGGCCAGCTTGGTGGCTTCGGGAGCGAAGGTCGCTAGGATTCGCACGATGGATCCGGTGGTCGAGCGGGCGCGCCAGGGGGAGGAGGCGGCGTTTCACGAGCTCTTCCGCACCCACCGCGAGACCGTCGCGCGCATCGTGATCCGCACCATGGGCCCCGGTCCCGAGGTCGAGGACGTGGTGCAGGACGTCTTCGTGCACGTCTTCCGCTCCATCGGGAAGTTCCGCGGCGACGCGAAGTTCACCACCTGGCTCTACCGGCTCACGGTGAACGTCACGCGCATGCACCTCCGGAAGAAGCGCTCGCGCCCGCGCTTCGTCGCTGCGCCGGTGCCCGAGACCGAGAGCCCCGCCGCCCCCCGCCCCGCGCCGCACGGCCCAGGCGAGAAGGTCGCCCGCCCGGGCCGCGTCGCGGCCCACCGGCGCCACGGCGGCGGGCTTCTACGCCCGGAAGGAGCTCTACGCCGCCATCGCCGAGGACCCCTCGCTCGGCCCGGGCGTGCAGGAGCTGATGGGCACTCTTCCCGGACGGCCGCGCCGGGAGCGGCCCAAGAGCGGCGCCAACGCCATCGCCGCGGCGCCGGCCTCGCCGACGCGCCGCCGGAGGCAGTCGGTCTCGTGACGATGCCTCCCCCGCTCCCGCGCCGTCACGCGCCCAAGCTCCGGGCCCTCGAGGCGCTCGACGCCGGCCTGCTCTCGCCCGAAGGCGAGCGGCGCATCCGGGCGCACC
>CALCTH010000701.1 GCA_937893795.1 uncultured Myxococcales bacterium | reverse complement strand
GCGCGCGCTCGCCGTGGCCGAGGCCGACGGGCCCGAGGCAGGCCTCGCGCTCCTCGCCGCGACGCGGGCCCCGCTCTGGCTGGTGGATGCGAGCGTGTGGAGCGCGACGCTCGCGGATTTGCATCGCCGTGCGGGTCATGCGGAGGAAGCCGCGCGGCATCGGGAGCGGGCGCTCGCGTCCGCGCCGCCGCCGGCGGTGCGCACGGCGCTCGAGCGGCGCCTCGTACCTCGCAACGAATGAGGACACGCGGCGCCACGCAACACGCGCCGCCACGCAACACAGCGTTGCGCTTGCGGCCCACCCACGGCGCCACAGAGGGGGTGGGTGAGCTACGCGCATCGCCTCGACGGCGGCACTCCGAACGAGACGCCGCTTCCTCTCCCGGTCGAAGGCGGCCGGCCCGCTCCTGCCTTCGCGGCGCCCGCGCGGCTTCCGGAAGACGCCGTGCTCGTGGTGGCGCTCGGCGACACCTGGGGGCATGCGCTCGCGGCTGCGCGTGCGCTCGGGCCCGGTACATCCGCGCTCGCGCCAGTCCGGCCCGGGAGCCACGTGGTCGCCGCCGGGCCCTTCGCCGGCGAGGCCGTGCCCGCGCTCTACGCGCGCAGCCAGCCGGGCTTTCGAGGCCTGGCCACGCTCCCGCTCGTGACCGGCGCGAGCGGCCGCATCGTCACCGACGACCGGGACGCGCTCCCGCGCCTCCTCGCGCCGGAGCTGCCGCTCGGCGACCCGTGGCTCGCCTTCGTGAGCGAGCGCCTCGTGGACGCCACGTGGACCCTCCGCCGCGAGCGTGACCAGGAGCGCTACCAGGAGGCCTGGAAGGCGCTCCGCGCCGCGCTCCTCGAGGTCGAGGCGCACCTCGCGGCGACGCGCTTTCTCGCGGGCACCGAGGCGCCGAGCTTCGCGGACCTGCTGCTCTTCGCCTTCCTCGTGCGCCTGGACGCCGTCGAGTACGAGCTGAGCAAGGCGAACGCCTTCCGCCTCGCCGACCTCCCGGCGCTCCACGCTTTCGCGCGGGACCTCTACGAGCGGCCCGAGCTCCACGAGACCCTCGACTGGGAGGCGATCCGCCGCCACCCCTACGGCCTCGAGCCGGAGCTCAACCCGCGCGGGCTCGTGCCGCGGGGCGGGCTCCCGGAGCTCGACGCGCCGCACGCGCGCGACCTGATCGCGGCGTCGGTGGACCGCGAAGAGGGCACGGGCGAAGACCCCACGAAGCGCCGCGCCGGGGGCGAGTGGGTGCGGCCGCAGAGCGCGCACCGGACGCTCATCGCCGAGGGCACGGCGCACCCGCCGGAGCCGGGGCGCTATCACCTCTACGCGCCCTACAACTGCCCCTGGTCGCACCGCGCGCTCCTCGGCCGGGCCGTGAAGGGCCTCGAGGAGGTCGTGGGTGCGTCGGTGGTCTACTTCCGCCGCGACCCGGACCACGGCTGGCAGTTCAACCCGCGCATCCCCGGGTGCACGCCGGACCTCGCCGAAGGGGAGCGCTACCTGCAGGCGCTCTACACGCGCGTCGGATCGACGGAGCGCTCGGCGCCGGTGCTCTGGGATACGAAGGCGCAGGCCATCGTGAGCAACGAGTCGGCGGACATCCTCCGCATGTTCGACGGCGCCTTCGGCGACCTCGCCACGCGCGACCTGGTGCTGGTACCGCCCGCGCATCGCGCGGCCATCGACCGGCTCAACGCGCTCGTCTACCAGCGCATCAACAACGGCGCCTACAAGGCCGGTTTCGCCAAGAGCCAGCACGCCTACGCGCGCGCCTTCGACCGCTACTTCGCGATGCTCGACTACCTTGAGGCGACGCTCGCGAAGCAGCCGTGGCTGGTGCCCTCGGACGCGCCGACGGAGGCCGACCTCCGCCTCTTCCCGACGGTCTACCGGCACGACCCGATCTACTTCACGCGCTTCCGCCTGAACCTCCGGCGCATCGCGGACTACCCGCGGCTGAGCGACTGGCTCGCGCGCATGATGCAGGTTCCCGGCGTGGCCGAGGCTTCGAACCTGGACCACGCCCGCAACGGCTACTTCGGTCGCACGGGCAACGGCATCGTCCCCTACGGCCCGGTCCCCCTGACCCTCAGCCCCGCCGACTTCTCCGAAGCCGTCTGGCTGAACCGCGACTAGGCCGGCCGGAAGACCCTGGGCGGCGCGCCGCGTTCCTCGGCCGTCGTGTCGGGCTTGCTTCGCCGGGGCACTCTGTTGACGGTCGTCCTCGTCCTCGTGTGGGCGCCGCCGTGGCCGTCGCCGTGCCTGGAGCCGCTCGGAGGGATGACCCGCCTTCCCTTCGACGGCACCGAACGGCGGACCCTCGCGGACGGGCGCGCGCTCGAGGTGAGCTGCATCGAGGATCTCTCGTGCGCGGTCAACGTTGGCGAGCCCACGGTGTTGACCGGGGAGGGCTTCTACCCCTCGTCGGGACCGCTGGAGCTCTTCCGGGACCGGTGCACGGAGGAGACGGTGCTTCGCCACGGCGGGCGGGCCTACCTCGTCTCGGAGCGGACGGGACGCCCGCGCCCGCTCGCGCCCTCGTGGCTGGCGTTGCTCCTCCTCGCCGCCTTGGGCAAGTGGTGGCTCGGCCTCGAACGCCACGGCCGCGCCGGGCCCTCGACGTTCTGAGCCGACTCGGTCCGCCGCGACTAGGCCGGCTCGAGCACGCGGCGTTCGGCGACGAGCCAGGAGCGGACGGTGCGGACGTCGAGGAAACCGGCGATGTCCTTGGCCACGCGGAGCGCGGTGTGGACCATGGCGAGCGCGCCGCCGTAAAAGAGAATGAGCCACCCAGCACCGCAATCCTAGATGGCGTTAATTAGCTGCGTCGCCGAAGACAGCGCGGCGTGGACGACGCCACGGTCGCGCGCGCGCTGCGCGCCGCCCAGTGCGCCGCGCCC
>CALCTH010000700.1 GCA_937893795.1 uncultured Myxococcales bacterium | reverse complement strand
TGGCGCCCTCCGTGAGGGCTTCGTCCACGCTTCGCTCGATGTGCGCCAGCTGCTGCTCCGTCGTGATGGCGCCGACGTCCACGTCGGCGCGGCCCGCGTCGGGCCCGACGCGGAGCGCCCTGGTGAGCTCCGCCACCCGCTCCACGAGCGCCGTCTCGAGGCTCTTGTGCACGAAGACGCGCTCGATGCAGACGCTCGCCTGTCCCGCATTCATGGTGCCGCCCCAGACGAGGGAGCGCGCCGTACGCTCGAGGTCGGCGTCCGCGCACACGATGGCCGCCGTCTTGCCACCGAGCTCGACGGAGCAGGGGACACCTCGCGCGGCGCAGTCCGCCATCACGCGCCGCGCCGTGAGCGGAGACCCCGCGAAGAGCACGAGGTCCGGCCCCGCCTCCCGGAGCGCGTGTCCGATGGCCTTGGGGCCCGTCACGGCCTGAAGGAGCCCGTCCGGGAGCCCCGCGTCGCGCGCCAGCGCGGCGAAGCGACGGAAGGAGAGCGGCGTTCGGAGGCTGCTCTTCACCACCACGGCGTTGCCAGCCGCGAGCGCCGGGAAGGCGGCGGCGAGCGGCAGCAAGAGCGGGAAGGACCACGGCGCGAGGTAGAGGACGACCCCTCTTGGCGCACGGTGCACGTAGCTCCGCCGGTGCCGCTGAAGCCGCGTGAGCACCTCCTGGGGAGCGAGCACGCGCGGCGCCTCTCGCACGGCGAAGCTCGCCTGGTCCGCGCCCGCGAGACACTCGAAGACGAGCGCTTCGAAGCGCGGCTTCCCGGTCTCCGCGCTGACGAGGGACGCGAGCTCGTCGCTCGCCTCGGCCAGAGCGTCGCGCACGGAGCCGAGGACCCGGCACCGTGCATCGACACCTTCGCGGGCCCACGCGCGCTGTGCCTCGCGCGCCCTCGCGAGCACGTCGGCGGCGTCGGACTCCGGGAGGAGCGGCGCCGCTCCGACCAGCTCTCCGGTCGCCGGAGAGAGCACGCGGGCCTGGTGCGCTTCCACGGCTCGAAGCTAGCAGGCCTGCACCGAGAACGAGGCTCGACTCAGTACGTCACGTAGTCCTTGAGGCGCTCGATGTCCTCGAGGGCCTGGAGCTTCGCGAGGCCCGTCGTTTCGAGCTGGCGAACGCGCTCGCGCGTGAGGTTCATGATCTCGCCGACCTCTTCGAGCGTGATGCCGCTACGGTCCGCCACGTCGAGCGCGCAGGTCTCGGTCATCTCCCAAAGCTCCAGGTCCGGGAAGTTCAGCTTGATGGAGCCGCGCACCGGGTGGACGTCGATGTAGAGGTGGTACTTGCAGGATACGTAGGGGCAGGGCCGCTCCATGTCCTTGCAGTCCGACCGCGATTTGGGCTTCCAGTAGTCCGTCTCCGGGTAGAGCATGCGCCCGCGGTTGAGCTCGGTCTTGCTCAGGCGGCGGATCGAGATGGTCCGCGCGCGCTGCCGGCTCCGCTTCTTTCGGTTTCGCTTCCGCTCCGGCTTGGCCGCCTCGTCGGCCGCCGCGGCTGCGAGCCCGCCGCCGCGCGCAGGAGCCCCGCCTTCGGTCGCGTCCGTGGCGCGGAGCGCCCCCATACCCTCGTCCCTCGCCGCTTGATCCGTCGCCGCCTGATCCATCGCCGCCTGCTCCCGTTTCGTCATCCACTCGAGCCGGGGTCGCCCTCCCCGGCACCACCCGCTAAAGGGCCGCCCGCGCCATGCGCGCGTGCAGCGTCAGCCGCTCCTCGATGGCGCGAAGGCGCCGAAGGAGATCCGCACCGAGGTCCCGCGCCTCGGCCACCTGCACCCCGCGCGCCGGGTCGGCGCTCGCCCCGGATGCGGCGCGCTCCTCGCGCGCGGCGTCGCGGGCCGCCCACACGCGCCGTAGCTGTCGCTCCAGGGCCACGATGTCTCCGCGCACGAAGAGGAACTCGCGCTGGATCTCGTCGATGGTGTAGCCCTGGGCCATCAGCGCACGAATCCGCGCCAGCTGACGCACCGTCGTCACCGGGTAGAGCCCGACCGAGCCTCGCTGCTTGCCCTGGCGACGTACGCGTCGGCTCCGCGGAAGAAGCCCGTGCTGAACGTACTTCCGGAACGTCGCCTCGGTGAGCCGGTCTCCACGGGCCGTGAAGGCCGCGACGATGGCCTGCACCCCGAGGCCCTCGGGATGCGCCTCCTCCAGCGCCTCGAGCTCGCCTTCGTGCCAGCCCGTGGCCTTGGCTACGGGCATCTCTCGCTTTGCACTAGTCATGTGACCGGATACGAATGTCTGTATTCCATTGAAAGGAATCGCGTCAATAGTATCCAATCTGGCTTTGCTCAGCACCATGCGATCTACCGTCAAATTTCCCAGTATCGTTGGTTTTTTTCGAGTGACGGCAGACCGACAGTGGGCGCGACGGTGTATCGCCGCCTGCCTCGCCGTCCAAATAACCGGTCGAAGGCACCGTATTTTGGGATCAAGTGCGATCCGAGGGGAGCAATAACGATCCGTTCATTGCGCCGCTGGGATGTGCAAGGCACGGTCGAGGCATGTTCCGAGGTGCCCTGCTTTTCGCGTGCGTCCTCGCCTCCCTCGGCTGCGGGGCGCGCGGCCAGGGCGCCGTCGGGGAGGCATGCACGCACCGGGAACAGTGCAGCTCCGGCCTCTGCGTGGCGGGCCTCGGGCAGGAAGACCCACGCTGCACCCGCAGCTGCCGGTCGAGCGAGGATTGCCCGGAGGGATGGAGCTGCTCCGGCGTGACCGATGAGAACGTCGTCATCTGTCAGCCAGGGGCCGCCACGCCCTTCGGCCGCTGAGCGGTCCGGTACGGCGGGCCGGCAGGACGATGCGCCGTGACGATGCGCCGTGACGACGCGCCGCGATGAGCGCGGGATCGACGGCTCGCCATTGACGCCCCGCGCCCCGCTCCGTGAGCATGGCGTCATGCGGCAGCGAGCGTCCGGAGCGGCGCGCTGATGGACCCTCGCGCCTGGACGCGCTTCCGGAAGAACAAGGGCGCCTTTCTCGGCCTCGCCCTCGTCGCGCTCGCGACGCTCTCGGCGGTGGCGGGCCCCTCGCTCGCCCCGCACGACCCGAACGAGCAGTTCCGAGATACGCTCATCGACGGCCGAGGCCTCCCGAAAGGGCCCCTCGCCGTGCCCGATCACCTTCTGGGCGCGGACACCCTCGGCCGGGACGAGCTCAGCCGCCTGCTCCACGGTGGCGCCGTCACGATGCTCGTCGCGTTCCTGGCGACGGCCCTCGCCGTGAGCCTCGGCACGCTCATCGGCGTGACGAGCGGGTTCTTCCGCGGTGCCCTCGACGCGACCTTCATGCGCCTCGTGGACTTGCTGCTGAGCCTCCCCTTCCTGCTCCTCGCCATCGCCATCAAGCGCGTCGTCGCCGACCCGGGCCTCGAGGTGCTGGTGCTCATCCTCGCGCTGCTCAGCTGGACCACGCTGGCCCGGGTCGTGCGCGCCAAAACGCTCCAGGTCCGCGAGCTCGAGTACGTGCTCGCGGCTCGCGCCCTCGGGATGAGCAACGCGCGAATCCTCCTGCGCCACGTGCTGCCCAACGTGGCGGGTCCCATCATCGTGCTCGGCACGACGCTCGTGGCGCAGCTGATCCTCTTCGAGAGCGCCCTCTCCTTCCTGGGCCTGGGCGTCGAGCCACCGAACGCCAGCTGGGGCTCCATGCTGCGGGAGGGCTCCGAGCTCATCGACTCGGCGCCGCGCCTCCTCCTCTACCCGGCGGCCTTCATCGTGATGACGGTCTTCGGCTTCAACCTGCTCGGGGAGGGGCTCCGCGATGCCTTCGACCCGAAGGAATGAGGCGGACCTGAGCGCGCGCCCGGGCGCCCACGAGGCCCATGCCGCGCGCGTCGCGCAGCGCCGCCGCCGGGACGCCGTCGGCTGCGTGGTGCCGGTGCTCGGCTTCGCGTCGCTCCTCTCGCTTGTGATGGCCCTCTCGCCCGACCGGCCCGACGGGCCTCGCTACGAGGGCGCCGGGGACCCGACGCCCCGGAACGGCGGCACCTTCGTCTTCCACCACGAGAGCAACGTCCGCTCCCTCGACCCGCAGGTGGCCTACGACGAGCTCTCGACCATGGCCATCCGCCTCGTGTTCGATGGGCTCCTCGACTACGACCACGAGGGTCAGCTCGTCCCGAGCCTGGCCATGGCCGTCCCCGAGCCGCGGGAGGAGGGGAAGGTCTTCCGCTTCCGGCTTCGTCGTGGCGTTCGCTTCCACGCGCTGCCCGGCGTGCCCGAAGGCCGCGAGCTCACCGCCGAGGACGTCAGGTTCACGATGGAGCGGCTCCTCCGAAAGGAGACCGGAAGCCCCGGCGCCGGCTTCTACGAGGCCATCGAGGGGGCGGTGGCCTTTCGGGAGGGCGAGGCAGCGGCCATCGCCGGCCTTCGGGTACTCGACCGCTACACCGTCGAGTTTCGCCTGACGGAGCCCGACCAGTCCTTCCTCTACGTCATGGCCATGCCCTTCGCCTATCCGGTGGCACGCGAGACCTTCGCGCACTTCGGGAGCGAGGCGGACCAGCACCCCGCGGGCACCGGGCCCTTCGTCTTCGAGGGTTGGGAGCGCGGCGTGCGCCTGACCTTCCGCCGCAACGAGCGCTACTGGCGAGACCACGTCGGCCCCGACCGGATGGTGTACCTGGAGAACATCCAACGGCACCTCGCGGGCTTGCGCTTCATGAACGGGCAGATCGACGCGGTCCACCGGCAGACGCTCGACCATTGGGCGCTCTTCAGCGAGGCCGAGCGCTGGGCGAACACGCGGCTGACCTTCCCGCGGGCGAGCATCTGGGGCGTGCTCATGAACCACGAGATGCCGCCCTTCGACGACGTGCATTTCCGCCGGGCCGTCTCCTTCGCCATCGACCGGGAGGGCTGGGCGCAGGCGCGCGGCCACCTGATCCAGCCGACGGGCCAGCCCCTGCCGCCGGCCATCACCGGCTATGACCCGGAGCTCCCGAGCCGCCAGTTCTACGACCTCGATCGCGCCAAGGAGGAGATGGCGCTCGCGGGCTATCCCGACGGGTACCCACGGGAGATCGAATACTGGAGCTCCGACGGGGACATCGCCCGGGTCTACGCCGAGCTGCTCCAGCAGGACCTCGCGCGCATCGGCGTCCGCATTCGGATCCGCCAGGTCTCCTTTGCCGTCTTCCTCGAGCAGACGGGCAAGCCGAAGACCGTCGAGCTCCTGATGGGCGGCTGGAACATCGACTACCCGGACCCCTCGAGCTTCCTCGAGCCGCTCTTCCACTCGAAGAACCACCGCCCGGCCAACTCCTCGAACCGCGCCCACTACCAGAGCGCGGAGCTCGACGACCTCCTCGACCGAGCGCGGCAGGAGACGAACCGGGAGCGTCGCGCGGCCATGTACCGCGAGGCGAGCGAGTTCCTGGCGAAGGACGTGGCCTGGGCCTTCGCCTACCTACCGCTCACGCAGGAGGTCTGGCAGCCCTACGTGATGAACTATCGGCCGCATCCGATCTGGGCCGAGGACTATCGGGACGTCTGGCTCGACCTGCCGAAGCGCCGCGTGGCGCGCTCGCTCCTCGGCGCAGGCACGACCACGCCGGCCGCCTTCCTTCCCCTCGCGCGCCTCCGAGGGACGCGTTGAGCGCCTACATCGCCCGGCGCTTGATGAGCGCCTTCCTCGTGCTGATGGCGGTCATCACCCTGGTCTTCATCCTCATGACGCAGATCGGTGACCCGGCCGCCGCGACGCTCGGCAACCGCGCGAACGAAGACACGGTGCGGGAGTTCAACGCGCGCTACGGCCTCGACCGCCCGCTCGGCGCGCAGTTCCTCGGCTACCTCGGCGTCATCGCGTGCCAGCGCCCGAGCAGCCCGGTCTACGACGACGATCCGGCCACGAACGGCTACTGCGGCCTCCTCCAGGGCGACTTCGGCGAGTCCTTCCTCCACAACGCCCCCGTCGCCGACGTCATCCTCCGGCGCCTGCCGCGCACGCTCCTCCTCGGTGCGCTGGCCCTCCTCTTCGAGCTCGCCATCGGCCTGGGTTTCGGGGTCTTCGCCGCGCTCCGGCGCAACCGCTGGCAGGACACGTCGATCATGAGCACGGCCTATCTGGGGCAGAGCCTGCCGAGCTACGTGACGGGCCCCATCTTCTTGAGCTACGCGGCGTTCCTCTTCGGCCTCTTCCCCGTCGGGGGCTACGGGTCGACGCCCCTCGAGCACCTCCAGCACGCGGTGCTGCCGGCCTTCACGCTCGCGATCCTCGGTGCGTCGACCTACGCGCGCGTGACCCGGAGCGAGATGCTCGACGCGCTCCAGAGCGACTACGTCCGCACGGCCAAGGCCAAGGGCCTCGGGCGGAGCCGCGTGCTGAGCCACGCGCTCCGCAACGCGCTCCTTCCCGTCGTCACCCTCGCGGGGCTCAGCCTCCGCTTGCTCGTGGGCGGCGCGATCATCACGGAGCAGATTTACGGCTGGCCCGGCATGGGGAAGCTCGCCGTCGAGAGCATCGTGAACGTCGATGCGCCCACGGTGATGGGCGTCGTCTTCTTCGTCGCCCTCGCCGTGCAGCTCGGCAACCTGCTCGCGGACCTCGCCGTCGCGGCGCTCGACCCGCGCGTACGCCTCGCGGGCTGAGGACGCTCAGCTCTTTCGCTTCGGGCGAAGGGGGTAGACGAGGCGACCCTCGGCGTCTTCCGTCGGCTCCTGGACCTCGAGCACGTCGAGGCGGATGAGGCGACGTCGGCCGTTCGGGAGCTTGATCATCAAGCCCCCGTCGTCGTTCACGCGCTCGACGAGGCAGAGGCCGAACTGCCGGTGGTCGACGAGCTCGCCGGCCTCGATGAGCGGCTCCTCGAGAAAGGAGAGGTCCTTCTTGCGCTCGCGCTTCGTCGGGACCTTCTCCGGCCGGAAGGCCGGCACCTTCGCCTCCGCCGCCGCCCGCGCGAGCCTTCCCTTGCGCACGCCCTCGCGTCGCCCGGGCACCCGCTTCCCTTCGGCGCGGAGTCGCTGCACCCGCTCCTTGGCCGACTCGCGACGAAGCTCCGACCGCTTCCGCGCCTCGACCTTGGCGCCGCCCTCGGCCCAGCTCTTCAGGGCGTCGTCCATGACGGCGGTCTTCGTCGCCTCGGCGCTGGCGGCCGCCACGTCCGCCCAGCCCGTGCCGGCCCCGGCTCCCGTGCCCGTGCCCGCGTCGCTCGCGGCCACGACGTCCCCCCACCCGACGGAGGGCGCCTCGCCGACGTCTCCGGCGTCGCCTACGTCCACGGCGGCCCCGAGCCTCACGAGCCGTAGCTCCACCTCCGCCACCGCGACCACGGCCTCGTCGAGGCGCCCGCCGAAGACCTCACCGGCCGCGGCCACGGTCACGCGGAGCTCGTGCCCGTCGGGGCGAAGCGTCCCCTCGAGCGCGAGGAGCTCCCCGGCTCCGACCCGCCGCGCGCCGCCCTCCGCGCCGGCGAGCTCGGCCTCCTCGAGCACGCCCACGCCACGGACCCAGGCCAGCTCCGCCTGCTCCTGCGCGAGCAACCGGGTCAGCGCGGCCACGAGCCCCTGGCCGGACCCGAGCCGTACGTGCAGCACGCGTGCCTCGCTCTCGAAGACCTCCATGGCCCGGCTCTCTAGCAGCTTCCGTCGCCCGCGGCTCTGTACTACGACGCGCTCCATGAGCGCGGCCACGCCCATCGCCTCCCTCGGTCAGCACGTCGGCGACGAGATCCTCGTCGAGGGCTGGCTCTACAATCGCCGAGGCAGCAAGGCGCTGCAGTTTCTCGAGCTCCGCGACGGCTCGGGCATCGTCCAGGGCGTCGTGGCCAAGAAGGCCGACGCGGCGCTCTTCGAGGCCGCGGCGCAGCTCACGCAGGAGACGTCGCTCCGCGTGCGCGGCGTCGTCAGCGAGCACCCGAAGCGCCCGGGAACCTACGAGCTCAAGGTGAGCGCCCTCGACGTCGTGGCAGCGCCGACCGAGGAGTACCCCATCTCTCCCAAGGAGCATGGCGTCGACTTCCTCATGGACCGGCGCCACCTCTGGCTCCGCTCGAAGCGCCAGCACGCCATCCTGCGCGTGCGAGCCGAGATCGTCGCGGCCATCCGCGACTACTTCGACGGGAACGGGTTCACGCTCATCGACGCGCCGATCTTCACGCCGAACGCGGCGGAGGGCACGACCACCCTCTTCGAGACCGACTATCACGGCGAGCCGGCGTATCTCTCGCAGACCGGTCAGCTCTACATGGAGGCGGCGGCCGCGAGCTTCGGTAAGGTCTACTGCTTCGGCCCCACCTTCCGCGCGGAGAAGTCGAAGACGCGGCGGCACCTCCAGGAGTTCTGGATGGTCGAGCCCGAGGTGGCCTTCATGGACTTCGAAGGCGACCTGCAGCTCGCCGAGGACTTCCTGGTGAACATCGTGAGCCGGGTCCTCGACCGTCGCGGCGAGGAGCTGAAGGTGCTGGAGCGCGAGACGGCGAAGCTCGAGGCCGTGCAGAAGCCCTTCCCGCGGCTCCGCTACGACGACGCGGTGAAGCTTCTCCAGGAGAAGGGCATCGACGCGAAGGTGGGCGACGACTTCGGCGGCGACGACGAGACCGTCATCGCGGAGGCCTTCGACCGCCCCGTCATGGTCACGCACTACCCGATGGACCTGAAGGCCTTCTACTTTAAGCGCGATCCCGCGGATCCGAGCCGCGCCCTCGGCATGGACGTGCTCGCGCCGGAGGGCTACGGCGAGATCATCGGCGGCGGGCAGCGCGAGGACGATCTCGCCACCCTCGAGGCGGCCATCACGGCGCACGGCCTCGATCTCGAGACCTTCGACTGGTACCGGGATCTCCGGAAGTTCGGGTCCTTTCCGCACGCCGGCTTCGGTCTCGGCGTCGAGCGTACGGTCGCGTGGCTGTGTGGCCTCAAGCACGTACGCGAGACCGTGCCCTTCCCGCGCATGCTGAATCGGCTCCGGCCATGAGCCTCTCCGAGCTGATCGTCCTGGCGATCACGCTGACGCTGACGCTAGGCGCCGCCGGCTTCGAGCACGTGAGGCGGGGCGTGCCCGAAGCCCTCGGCGGCATCGGGCTCGGCGTCGGGCTCGGGGCCCACGCGCTCCTCGGTGGCCCCGTGGATCTCCTGGCGGCCGTGCTGGGCGTCCTCCTCGGCGCCTCTCCCTGGTTCGCCCTGCGCGACGGCAACGCCCTCGGTGGCGGACGCTTTCTGCTGGCCGCGGCCTTCGGCGCGGCGCTCCGCGCGCCCGGCGCTCTCGTGCTGACGGGGCTCGGGCTCGTGCTCTGGGCGGGGCTGGCCCTCGCACCCCGCTTCGGCATCGCACGCGCGGACGTCGGTCGCGGTCTCTCGGAGGCCCGGCCCGCCACCCTCCTCGGCGTCATCGCCACGATCCAGGCGCTGAGCCCGCTCTGGGTGGACTAGCGCGAGAGCCCGGAGGTCCCGGCCCCGGCGGCCCTAAAGGTCGTCGGCGCACCGAAAGGGATCGGCGAGCGTCGTCTCCACCGTGAAGCTCGAACCGAAGGTGTGTCGCTCGGCGAAGAAGAGCTTCAGCGGGTAGCGCTCGCCGCGCACGAGGCCGTGCTCCTCGGCGATGGCGTCGAGCTCCACGGTAGCCTCCTGCGGCGCGTGCACCCCGCCGAGGTCGATGGCGAGGCGCCCGTTGATGAAGACGAAGACGTCGTCGTCACCGCGGAATCGGAAGAGCTCGCCGCCCTCGTAGACGAAGAAGGTCTCGGCCTCGAGGGTGAAGTGGAAGTTGTGCTCGTAGCCCTCGTTGCCGAAGAGCCGGTCATCGATGGGGAAGAAGGCGGTGTCGCTGAAGGCGAAGAGACCGCCGCCCACGCTGGCGAGCTCGAGAGGCAGCTCGAGGGCGCGGTTCACGCCGGGGACGTCGCGGTACCACTCGTCGAAGCGCTCCCGGCCGTTCGTGGTCGGCGTCGGGCCCCGGTAGACGGGCTTTCCATCGGCGCCCAGGAGCGCGTCGACCATGCCCCGGTCGTCGCCGATCACGCCCTCGAAGTCGGGATGCGCCTCCTGGAAGTCGCGCACGCGCGCTTCGAGGAGCGGCGGCAGCACCGGCGTGCCTTCGCAGCGCCCCCAGGCGCCATCGACGCAGAACTGGATGCCCTCGCCGCAACGGTTGCTGCAGACGCGCTCCGTGGGCGGCACGAGGCAGGCCCCGCGCACGCCGTCGGCGCAGCTCGCGATGCCCTCCCCACAGTCGTTCGTGCACGCGACGGTCCCCGGCGGCACCTCGCAGACGCCCACGATTCCGTCCTCGCAGCTCGCCGTGCCCTCCCCACAGTCGTTCGTGCACGCGACGCGTGTGGCGGGCACCTCGCAGGCCTCCCAACCGGCCTCGCCGCAGCGCTCGACGCCCTCGCCGCAGGCGTCGGCGCAGGGCCGCTCCCGCGCCGCAGGCTCGCAAGCGCTCCACAAGCCCGCGACGCAACGCTGCGTCCCGGCGCCGCAGCGCGACGCACAGGGCCGGCTCCCGCCGTCGCAGGGCTCCACGAAGAGCTCCGTGCGAGCGCCGCAGGCGCCGAAGAGAAGAAACGCGAAGGCCGCGACGCGCACGCCTCCGATCTAGGGCGAGTCTGGCGACGCCACCACCACCGCGTGGGAGCGGCGTCCGGCCGCCTTCAGTCGCCGGCCGCGCGGTCCCGGCGTTCGACGGCCTCGGCGAAGTCCCGCACGTACGCCCCGGCGCTGGTGAGCGTGAAGAAGAGGCTGAGGTAGAGCAGGACGAGGCCCACCATGCCGAGATCGACGGGCACCGTGAAGAAGAAGAAGTCGAGCTCCACGCGATGCCAGAGGATGAGGAGCAGAATCGACGACATCTGGAGCGCCGTCTTGTCCTTGCCCCCGCGGCCCGCCGCCATGACGACTCCCTCCCCCATGGCGATCGTGCGGAGCGCCGTCACGGAGAGCTCTCGGCCGATGATGAGGATCACCGCCACCACGCCGCCGAGCGGGAGCCGGCCGAGATAGGCGAGGAAGACCAGCGTCGCCATCACGAGGAGCTTGTCGGCGAGGGGGTCGAGGAACTTCCCGACGAGGCTCGTGAGCCCCATGCGCCGCGCGAGCCAGCCGTCGAAGAAGTCCGTGACCGTCGAGACGATGTAGACCATCGCCGCCCAGAAGCTCGCCTTGGGCGTGCCCGCCGCGAGCAGCCAGAGGACCACCGGGATGAGCACGATGCGCAACACCGTGAGCGCATTGGGGATGTTCAGCGCGTCGTCGCGGAGCCGCCAGGGCCGCGCCGCCTCGTCGCTTGCTCCCGCGCTCGACCCCACGCCTCGCGTCCTACTTCGAATCCCCCGGCGCGCCAACCAGCACGGCGCCCTCCCCGCGGAAGGCGAGGCGCGGCGCCGTCGCGCCGTAGGGCGCCGTTCCCTTCCGCGGCGAAGGGAAGAGCCGGCCGGACCAGCCGACGACGCGCGAGGGCTGCACCATCAAGGGCGTGTCGCCGCTCACCGGCAGCGCGTGGAGCGGAGATGGCAGCTGCAGCACGGCGGGTCCTTCGCCCTCGAGCTTCACGAGGTCCACGGGCTCCTCGCCGAGGCGGAGCGTCGCGGCCTCGTAGCGGACGCCCTCGCCGAAGCCGAAGAGCACGGCCATGCGCAGGTAGAGGGTCGCGCCGGCGAGGTCGAGGATGGAGTAGCGGGATCCCGCCCGGGGCTCGAAAAGCGCATAGAGAGGTCCTTCCCAGCGCATCACGGCGTCGTCTCCGCCGAGGTGCCCCTCGCCCGGCTCCGTGCCCTCGGCGCGCGGAAGAGGCTCCAGGCGGAGCTCGCCGCGCAGCGCCACGAGCGGCGCGTAGCGGAGCATCACGGGCGCATCGCTGCGCACGAGGAGCTCGCCGGTGGGCGCGACGCCGAAGGTCTCCCCCTCCTCCGGCACCAGGAGAGCGCCCGCGAGGAGCGC
Source organism: uncultured Myxococcales bacterium (assembly GCA_937893795.1). Taxonomy (GTDB): domain Bacteria; phylum Myxococcota_A; class Polyangia; order Polyangiales; family Houyiibacteriaceae; genus CALCTH01. The sequence goes on along the minus strand of CALCTH010000700.1, from coordinate 226 downwards.
GGCGAGCGGCGCCGGCGGCGCGGGGACCACGGCGCCGCCCACGCGCGGCGCACCGTAGGCGCCAGGTGAGGTCACGGCCGTGTGGGCACCGCCGTGGTCCGGCGGGACCGTCTGCTTCGCGACGTGGGCGGCCTCGTCCTCGGCCGAGGGCTTGGCGAAGACGCCGCCCTCGCGCCGCGGGCGCCTCACCGCTGGTGGCACGGCGAAGAGCTTGTTCGTGATGGGG
>CALCTH010000699.1 GCA_937893795.1 uncultured Myxococcales bacterium | reverse complement strand
GCCGTCACACGGCCGTGGATTTCCGAATGGGTGATGAAGCCCTTCTCAACCCGCAGCACATCCAGCGCCTGATGGTGCTCGGGAACTTCGCCCTGCTCGCGGGCATCGCCCCGCTCGAGCTGAGCCATTGGTTCTGGGCAGCCTTCGTCGACGCCTACGAGTGGGTGGAGCTCCCGAACGTGCACGGCATGGCCCTCTACGCCGACGACACCTTCACCACGAAGCCCTACGCGGCGTCGGCCAGCTACATCCACAAGATGAGCGACCACTGCCGGGGCTGCGCCTACGACCACAAGGCGCGCGTGGGCGAGGACGCCTGCCCCTTCAACGCGCTCTTCTGGGCCTTCATGGAGGAGCACCGAGACCGGCTCTCGCGGAACTTCCGCATCCGCGGCCTCTTTCGGACCTGGGACCGGTGGGACGAGGCGCAGCGCGCCGCCATCCGGGACCGCGCCGCCTCCTTCCTCACGTCGCTCGAGCCCGCCGACGTGGACCGTGCCGTCGACGACTACGTTTAGAGGGCCCGAGGCGACCGAGGCAAAATCTAGACAGGCTTCGATAAGACCGAACGGTACTAAGTGGAACCGAGACGGATCTTCACGAATCGCCGTCCTGGATCGCGGCGCAGAAGAATTTTTCGACACTTCCTAGATATTCCTCACCCAATTTCTCGACGAAGTCTTGACGATTGTCCGTGAGCACGCCTATCTACATGGCGTCGGCGGCAGTAGGCAGTCGACACCGACGGGGCCCGCGCGTGGCCCCTTCGACATGGCCGGGGGGCGGGCTCCCAACCCAACTCGAAAACGCGTGCCCACCCACCGATCGTCCCTCGGCCGGACCTCTTCGAAACGCCCGTTCGCTGCCCAGCGAGCGGGCGTTTCTCTTTTCAGGCGGGGCGGCGCCGGCGGCGGAGGGCGAACCACGCGAGGGCCAGCGCGCAGGCCGGGCCCGGGGGCGCCGCGCTGCAGCCGCCGCCGCACTCCGGGCAACTCACCTGAGCGCAGAGCCTTTCGCTTCCCTTGCCCGCGTCGCAGAGCTCCGCGAGCGGTCGGTACACGTAGCCCGCGATCTCGCCCGCCCCCTCTCCTTCGTCGAGCCGTGTCGTGGCGATGCACTCGTCGCGGGTCCGCTCGAGGCTCTCGACCTGGCTGCGGCTGACTACGGCGGCGACGCGCCCGCGGGCGTCGAGCACGGCCGAGCCGGAGCTCCCGTTCAGCACGTCGGCATAGAACGCCGTGCTCTCCGTATCCACGGGCCCGCCCGCTTGCCCGACGGCGGTCTTCATGGGCACGCCGAGCGGAAAGCCGGCCAGGAAGACCGGGTCGCCCGGGTCGAAGGGCCGTCCCTCCGGACGGATGTCCAGGGGCGTCAGATCGCCCTCGACGGGGCGGTCGAGGCGCAGCACGGCCACGTCGCGGAGCCAGCTGATCGCCTCGATCCCCATGCAGTCGTAGACGTCCCCGAGGCCGATGGGGGCGAGGCGGCCCGGGCCCTCGTTGTAGAAGCGGAACACGAAGGACGTGTCGGCGCAGAAGCGCTCGAGGGGCACGCAGTGCGCGGCGGTCAGAACGAGGTCGTCGTCGATGAGCGTTCCCGTGCAGTAGGCGACGGTGGGCTGGTCTCGGAAGCGTTCGTCCGGGCAGAGCGGCACCCCCGTGTCCCGCACGATGGACTCGTCGAGGGTGCCGCCGGAGCCGAGCAACACCTCGCCCCCGCGGACGCTCACCTGCGCGCGCTGCACGAGCGCGGCGACGCTGCGCTCGCCGATCTCGACCAAATCGAGGTCTCGGGTCTCGAAGAGGTCCCGGCGCTCATCCTCGCCGTAGATGACGGCGCTCTCGGCGACGCCGACCTCCCCGGCGGCGAGGGAGCACGCCGCGAGGGTGGAGAGGAGAAGGGCGAGCGGTACGCGCACGGACGAGAGCGTGCCAGTCGCCCGCAGGCGCTGCATCCCCCGGACTCCGCCCACGCCGCCTCGCTGGCGCGAAGGAAAAGCACCCAAGGAAGCCCGGAGCCGAGGCGTATCAGGAGCCGAGACGCGCGGCGCGACCGCACTGCGCCGCTTCCCGGAGAACCACGCATGAACCGCCGCTCCTTCTTCACCGCCGCGGGCCTCGGTGGCCTCGCCTCGCTGCTTCCGCGTTCCCTGGGGGCGCAGCCGAGCTGGGGGGTGACCTCACAGCCGCCGAGCCCGACCTTCCGCGAGACCATCGCGCGCGTCACGGCGATGCCCAGCGACGGAGAGCTTCAGCGTCGCGCGCGGGGCCTCGGCCTGAACGTCGTCAACGTGATGTGGGAGGACACGGGACGCTTCCAGGGCAGCTCCGTCGGGCCCAACATCAGCGATCTGACGCTTCAGGTGCGAGAGCCGCTCGGCCGGGGCCGGCATCGCACCCACCTGCTGCCCGTCATCCGCCATCCGAACTTCTCGGATCGCACCGCGGACGTGCGGGCCGAGCGCCTCTGGGTGCGCGTCGGGAACCAGCACCGCGGCACGGGTGCCGGCGGCCTTCGCGCGGTCCCGCTCCTCGAGGTCCTCGCGCATCTGAAGGACTACCTGAGCGACCGCGGCTCGCTCCTCGGCGAGGGCGACTTCACGGCGCGCCGGGACAGCCACGTGCTCGTGAGCGCGCAACACGTTTTCGTTCCGCTCCCGCCCCGCGGCACGGCCGAGTTCAACCCCGTGCTCTACAACTATCAGTCCATGCCGGGCTCGCCGGCGGTGCTCACGCTCCTCGTCACCCGGCAGGGCACGAGCGCCACGGTCATCGAGAACCGGCCCGGCGACCAGAGCCTGCAGGGGTGGGGCCAGCAGCTCTTCTTCAATCACGGCGGTCAGCGCACCGTGTTCACGGCGGAGCGGCGAAGCGCCGTCGCTGCCCGCATCGCCGCCGGGGAAGCCACCGATCAGGACGAGGGCGCCCTCGAGGAGGGCGCGGACATGATGATCCTCGTCCAGGTGCCGCTCCGGCATCGCTCCCGCCGCTTCCAGCCCATGGACGGCGCCGACTTCCTCCTCGGCGGCGCGGGCGGCGCGCCTGCGCCGACGTCGGCCGCTGCCCCGCAGATGCGCCGGAGCGAACGCTCGGACGTGGAGAACGCGGTCATCGGCCACGGGGACGACCTCGGTCCCTTCCGCGAGCTCGGGGGGCTGCGCCTGGTTCGGGACGACCGCTTCCCGATCCGCGCCACGGTCCAGTTCTACCGGGCCACGAGCAACGGCGTCGTGAGCGCGGACGACCTCCGCGCCGTCCGCCGGCAGATCGACCGCGTCTACGAAGAGGGCGACTTCGTCGGCAGCCTCGTGGTGCCGCGTTCGGGGCGCACGCGGCCGACGGAGTGGCGCCGCACCCGGCGTCACTACCGCGGCCTCCAGGGCTGACTCACAGGTCGCGGACTGGTCGCCGGGCGCTGAAAGCCTCAGGGTCTCGCCATGCCCGACGGGACCCCCGGTGCCTCCTTCGACCCGCCCGCGGTGGTGGCCCGCGCCTTCGCGACCCAGGACGAGGAGGTCACGAACGTCTCGCTCCCCCGGCTCAGCGGTGCGCTCCCCGAGGGCCTGCGTGGCGTCCTCTACCGAAACGGGCCCGGAACCCTCGAGGCCTTCGGCACGCGCTACCAGCACCCCTTCGATGGGGACGGGATGATTCGGCGCTACGCCATCGAGGGCGACGCCGTTCGCTACACGAACCGCTACGTGCGCACGCGTGAGCGGCATGAAGAAGCGCAGGCCGGGCGCATGCTCTACCGGGGCTTCGGCACGAACCTCCCGGGAGGGCTGCGGCGCAACGGCCTCCGCATGCGCTTCAAGAACGTCGCGAATACGAGCGTCGCCATGCATGGCGAGCAGCTCCTGGCGCTCTGGGAGGGCGGGCTCCCGCACGCGCTGGACCCGGAGACCCTCGAGACGCGCGGGCGTCACGACTTCGCCGGGGCGCTCCGCGCGCAGGACGCGCTGGGCCGGCTGCTCTCGCCAGAGCTCCCCTTCAGCGCGCATCCGGCCGTCTGCCCGCGCACCGGGGAGCTCTTCAACTTCGGCACCATCCCCGGCCGGGAGAACACGCTCCTACTGCACCGCGTCGCCCCGAACGGGGAGCTGACGAGCCGGCGCATCGCGCTCCCGCGCATGCCCTTCGTTCACGACATGGTCCTCACGGAGCGGTGGGTCGTCTTCTTTCTCACGCCCGTGCGCTTCGACGTGGCCCGCGCCCTTCTCGGGCTCTCCACGCCCGTCGAGGCCATTCGCCAGGACCCGGGCACGGCCACGGATGTGCTCTGCGTCCCGCGGGACGGCGGCGAGCCCGTGTGGCTCGAGGCGAACCCCTGCTTCGTCTTCCATCACGCGGGCGGCTACGAGCTGCCGGACGGCCGCATCGTGGTGCACTCCTTCCGCATGGAGGGCTTTCCGGGCGGCGCCGTCGACGTGCAGGACGCGGAGCAGCTGCGCTCGTTCCATGGGCCCGAGGCCTTCCTCACCCGCTACGTGCTCGACCCGGATGCCGGGACCGTCACCGAGCGCCGCGTCCACGAGCGCCCGGGAGAGCTCCCCACGCTCGACCCGCGCCGCGCGAGTCGGCCCCACGCGCTCGTGTGGGCGGGAGCGAAGGCCGCGGGGACGACGCTCCCCGTCTATACGGGCCTCGCGCGCTACGCGCTGCCTCCGATCGAGGGCGGGGACGACGCGGTCGCGGTGTTCCGGAACTTCGCTCCGGACCTCCCGAGCGAGCCCCTCTTCGTGCCCCGGACGCCCGACGCCGCGGAAGGCGAGGGCTGGCTGCTCACGGTCGTCTACCGCGCGGCCATGCATCGCTCCGAGCTCTGCGTGCTCGACGCCGAGACCCTCGAGACGCTCGCCTCCTTCGGACTGCCGCACCACGTGCCGCCGGGATTTCACGGCCTCTTCGTCGACGGCCGAACGTGAGCCGCGAGGCCGAGCGCCGCCGACGGATCGCGGCGCGCAGCGTGCTCTTTCCGGACGGCGTCGCCGAAGGCTACCTGGAGCTCGCGGGAGGCCGCATCGTCGCGAGCGAGCGCGGTGCGCCGCCCGGGGACGACGTTCCCCTCGACGACTTCGGCGACGCGCTCGTCACGCCGGCGCTGGTGGACGCGCATACGCACCTCGCCCTCGTCGCGCTGCGCGGGCTCGCGAGCGGCCTGCCGCCGAAGGCCAGCGTGGTCGAAGACCTCTTCTACATGCTCGAGGCGAAGCTCGCGCCCGGCGATGTGCGCGCGTTCTCGCGCATGGGGGCCTACGACGCGCTCCTCGGCGGCACGGGGCTGGTCTGGGACCACTACTACGCCGGTGAGGAGGTGGCGGCCGCGTGCCACGACGTGGGGCTCGCAGCGGTCGTGGCACCCACGCTTCAGGATCGCGGCGGGCCCGGTCGCGAGCACACGGAGAGGGCGCTCGCGGCCACGGAGGCCATCGCCCGCGACGCCGGGCTTCGTGACGCGGGCATCGTCGCGGCCGTGGGGCCGCACGCTACGGATACGGTGAGCGACGCCCTCTGGGAGCGCGCCGTGACGCTGGCCGAGAGGCTCGATCTGCCGGTGCATGCCCACCTGGCGCAGAGCGCGGACGAGTGGGCGCGGAGCCTCGAGCTTCACGGCGCGACGCCGGCCACCCGCCTCGCCCGCGCGGGTTGGCTGAAGCGGGCGCCGCACGTCTTCGCCCACGCGCTCTTCGTGCCGCGCCCCGAGTTGCCACTGCTTCGGGACACCACGCTCGTGGCGTGCCCCTACTCGCAGCTCGTCTTCGCCTTCCCGGCGCGCGTCGACGTGTGGAGCGAGGAGGGAGTGCCGTGGGTCGTCGCGACCGACTGCGCCGCGAGCAACGACTCCATGAGCCTCCGCAAGGAGCTCCGCTTCCTCTCGGGGATGGCGGCCCTCCGCGCGAGCTTCGGCGGCGACTACGAGGGCTTCCTCGCAGGAGGCGAGCCGGGCGCAGGCCTTCGCCACGCCGCCGAGACTCCGGAGCCGCTCGCGCTCCTCCGCCGCGTCTTCGAGGCGCCGGGGCGCCTTCATCCGGCGCTTCGTGCGGGGACCCTCGCGCCCGGCGCGCTCGCGAACGTGGCCGTGTGGGACGTGGATCATCCGCGGCTGTGGCCGCTCCACGACCCCTTGCGTGCGTTGACGCATGGGGACGGCGACGGTGCGCTTCACGCACTCTTCGTGAATGGCCGCCCCCTCGGCGCGGTCGGAGACGTGTCCGGAAGCCTCCGGCGCAGCGACCTCTACGAAGCGCATCGGGAGGAAGCCGAAGGGCGCCTGGCCGCCCTGATGAAACGCGCCGGAATCTGACGGCGCGCCCACCGTTTTTCAGCCGATCTGCCGTCTACACCTCCGTGCCCGTGAACGACGTTCCGACCGGCTCCGGGTCTCCTGCCGGAAGCGCCTCGGAGAGGCCCGGTGAGGTCGACCTCGAGCGTCTCGCGTCGAGGCTCGTCTTTTGGGTCTCGCCCGTGCTCCTCTTCTACGGAGGGCTTCTCGGCGTCCACTACGGCGAGCGCGTCGTCGGGACGCTCTTCGTCGGGCTCTTCCTCACGCTTCACGTGGGGCTGATGGCACATCGACGGGGCCGGCTCTCGGCGGCCTGGTTGGGGCTCGTCGTCGCCTGGCTGGCCGTCGCTGCGGGCTGCTGGGCGCGGGGCGGCGTGACCGTCGCGGCCATCAACTGGCACGCCTTCGTCGTCGTCGCCGCCTGGATCGCGCGCCATCCCCGCATGGCGGCCGCCTACGGGGCGGCTGCGGGCCTTCAGCTCCTGGCCTTCGCGATCTTGGACGTCGCAGGCATCCTTCGCGCGGAGCGGCCGACCACCCTCTTCGCGGTCCAGCTGACCGCGTCCGCCTCCTACCTTGCCCTCGTCGGGCTCGTCGCCCTCCAGCGGCAGCGCATCATGGAGGCGGACGAGACCTCCGAGAAGCTCCGTCAGCGCGTCGTCCAGCTCAACGAGATCGCCGGCGCGGCGCGCCTCGGCGGACGCGTGGCGCACGAGGTGAACAACGTGCTGGCCGTGGTGGGCGCCCACGCGGAGGCGTTGAGCGCCGAGCTCTCCGACGAGAGCCCGCTTCAGCGAGACGTCCGAGCGATACGCCGTTCCGTGGGTGCCGGCGCCGGGCTCACCCGCCGGCTGCTGGCCGCGGCGCGCGTGGAGCCTGCACGCGGCCGCGCGCCCCTCGACTTCGCCCCGCTCCTCTCGGGGCTGGTGCAGCGGCTCGCGCAGGAGCTGCCCTCCGGCGTGACCCTTCGGTCCGAGCTTCGCGAGGAGCAGCTCCGCGTCGAAGGGGATGCCTGGGAGCTCGAGCAGCTCGCCGACGCGCTCCTCGCCAACGCCGCCGCAGCGCTCGCGGACCGCGGCACGCTCGTCGTGCGGAGCCACCTGCGGCACGAGCCCGCGAGCCGCGAGCTCCGCTATGGCAGCCTCTCGTCCGGCGACTACGTTGTCCTCGAGGTCGCGGACGACGGGGTGGGCATCGACGCGGACGCGCTGCCGCGCCTCGTGCAGCCCTTCTACTCGGAGCGCGACGAGGTGGACTCGGCGGGCCTCGGCCTCGCGCTCGTCCACGGTGTGGCCTCCGCCATGGGCGGACAGCTCGACGCGCGCTCCGTGCTCGGGCAGGGGAGCACCTTCACGGTCTACCTGCCCGCCATCCCCGCGACGGCGGCGGTCCACACGCTGAGCCTCCCGCCGGGGCGGCAGCGCCAGCTCCGCGTGCTGCTCGTCGAGGACGATCCGCTCGTGCGCAATGCCGTCGCGCGGCTCCTTCGCCTGGACGGCCACGAGGTGGCGCACGCCAGCGCCGGCGCCGAGGCGAGGCGATGGGCCGAGCAGCATCCCCGGCGCTACGACGCCCTCCTCACGGACGTCGTCATGCCGGAGGTCGACGGCTTCAGGCTGGCGCGCGCGCTCCGCGAGCAGCGCCCGGACCTGCCCGTCGTCTACATGAGCGGCTTCGCGGGCGACGCGGGCACGCGCCGCCAGCGCGTCGAGCGCTCGGTCTTCCTCGAGAAGCCCGTCGCGCGGGAGGCCCTCCAGCGCGCCCTCGCGCAGGTCGCGCCGGCGAGCATCGCGTCCGAGGCGGGTTGACTACTCGGCGGCTTCCGCCGTCGGCTCCGCGGGCTCGGTCCAGCGGAGGATCGGGTTCCGCACGGCGCGGGTCTCGTCGAGGCGCCGCAGCCGCGTGAGCGTCGGGGCGTTCTTGACGATGGCGGCGTCGCGCTGGGCTTCGGCGCTGATGGCTTCCATCGCGTCCACGAACTCGTCCAGCGTCTGGAGCGACTCCGTCTCCGTGGGCTCGATGAGCATCGCGCCCTTCACCACGAGCGGGAAGTAGACCGTCGGCGGGTGAAAGCCGTAGTCCATGAGGCGCTTCGCCACGTCCATGGTCGTGACGCCGGTCTCCTTGAGGTGCCGGTCGCTGATGACGCACTCGTGCATGCACGTCGTGTCGAAGGCCACCTTCCACGTGTCGCCGAGTCGCGCGCGGAGGTAGTTGGCGTTGAGCACGGCCATCTCCGTCGCGCCCTTGAGGCCCTCGGCACCCATCTCGCGAAGGTAGGCGTAGGCGCGGACCATCATGCCGAAGTTGCCGTGGAAGCCGCGGAGGCGGCCGATGCTCTTCGGGCGCTCGTAGTCGAGGAAGTAGGTCCCGTCCTCGCGCTTGGCGGCCACGGGGACCGGGGCGAAGGGGTCGAGGATCGACTTGTAGCCGACGGGGCCGCAGCCAGGCCCGCCGCCGCCGTGGGGCGTGGTGAACGTCTTGTGCAGGTTGAACTGCATGACGTCGATGCCGACGTCGCCGGGGCGCACGCGGCCCATCAGCGCGTTCAGGTTGGCGCCGTCGCCGTAGACCAGGCCGCCCTTGTCGTGCACGAGGTCGGCGATCTCCTGGATGTGCGTCTCGAAGAGCCCGACGGTGTTCGGGTTCGTGATCATGATCGCGGCCACGTCGTCGTCGACGTAGGGCGCGATGTCGCTGACCTTCACGATGCCGCTCTCGGCCACGGGGAAGCCGACGGCCTTCAAGCCGTTCATGGCGCACGAGGCCGCGTTCGTGCCGTGCGCCGTGTCGGGGACGAGGACCTTCTTGGGGCTCCGGCCCTGATCCGCGTGGTAGGCACGGACCATCATCAGGCCGGTGTACTCGCCCTGGGCCCCGGCCGCCGGGTGGAGCGACACGTGGTCCATGCCGCAGACCTCGGCCAGGCCGCGCTCGAGGCGGTACATGACCTCGAGGGCGCCCTGGATGCCTTCGTCGCTGGCGAGCGGGTGGAGCCGCGCGAAGCCGGGCAGCCGCGCCGCCCATTCGTTCACCTTCGGGTTGAACTTCATGGTGCAGGACCCGAGCGGGTACATGCCCAGGTCGATGGCGAAGTTCTGCTGCGAGAGGCGCACGTAGTGGCGGAAGAGCTCGGGCTCGGACACCTCGGGCAGCGGCGCCGGCGCCTCCCGGTGCGCTGCACCGAAGAGCGCCGCCGGGTCCACCGGTGGCAGGTCGTCGTTGGACGGCAGCGAGTCGCCCCGGCGGCCCTCGCTCCCGAGCTCGAAGATCAGCTTCTGGGCGAGCTCTACGCCCTTCGTGGCGGTACCCGGCATTCGCCGAGGCTAGGTCTGGTCCCTCTGGCTCGCAAGGCGGAGAACGTGCTACGCCAGCGCGGTGAAATCGCCGGATCTTCAAGCCTTTTCTTCACCCCAGGGTCTCGTCCGGGGGCGCTTTGCCGTGGCCCTTCTCACGCTGACTGCGGCGACGCTGGCGATCGCCTGCGGCGGTGGCAACTACGGGTACGCGCGGGAGTACGCGCCGACCTCCGACGAGCGCGACGCCCTCGAGGGCGCGACGGAGGTGACCTACGAGGAGCTTCGGCGGGATCCGGAGGACTTTCGGGAGGTCACCGTGGGCTGGTTCGGCGTCGTGCAGGGCGTCGAGAATGGCCCCGGGGACCGAACGACCCTGCGCCTCCGCTTCACGACGCTCGCGCAGCGGAACCTCTGCGAGAACGAGCGTGCCTCGTCGTGCCGCGTGACGGTCTCCCACCGCGCCGGCGGGCCGTTCTCCGCCTTCGTGACGCTCAGAGACGAAGAGATGAACGGCGAGGAGCGCCTGCAGCTGGGCAGTCTCGTCCGCGTCTTCGGGACGGCGACGGGAAGCTTCGACGAAGACGGCGGACCGGTGCTCGACGCGAGCTGGCATCGCCACTGGCCCCGGAGCCGCTATCGAACGACCGCCGCCCGCGGCCGCATGCGTCGCTGAGGGCCCTTCCCACACGGCCTGGCCGAAGGGCGGGGGAGGACGAGGCCTCAGCGGAACGCCTGGCTCAGGGTGTCGATCTGCGGCCGGCGGAACTCGGGGCTGAAGAGATGCGGCAGCCGCGTGGTCGGCAGCTTCAGCTCCGTCGCGAGCCGCGCGAGCGCCTCGCGCTGCACCGCCTCGCGAGAGGCCCGGAGACGTGACGCGGCGGCGAGCGTCGCGAGCTCGCTGCCGGGTCCGAAGTGCGACGCCAGCCGGTCCATGCGGGCCTTGTCGTCCGCGCCGGGGAAGAGCCGCGGGAGGACCTGGTTCACCACCAGCGCCGGCACGGGCATGGCGAGCTCGCCGGTGACGGCGGCGTGGAGCTCCAGGGTCTCGTTGACCGGCATGTCCTCCGCCAGGGTGACGAGCACGACCCCGGCGCGGCGCGGGTCCCGGAAGAGGTAGAGCGCGAGCGACGCCACGAGCCGCAGGAGCACCGAGAGCGCCGAGTCCGCGCTGGCGCCAGGCACGCGGAGCATGTCCAGGCCATGGCCCGTCGCGGGCGCGTCGAGGATGACCAGGTCGTACTCGCCGACGCCTTCCGGGCCGTGTCCCACGGCGTGAAAGTAGGCCTTGCCCAGCATGGACCAGGCCTCGAGGCCCGGCGTGCCGCGAAGGAAGGCCCGCACCAGCGGGTTCTCGAAGACCGCGGCATAGAGCGCGCGGACCTTGAGAATCATGAGCCCGTATTCCTCGATGGAGGCCTCGGGCGTCATGTTCACCGCGTGCAGATTGGTCTCGAGCTGCGCCACGTCGTGCCCGATGGGCGCCGTCTCCAGTAGGTGGCTCGCCCGCTCGGCGGCGTTGACCATGGCCAGGAGGGTCCGCTTGCCGCGGCGCGCGGCGGCGAGGGCGAGCGCCGTCGCCACCGTCGTCTTCCCCACGCCGCCCTTCCCGATGACGAAGAGAAAGCGGTGGTCGAGGAGCGAAGCCACGGCCGGGTCGTAGTCATGCCGCCCGCTCCGGGCAACCGTGATCGAGCGTTCCTCAGGGCGCGAGCACCTCCACCCGGTCGTCCGGACCCACCCTCATCGCGGCGCCCCGGCGGTCCCCTTCCGCGCGGATCCGGTCATAGCGCCGGACGGAGTCGAGGGCCGCGTTGCCCGGGCTCCGGTGCCGGTCGAGGCGCCGCAGCGTCACGAGATGGCCGCTCGGACGGCAGACCCAGAGCTCGCGCTTGCCCTTGGAGATCAGCGGCTGGCTGACCACGCGGTCCCCTTCGGACCGGGCGCCCTCGCGGGACAGCACCAGGTACGCCGAGGTGCTCCGCTCGAAGCGGAGGCCGGCCTCCCGCGCCACCGTGGCCAAGGCAGGCGGAAGCCGCTGCGGATGCTCGTCGTGGCACCAGTCCCGCTCCCGCCGGAGCATCGGGCAGGGCGCCTCGTGCGGACAGGGCGCGAGGAGACGCCAACCCGCGGCCAGCGCGTCCTCGCGCCAGGCCATGAGGCGCCGCGTCACGTCCCGGAGCGCCGGCTCCACCACCACCACCGCCCCTCGGGGCGCGAGTCGCGCCGCGAGCGACGCCAAGAGGCGATCGCGTGCCTCCGGTGCCAGCTCGTTCAGGACCAGGCCCAGCAGGACCAGGTCGAAGGGCCCCGCTGGCAGCGAGCGCCGCGCATCGCCGGCGCGCGTCGTCAGCGAAAAGGGCAGCGGCGCATGCGCCGCGAGGCGGCGGTAGGCCTCGAGGGCGGCGCCATCGCGGTCGACGGCGCTGACCGTGAGGCGCTCGGCCCATCCCCCGGCCGCGGCGGCCCGGGCCGCGCCGAGGCCCGTGGT
>CALCTH010000698.1 GCA_937893795.1 uncultured Myxococcales bacterium | reverse complement strand
CTCGACACGGTCGGCGAGCTCGTCATCGCCCACTCGATGCTCGCCGAGGACCCGGCGCTCTCGGTGCACGCCTCCATGGAGCTTCAGCGCAAGGTCGGCCACGTCGGCAAGATCGTGCGCGGGCTCCAGGACTTCTCGACCTCGCTCCGGATGGTCCCCATGGGGCCCACCTTCAAAAAGATGGGTCGCGTCGTCCGCGACGTCGCCCTCAAGTCCGGCAAGCAGGTCCTCCTCGAGACCAGCGGCGAGGACACGGAGATCGACCGCAACCTCGTGGACGTGCTCAGCGAGCCACTCATCCACATGGTCCGCAACGCCGTCGACCACGGCGTCGAGGACCCCGAGACGCGGCGCGAGACGGGCAAGGACCCCAAGGGCACCGTACGCCTGAGCGCCTACCACGAGGGTGGCTTCGTCGTGGTCGAGCTGAGCGACGACGGCAAGGGCCTCGACCGCGACCGCATCAAGCAGAAGGCCATCGACAACGGCGTCATCTCGCCGGGCGCCAACCTCTCGGAGGAAGAGACGCTCCAGCTCATCTTCTCCCCGGGGCTCTCGACGGCGGCGCAGGTCACGGACCTCAGTGGGCGCGGGGTCGGCATGGACGTCGTCCGCCGGAACATCGAGGCGCTCAACGGGCGCATCAGCATCGCCAGCACGCCGGGGAAGGGCTCGACCTTCACCATCTCGCTTCCGCTGACCCTCGCGATCACCGACGGGATGGTCGTCAGTGTCGGCGACGAGCGCTTCATCGTCCCCACGCTCTCCATCGTGATGAGCTTCCAGCCCAAGGCGGACCAGCTCACGGACGTGGCCGGCCACGGCGAGCTCGTCACGCTCCGCGGCCAGCCGCTGCCCATCGTGCGCCTCCGCGACTACTTCGGTCTCTCCGGCGGCGTCGATCACCCCATCGACGGGCTTCTCGTCGTCGTGCAGGACCAGGAGGGCGCCTACGCGCTCATGGTCGACCGGCTCCTCGGCCAGCAGCAGGTCGTCACCAAGTCCCTCGGCGATGGCATCGGGCCCATCCCGGGCATCAGCGGCGGGGCGATCCTCGCCGACGGCCGGGTCGGCCTGATCCTCGACCCGGGCAGCATCGGCGAATCGACCCGAACGCGGCGCACGGGCGCCGCACTTCACTGAGGAAGGAAGAGCGTGTCCTACGGAGCTCCCAGCGGATCCTCGCTCGCGCGCCAAGCGGCGCGCTCTTTCGCCGCTCTCGCCGGCATCCCGCTTCTCGCCCTCGCCCTCGCCGGCGGGCTCGCGGGTCCGGCACTTGCGGGTGTGGGCGTCACCTTCGCGGTGGTCGTCGTCGGCTCCTACGCCTGGGCCAAACGCCTGGGGGATCGCGTCGCGCAGCTCGCCGCCGCGGCGCAGAGCCTCGAGGCCGGGGAGACGAACGTCTCGCTCCCGGCGCTCGGTCACGACGCGCTGGGCGCGCTCGGTCGGTCGCTCGGCGCCATCGCCGACCATCGACGCAGCCTCGCCGAGGCGGCGACGCGCATCGCCCGCGGCGAGCTCGGCGTCGTCCCGCCCGCGCGGAGCAGCCGCGACGCCCTCGCGACGGCCCTCGCCGAGGCGGACCAGGCCGTCGCGAGCCTCGTCCAGCATTCCCGCGCGATGATCGTCGCCGCCGAAGCCGGGAAGCTGAGCGAACGGGCGGAGACGCGCGACCTCGCCGGCGCCTTCGCCGAGCTCGTCGAAGGCCTCAACGCCACCATGGCGTCCATCGAGGGCCCCATCCTCGAGCAGCAGCGGGCCATGGCCGCCCTGGCGAATCGCGACCTCGAGCAGCGGGTCACGACGTCCTACCTCGGCGCCTACGCCGAGCTGGCGGACAGCACCAACGTCGCGCTCGGCAACCTCGAAGAGGCCCTCGGCCAGGTGGCGAGCGCGGCCGCGCAGGTCGATGTCGCCTCCGGCGAGATCAGCACCGGCAGCCAGACGTTGGCTCAGGCGGCGGCGGACCGTGCCGGCTCCCTCGAGGCGATGACCCGTGGCCTCGGCCAGGTCACCGAGCTCGCGCAGACCAACGCCAGCCAGGCGGGTGCGGCGCAGGGTCTCGCGCAGACCGCCAGCCAGTCGGCCGAGGACGGGCGGGTCTCCATGGAGAACCTCGCGCACGCCATGGGTGCCATCAAGGAGTCCGCCGACGAGACCGCGAAGATCGTCAAGACCATCGACGAGATCGCGTTCCAGACGAACCTCCTCGCGCTGAACGCCGCCGTCGAGGCCGCGCGCGCGGGCGAGGCGGGCAAGGGCTTCGCCGTCGTCGCCGACGAGGTCCGCAGCCTCGCCATGCGGAGCGCCGAGGCCGCGCGCCTCACGGCGCAGAAGATCCAGGTCTCCGTGCGGCGCGTGGACGATGGCGTCCGGGCGCAGCGCGACGTCACCGGGAAGCTCGGCGAGATCAACGGAAACGTGGGGCAGGTCCTCGCGATGATGGAGGCCATTGCCCGCTCGAGCGTCGAATCGGCCGACAACATCTCCAAGGTCACAGAGCAGGTCAGCAACATGTCGAGCGCGACGCAGCGCGACGCGGCGACCACGGAAGAGAGCGCGGCCGCGGCGGAGGAGCTCAGTGGCCAGAGCCGCTCGCTCAACGCGATGCTCGGAGGCTTCGAGCTCACCTCGCGACCCGCCGCGACCTACGGTGCCTACGACGCGGAACCGGAGATGCCGCCCGAGCCGCTCGACCGGCCCGTGCTCAACGACGCATCCCACGAGCGCGAGCCGCGTCCGCTCGCGGCGAACACGGCCTTCGGCGACGGGGCCCTCGAGGAAGACGACTGGATGGCCGCGCCGCCCGACGCGAACGTCACCGCGGCGGTCGCGGCACTCGGCAACCCGAGCCCGAGCACCGATGACGAGCGCGTCCCCATGGACGATGCGCCGTCGCCCGACGCGCGCATCCTGGAGGAGTTCTGATGCGCACCCGCGTGCTCGTCGTGGACGACTCGACGTCGACGCGAAAGGTAATTCGCCGACAGCTCGAGGGGCCCGCGGGCCGCTCCATCGGCCTCGAGGTCGGCGGCGAGGCCTCGGATCCCTTCGAGGCCCGCGAGCTCATCTTTCAGCTACGGCCGGACATCCTGACCCTCGACGTCGAGATGCCGCGCATGAACGGCCTCGAGTTCCTCAAGCGCCTCATGCAGCACCACCCGCTGCCCGTCGTCGTGCTCAGCTCCGTCACGCCGGCCGAGAGCAAGCTGGCGGTGATGGCCCTCGAGCTCGGCGCCTGCGAGGTGCTCTGCAAGGGGCCCGACACCTTCGCGGCGCAGGGTCGCACCATCGTCGATGCCATCGCCCGCTCCCGAGGCGCGCGCATGGGCGTGATGAAGGCCGCCGCGCCGGCTCCCTCCCGGGGCCCGCTCACGGCCAGCGGCGCGGCGCAGCGCGACCTCGTGGTCATCGGGTCCTCGACGGGCGGGCCGCAGGCCCTCGACCAGGTGGTCGGCACGCTCCCCGGGAACTTCCCGCCCGTGGCCATCGTCCAGCACATGCCTGCCGAGTTCACCGGGCCCTTCGCGCGGCGCCTCGACGAGCGCTCGCAGCTGAAGGTCTTCGAGGGGCGGGACCACATGCCGCTCCGCCCTGGCGAGTGCGTCGTCGCGCCCGGCGGCAAGCACCTCGAGCTCTTGGGCCAACCAGGCGCCTTCACCGTGCGCCTCACGGATGCGCCCCCCGTGAACTTCCACAGGCCGAGCGTCGACGTCCTCTTTCGCTCGGTGCTTTCCCACGCCGCGCGGACCCTCGGGGTGATCCTCACGGGCATGGGCGGTGATGGCGCCGAGGGGCTCCTCGCGCTCAAGAACGCCGGGGCCCACACCATCGGCCAGGACCAAGCCACGAGCCTCGTCTACGGCATGCCGCGCGTCGCGGCGGAGCGCGGCGCTTTGACCGAGGTGCGCTCGCTGCCGACCATGGCGCAGTCCATGGTTCGCGCCTGCTTCGGCGCGCGCCGCGCCACGCACCTCACGGGGAGCTGAGCGGGTCGTGCTGGCCGAAGCGAAGCTCGATCAGATCGACGCGGCGTCGTACCGGCGCGTCGTCGCGCTGACCTTCGATGCCACGGGCATTCGCCTCGGCGGCACCAAGCAGCGCATGGTCTCCGGGCGCCTCCGGCGCCTCGTGCAGGAGGCGGGCTGCGCGAGCTACGCCGACTACCTCGACCGGGCCATGTCCGACGTGGCCGAGCGCAGCCGCATGCTCGACTCGCTCACCACGAACGAGACCTACTTCTTCCGGGAGCCGGCCCACTTCGAGCTCCTGGAGCAGCAGCTCGCCGCCGCCCAAGGTCCCTGGACGGTCTGGAGCGCGGCCTCGTCGACGGGCGAGGAGCCCTACAGCCTGGCCATCACGCTCCGCGATCACCTGCCGCGTGCGCACGGGCGCGGCTCCCGCATCCTCGCGACCGACGTGTCGCCCTCGGTCCTGGCCGAGGCACGGAGGGCGGAATACGCGGGGCGTTCGCTCGGGAAGGTGAGCCCCCCGCAGCTCCGGACCCACTTCGAAGATCGTGGCGGCGGTCGTTATCGGGTCAAGGAAGCCACGCGGTCCCTCGTGACCTTCGCGCGGCTCAACTTGATGGGTCCCTGGCCCATGCGGGGCCCCTTCGACCTCGTGCTGCTTCGGAACGTGATGATCTACTTCGACGACCCGACGCGCCGGTGGCTCGTGGAGCGCATCGCGGCCCTCATCCGGCCTGGCGGTCACCTCTTCATCGGCCACTCCGAGACCCTCGGGGAAGACAGGCCGACTCTCGAGCGCCTCCGGCCGGCCGTCTACCGGCGGACCGATGCGCCGGCCCAGACCCGCGCGAGGCCCCGATGAGCGCCGGCATCGTCTCGGCGTCCCCCGTTCCCGGGACGCGCAAGGTCAACGTGGGCATCGCGGCGCTCGCCGTATCCGCGGATCCCGCCGTGCTTCTCATGACCCATGCGCTCGGCAGCTGCGTCGGCGTGGCCATTCACGACGCCACCGCGAAGGTGGCGGGCCTCCTCCACGTGCAGCTGCCGGACAGCAAGGTCGACCCGGCGAAGGCCGTGCGGCAGCCGGCCATGTTCGTCGACACGGCGCTGCCGAAGCTCTTCCGGGACGCCTACGCGCTCGGGGCCAAGAAGGAGCGCCTGATCGTCAAGATCGCGGGCGGCGCGTCGTTTGCCCATGGTGGACGCGACGTGAACCGCATCGGAGCCCGCAACGTCGCGGCCGTCAGGCAGATGCTCATGCGCAACCGAGTGCTGGTCCGTCGAGCCGAAGTCGGCGGCAACATTCCGAGGACGCTCGCGCTTCACGTCGGCACCGGCGACCTCCTTCTCATGGACGAACGCGGCGAACGGAAGCTCTGAGAGGTACACGATGTCCCTGGACGTACTGGTGGTCGACGACAGTCCCGTCATGCGCCGCATGGTTCGGCGGAACCTCGATCTCACGGGCTTCGAGCTCGGCGAGGTGCGCGAAGCCAAGAACGGCCGTGACGCGCTCGACCAGCTCGGTGAGGCGTGCGTCGACCTGGCGCTCGTGGACGTCAACATGCCCGTGATGAACGGCATCGAGCTCATCCACGCGATGAAGGCCGACGCGCGGCTCTGCTCGGTGCCCGTCGTGGTCGTGAGCTCGGAGGCCAGCGCGCAGCGCCGTGAGGAGTTCACCGCGCTTGGCGTGGGATACGTGCGCAAGCCCTTTACGCCCGAGGACCTCGTCGAGGCCGTCATCGGCGCCCTCACAGGAGGAGAAGATGGAACTGCAAGACCAGCTATGGCGGGCAGTGGCCCGGACTTTTGAGTGCTTCTGCTTTCTCGTCCCGCATGAGGACGCCGGCGAGCGCACGACGCCGGAGTACGCGACGGCGGCCTGGCTCCCCTTCGCGCGGGTGGACGGTGCCGAGGCCCTCGGCAAGGAGGGCAGCCTGACGCTCCGGGCCGAGCCCGAGCTGCTGCAGCGCGCCCTCGAAGGCATGCTCGACGACCCGACGGAGGTCAGCCCCCAGGACGGGCTCGGCGAGCTGGCGAACGTGATCTGCGGTCAGGTCCTCGGCGACGTGGCCCCCGAGTCCGTCTTCGATCTGGGCTCGCCTTCCGCCCTCGATGGCGAGACGCCGCCCTTCCCGGCACCGGCGTCGTCCGTGAAGGCGGAGCTCGTCTTCGACGACGGCGTGATCGAGGTCGGCCTGCACCTCCCGAGCTGAGGGCTCGAGCGCGAGGGGTCTCCCTCCTCGGGCCGCGCCCCCGTTGCGCCCCGGCCGCGGAGGACTTATCGCTCTCGGGCGATGACCGACTCCCCCGCCAGCCCGCGCAACGAGGACGAGCTCCGTGAGGCCATCGACGGCATCCTCCGCCGGGTCCGCCACGACCGTGACGCCTGGGACGCAGGCTTCGCCGAGCTGCACGCCTTCCTGAACGGTGAGCTCGAATCGCCCGCGCGGCACCTTCTCGAGGCCGCCGCGAAGCGCGAGCGCCTCGAGTTCCAGTGGAAGCTCGAGGAGCTCCTCGACGCGACGGCCGCGCCGAGCGCGCTCGCCGCGAAGGAAGCGGCGGCGAAGAAGGCCGAGGCCGCCGAGCAGAAAGCCCTCGAGGACGCAGAGGCCGAGCTGCAGAAGGCCAAAGAGGTCCGCGAGCAGCAGGCGGCCACGCCGCTCCGGCCCGAGGACCTCGTGCCCATTTACGAGGACCCGCGCGGCATCGTGATTCACAAGCACTCCGTCGACGGGCGCTGGGTGCTCACGCAGATCAACCCCATGACCGGGCAGCCGCAGAGCGTGGAGCTGAGCGACGCGCAGAAGACGCAGGTGCGCGCCGAGCTCGCCGGGAGCCCCTACTGGCTCGAGCAGGCGGCCCCGCCGGCGCCCAGCACGGACGGTTGAGGGTCGCGGTGGTCCCGCGCCTCCCTCGGCCTTGCCGCGGGCCGGGTCCATGGCGAAGGTGGGGGTCATGGTAGGCGTCGCGGAGGTGGCTCTAACGCTCGCCCTGGTCTGCGGGGGCGCCGCGGCGGCCGCGGTCTTCGTGGCCAGCTATCGCGAGACCGTCGTGGTGCGTCGCCTCGTGGGCCAGCTCCGGGACCCGGCGCGCCGGCCCACCACCCTCGCCGCGCTCCGGCGCCGCGTCGATACGGCGCTCAGGACCGCCGACCCCTTCCGCGTCGAGGATGCCGTCCGCTACGCCGTCGAGCCGCTCGTGGCCGCCGGGCTCTGGGACGAGGTCGGCTGGTTCGCGGCGCAGGTGCGGAGCTGGTCCCCGCGGCCAACCTTCGCCCGTTGGCTCGCCGGGGTGGAAGCGCTCGCGGAGCTGCATCGCGGTGACGTGAAGGCCGCCGAGGCGGCGCTCGAACGCGTCGACGTGAGCGGCCCCTGGCTCTTGGCCGTGGACGCCTACCGCCTCGCCCTCGCGGGCGAGGGGGAGGCCGCCATGACGCGTCTCGGCGCGCCCCCGGAGCGCGCGGGGCTGGCCGTGAGGCATCAGCGCCGGCTGACGGAGGTCCACGCCCTCGCCGCCCTGGGCCGCCGCGACGAGGCGCGCCGGTTGCTCGAGTCCATGCGCCGCGAAGACCCGGCGGCGCTGACTCCCGTGCTGCGACCCGAGGGTCCCGCGTCGCGCCTCGCCGCCGCCGTGCTCGCGGGTGGCGCGGGCCCCTTTCGCGCGCCGGGCTGAACTAATGGGGCACGCTGCGTCCGTGCCCGCGCCGGGCTGAGCGACTGGGGGCCGGCTTCCGTGCCC
>CALCTH010000697.1 GCA_937893795.1 uncultured Myxococcales bacterium | reverse complement strand
GGGGAAGACCCGCACAGCCCCCGGCTCCGCATCGACCTCGTCGCTGGTGAAGAAGATCTGCGTCGGCTCGCCGTCGAGGTCGTTCTCCGCCGGCGCCCCGGCCGCGTCGACGAGGAGCGGCCCCGGCTCCGGGGGCGTCTCGCCCTCCGCGTCCTCGAAGGGCGACGCCGTCACCATCGTCGCCTCGCCTTCCCAGTCGTCCACGGCCGGCGCGAGCTCGAGGTGCTTCGCCGCCGCAGGCGTCGGCGCCGGCGGCTCGGAGCCGACGGAGACCGTCGGCGTGGGCCCCCCAGGCGGCGCGGTCGCGGGGGCCGGCGGCTGCGCCGGGGGAGCCAGCGCGGGCGCGGTGACCCGTTGCCGCCCGACCGGCGCGCTGCGACCGACCTCCGCGTAGCTCTCGAGGCGCTGCTTCTCCTTGCGCTGCTCCTCCCGGAAGGCCTGTTGCATCCACACGGCGAGGGACGAGGTCGTGAAGGGGCCGTCCCCCGCAGTGGCGAGCGCGCCGAGCGCCCGCTGCAGCTCCTCCGCGGTTTGGAAGCGCGCGTCGGGCTCTTGCGTCAACGCGCGCATGACGATGGCGTCGAGGGCGTCCGGCACGTCGGGACGCAGCGTCTTCGGAGATACGACATCCGCATGGCGCACCTTCTCCAGCGTGGAGAAGTCGCTCTCCCCCACGAAGAGGCGCTCGCCGGTGATCATCTCCCACAGGCAGGTGCCCACGGCGAAGAGGTCCGAGCGGTGGTCGATCTCGTTCCCGCGGACCTGCTCCGGGCTCATGTACCCGAACTTGCCCTTCAGGACGCCGGCCTGCGTCTTGGTCGTGCGCGAGGCGGCCTTCGCGATGCCGAAATCGATGAGCTTCACCGCGCCCTCGTAGGACACGAGGATGTTCTGCGGCGAGATATCCCGGTGGATGAGGTGGAGCGGTCGCCCGTGCCGATCGCGCTTCGCATGCGCGTAGCCGAGGGCCGCGCACATTCGCCCCGCGATGAAGGCGACCATGCCGTAGGGCATCTTCTTCCGGGTCTTCCGGAAGCGGTTCATGATCTGGAGCAGGTCCTTGCCCCAGACGTACTCCATCGCGATGTAGTGGGCGTCCCCGATCTTCCCCAGCTCGTAGATGGGGGCGATGTTCACGTGGTTGAGATGACCGGCGATCTTCGCCTCATCGATGAACATCTCGATGAAGTCGCGGTCCTCCGCCATCGTCGGGAGGATCCGCTTGATCGCGATGACCTTCTCGAAGCCCTCGATGCCGAAGGACTTCCCGAGAAAAACCTCGGCCATGCCCCCCACGGCCAGGCGCTCGAGGAGCAGGTACTTCCCGAAGGGAATCACGCGCCCGGCGTTGTGCGGGCGGGTCCCGGGGGGGGTCGGTCCCATCGTCGTCATGGTCACGACTCGGGCACCGCGGATCAAGCGCCGCCGTGGGCCCGTCGCCGCTCAGGTGCGACGCGGCGCCTTCACGTGGCGCCCCCTCCGGCCCCTCGACCCTTCGGCCGCCGGGTCGATGCGAGGAGCCTCTAGCCTCCGGTCGTGAGCTCGGCGTCCACGGCCGTGAAGCTCAGAGCGACGCTGAGCGCCTCGCAGCCCTCGGCCTCCGGGTCCGTATCCAGGTCGGCGAAGTTCCGCAGGATCTGGATGCCCGGGCTTCCCGGCTCGAAGCCGAGATCGAAGACCACGTCGAGCAAGCCCGGAAGGTCGATGCTCCCGCCGATGACGCCCGAGTCCACGGAGCCATCCGACGCGAAGGAGAATGCGATGGGGGTGTCCTCGATGCCGATGAGCGACGACCCGGCTTCCTCCGGCTCCGCGATCTGCACGCGGAGCTCGAAGCCGGCGAGGCCCTCGGCGTTCACGTCGGTCTCTCCGATCATCGCGGGAGCGGACGCCGTCAGCGTTCCGGTGAAGGTCTGGCCGGCGAGAATGCGGCCCTCGGCGTCGGTCATCACACCGCCCGCGGGCACCTCACCGGCGTAGAGGTTCAGCGTAGGCGAAGCGCCACCGACGCCCTCGAGCTCGATGAGGATCAGCGCGTCGCCGTTGACGAGGGACTCACTGAGCAGGTCGTTGATGGGGAGCATGCGCCCGGAGCCGGCGAGGAGCGGCCCGATGAGCGCGAAGGTGTTGTCCACGTCGCCATCGAAGTCCTCGTTCATGCAGACGATGTCGCCGCTGTCGTCGAGGTCGAAGCCATCGATGACGTTGCCCTCGGCGCGCGGCAGCGTGAGCGTCTCGAAGACGAAGACGCATCGACCGTCGTCCGTGCAGCTCGCCGGGATCGCGCCACCGCCGCCGCCGTCCATGCCGGTGCCGCCGGTCGTCGTCCCGTCGTCGTCACCGCAGCCCACCGCGAGGAGCCCCGCGAGCACGGCGATTACACTGCTCTTCGCCATCATACCAACCTCCTGAAGCGGCCCCGGGCCCCCTGCCTGGAGATCCGCCCGATACCCCGGTCGCGGGGAGTATCATGGCTGGCGGCGTGCGACCAACGCCGACGGCCCTCCCCGTAGCGTCACCTGATCGCGACTTCCTGCTCCGCCGTCACGGCGTTCCCGCCGGCGTCGGTCGCGCGCACGGCGACGAGGTGAAGGCCTGCCTCGAGCTCCGAGAGGTCGATGACGAAGCTCTCGGACGCATCGTCGAGGAGCTCATCGGTCGGATGGAGCGGCCGGAAGGGGCCAGCGTCGATGGACTGCTCGAGGCGACGAATGGGACCGAGGGAATCCACGGCGCGGCCGCGGAGCTCGCGGCCCCGGAGCGTGAGGCCTTCGATGCGCGGCGCGTGGTTGTCGATGCGGAGCGTCTCGCTCACCCGTCGCGTCCGCAGCGTGAGCGCCGCCGGGTTGGCGAGCTCGTCCGAGGCCTCGACCTCGACCACGTAGAGCCCGTCGGGCACGCCGCGCGTGTCCCACACGTAGCTCGTCTCCGTCAGCTCCTGCTCGTCGGGGAGCATCGCGCGCCACGTCTCCTGATCCTCGGCGCGGAAGCGGAGCCGATAGCGAAGCGCGTCGCCGTCGGGGTTGTCCACGCGCCAGGTGAGCGGATAGCGCGAGCTCGGCTCGGGCAGGCGGCGTGCCTGCTTCTTGGCCGGAGCCTTGAGGCCCACCGCACGCACCACGGCGCGCTGATTGCGCGGCAGATAGTAGGCCTCGACGCTCCGAAGCTCCGCATCGGCGCCGAGCAGGCGCGCCTCGATCTGCAGATAGCGGGCGGGCGGCGAGCGGACCGGCCCCGGCGTCGTCAGCGGCGCCGTCCAGGCGCTCCAGCTCTCGTCGGGCTCTTCGCGGTTGCCGCTTCGCGTGCGAAGCGCGACACGACCCGACCCGCGCCAATGCAGCCGGCCCCAGCGCGAGCGGAAGCCCGCGTCCTGCACCTTGCTCGTCCAGCGCGCCTCGCCGGGCACACCCGGGGCCACGCGAAAGAGCGATGCGCCGTCGCCGGTGGCCAGCACGAGCCGCTCGTTCGGGCCGAAGGCGAGCGCGAGCACCTGGCGCTCGTCGAGGTCGAGCACCGTCGCGGAGGAGCCGTCCGGCGCCACGCGATAGACCCGGCCCTCCTTGGCCTCGCCGACGTAGGCCTGGCCCTCGGCGTCGATGGCCAGCGAGGCGAAGTGGCCGTCGTCGCGGCGGAAGAGGCGCTCGACGCGGCCGTCACCGGCCACGCGGAAGAGCCGGCCCTTGCCCGGTCGCGGCCGCGGGCGCGAGGCGTTGCGTCCCTTGGTCTTGGCGGGTGTCGGTCGCGGCGCCGGGAGCTCATTGGCCGCGACGAGGAGCACACCGTCCCGCGCGGCCAGGGCGGTGATCTCGTTGCCGGGGAAGTCGTGCACCACCTCGACCCGGGGCGGCGTGCTCGGCGCGACACGGTAGAGCAGGGCGTCCTCGCTGGTGCCGGCGTAGACGGCGCCTTCCGGCGCGCCCGCAAGGCTCAGCACGTGCGCCGCGTCCGCGTCGAGGAGCGTGCGTGTGGTGCCGGCGCGCGGCTCCACGTCGAGGAGCAAGCCCTCCGGACCCGTACCGACCAGGAGGCGCCCGCGCGCGGTCGCGTGCAGGGCCCAGACGTGCTGCGCGCCCTCCGGCAGCGCGATCTCCCGCGCCTCGCCGAGCTCGCCGCTCGCGGCGCGCGGAAAGGCGAGGAGCCGACCCTCGCCGATGGTCCCGGCGAAGAGCGTGTCGCCGATCAGCGCCAGGGAGGTGACGAGCAGCTGGCCGGTCTCGGCCGCCACGGCGACGTCGTCGCTGCGCGCCACGAGGATGTGGCCCTCGTCGCCGGTGCCGAGATAGGTGCGGGCGCCGTCCGGGAGGAGGGCGTAGACGAGCGCCGCGGCGGCGTCGCCTTCGAGGTCGACGCGCTCGGCGCGCACGCCGGTCACGATCTTGCCGCTCGAGAGCACCGCGGCGCCGTCGAGGTCCTCGGCCGCGAGCGCCGCGGCATCGTCGAGGTCGAAGCGCCCCGTGGTGATGGCTCGGGCCTCGCCGAAGAGGACGAGGCTCGACGCGAAGGTCGAGGCGAGAGCGAGGAGCAGAAGGCGGCGTTGCATCGAAGAACCGTCAATCCCGGGCTGCGTCGCGAACCTCCAGGCGGAGCTGCGCGGAGCCGGTGAGGAGCTCGCCCATGGGATGCACCTCCCGGGCGTAGGACACGAAGGGGCGGCCTGGACCGGTGCCGCTCACGCGCTGGAGGCTGTCGAGGGCGCTTCGCGGGAGCGCCTCGACCACGTGGCCCCGGAAGCGCAGGCTCCGGGCCGGAAGCTGCACCGCCGCGACGAGCGAGGTGGCGGGAGGTACGTCCCGGATGGCCTCGACGAGGTCCTCGAGGCGTGTCGCCCGGCCGCGCGGCGGGCGCGCCGCCGGACCGCTCGTGATCTTCACGATGGCGCCTTCGCCCGCCGCGCTCTCGGGCACCCGCACGGGCACGGTCCGCACCACGTCGGCGTCGCCGAAGCGCCGAAGCACCACGCGCACGGGCACGACCGCCCCCGGGTCCACCTCGGCGCTCGGAACCGAGGCCTCCACGATCTCCCAGGCGCCCCGCTCGAAGCGCACGTCGAGGTCGAGCTCCACGGAGCGAACGCGCGAGGGGCGGAAGGGGTTGCCGTAGGCGGCCTCGACCAGCTGAAAGAGGCGGAGTCGAGTCAGCGCACGCACGTCCGCCGGCCCACCCGCCGTCGCGCCATGGTCTTCGAGCTCGACGCGGCCGATGCCCTCGATGTCCACGGCATAGCGGGCGACGAAGGTCACGTCCGCCTGGTCCGAGGCGCTCGTCTCGAGCGCGTTGACGAGCCCCGCGAGGATGAGCGCCGGGGTGAGGAGCCGATGGCTCGCCACCTGCATGGACCAGCGGTCCCGAGCGGCCTCCGTGAGCCCGCGGACGCGGACGCTGACCGGGACCGTCGCGGGCGTGAGCCCGGTGTCGACGACGATGGTCGAGGGCCGGTCGTGCACCAGCGCTCCGACGGGAGCGATGGCCTCGGCGATCTTGAAGCTCCGGGCGACGCTCGCCAGGACGTGGAGCACGCGCGCCGTGCAGGTCGGGAGCCCGGTCTCCCCGGCGTTCATCATGGGGTGCCCGAATCCGATGACGCGGCCGTCCCGGCCGACGTGGGTCGCCGTGCCGATGGCCATGGCCGCGACGTCGCCGCGGATGAGCTGCACGCCGAGGGAGCCCCCGTCCACGAAGCGCGGTGCGCCCTGGCTCCGGCGGTCTCCGGCATCGCCGAGGCGCCCGCCGTGTTGTGGTGGGTGGCTGTTGGGGGCGTGGGCCCCCCCGACACCCGCCGCCGGGGCGGCGGTTATGCCGCCCTGGCGGCGGGGCGTCGCCGCCGGGACCGGGCGACCCGCGACGGGGGAGGACGACGCCCAGCCATGGCGCCGGCCGTGCTCGCGAAGACCGTCGAGCGCTGCGACCTCGCCGCCCAGATAGGGCGGGAGACCCGCGAGACGCGTCGCACGCGCAGCGGGGCTCCGGGCGGCGCTTCCGCGCCGTGCGCCCGGGAAGCTGTCCGGCCGCGTCGGCCGGTACATCTCCGCCAGCATGTTCCGGACGGGCGTGATGCCGATGATCGGATCCCGGCCGAAGGGCCAGCCGTAGGCGTAGGCGCCCAGGAGCCGGCCCTCGAGGTAGATGGGGCTGCCACTCATGCCGCCAACGCTGCCGGCATGGTCGAGCACGGGGTGCGGCGTGCGCGCCAGGACGATGTCCTGCCCAGGCCGGAAGTCGTGGAGGACGTCGATGACCTCCACGTCGAAGCGCTCGGGCTCGGTGCCTCGAAGCACCGAGAGGCCGTAGCCGCGCATGCCCGGCCGGACCTCGTCCACGTCGATGGTGCGGAGCCCGGCGTTCTGCGCGTGTGCGGCGCCGAGGGCCAGGGCGACGAGGAGGCCGGCGCCCGTCAGGGACACCAGCGCGGGAAGGCTGCGCGGCACGGAGGCCGAAACCTAATGCCGGTCGCCGGCACTTTCGAGGGGAGCCGGCCTATTCGGCGGGGAGCGGCAGGAGCTCGGGGGTCGTCGCGGGCTCTCGGGCGTCGTCCTCGCGGGTCGTTCCGGCGAGGAGCGGCCGCACGCCGGCCGGGAGCGGCAGCGTCGCCAGCGTGTCCTTGAGGGCCTGGCCGGCAAGGGGCTTCGCGCAGACGTAGACGCCCTCCGCGCGGGGCGCCGGCACGTCCGGCCCCACCAGGAGGACCACGGTGAGCTGGGGGGCCTGGTCCCGGAGGCGCCGGATCAGCTCGAGCCCATCCATGCCCGGGAGGTCCTCCGCCACGATGGCGAGGTCCACGCTCCACTCGGCGACGAGGGCCAGGGCCCCGTCGCCGCTGCTCGTGCCCACGACGCGGTTGCCCAGCGTCGTCAGCGTGCGCGCCAGCCGCCACTGATGGTCCGGGTCGCTCTCCACCACCAGCACCGCACAGGCCCGCGCGGGGAGCGACGCGCTTCGGCGCGCGCCGCTCGGGGGCTCCGAGTGCCGTCGACCGCGGGGCGGCGTCGAGGGACGGCTCCCGCGCGGGGCGCCATGGCCTCGCCGCGCGGGCCCGGCCCTCTCCGGCCGTTTGGTTCCTTCGTCACGCATGGTGAGGTGTCCGCGTGAGCGCGAGTCGCGCGTCCACGCGTCGGCCGGCGCCTACCTAGACGCCGGTGAAGCAAGCAATGATTCCCCGGTCGGAGACGCCCGCGGGGGCGCTCTTCTTCCACCTTCGGTCCCCTCGCGCCACCCGGACGCGAGGCGACCTTCCCAACTCACCCTGCCTCCCCAGAGGCAGGTGCCGGACCGACCGAAGACGCGTGACCCCGACCGTGGCCGCCGCGCCCGTGCCCGGGGCGCCACGCCAGCAGAGCGAGGCGCCCGACGAAGGAGGCCGGTCGCGTGACCCACCCCCAAAGTGAGACGAAACTAAACCGAGGTGGCCGCGCGCGCAAGCACCAAACCACCAAGTTTTCAAAGATCTCGGTACAATACGGACTCGATCACATTGGCTGGGGCCCCGGTCTAGACAGCGGATGTCCAGACGTCACGCGATCTGGACGGGCCGGTTTCGGGCGTATTACGGTCGCGCCCGTGCTCCCGCCGCCGCTCCCTCGTCAGGTGCAGACCCTCCAGCGGGTGCTCGATCGCGTGTCCGTGGCCGCGGAGGATGGCGGACCGCCTCCCCTCGTCGTGTTCGGTCTCGACGGCTCGATCTTCGACAACCGGCGCCGGACGCTGCAGGTGCTGCTGGAGTACGCGGAGGAGGTCGAGGTCGACGAGCCGGACGTCTCCGACGCGCTCCGGACGCTCACCCTCGACGGGGTGCAGTACCTCCTCGGCGAGACCCTCCGCGAGTGCGGGCTGCACGGGGCGGAGCTCACGCGCGACGTGACGAGCTTCTGGCGCGAGCGCTTCTTCACGGACGACTACGCCATGCTCGACGAGCCTCAGGCCGGCGCCGTCGATTACCTGCGCGGCCTACAGGAGGCGGGCGCCGGGCTGATCTACCTGAGCGGGCGCGACGTCCCGGGCATGCTCCTCGGCACGGTGGCGAGCCTCCGGGAGCACGGACTGCCGCTGGCGGAGCCGGGCGTGCAGCTGGTGCTCAAGCCCGACGCGACGCTCGGCGACGAGTCCTTCAAGCGTACGGCCTTCCCGCGCCTGGCGGGCTACGGAGAGGTCGTCGCCGTGTTCGACGCGAACCCCTCCATGTGCGACCTGGCGCGCCGGATCTTCCCGGACGCGGACGTGGCCTTCGTCGATCTCTGGGAGCTCGATCCGCCGCCGGACGAGAGCATCGAGCTCATCCGGGATTTGCGCCTGCGCTGACGCGCGGCGTCGGCCGTGCGTTCCACAGGCGCGCGGCCAGCACCACGCCGGCGAGCGCGACGGGGATCATCGCGGCCGGCCAGCTCATCCAGTTTGCCGGGTCCGCCGCCGCGACGGGGTCCGTGTCGTCGGGGAGCAGGAGCCCGTAGGTCACGGCCATGGTGCCCGTCCCCAGGTAGACCATCCCATCGATGATGCCGACGGCGATGCCGACGTTCTTCTTGCCGCCGAAGTCCATGCTCGCCGTGCCGCTGAGCATCCCGTGCACGCCGATCACGGCCATGGAGAGGAAGACGACGATCCAGCCCACCGCCGGCGTCGTGTAGGTGAAGAGGAGGAGCACCGAGCCGGCGAGCATGAGCCCATAGAGCAGCGCGGCCACGGGGCCGCGACGGCTCCCGAAGACCCGGTCGCTGATGACCCCGGCGAAGACGCCGCCGAGGATGCCGGCGCAGCAGAGCAGGAGGCCCCAGTTGGCGTAGACGAAGCTCTCCTTCAGGCCGAGGGCCGCGTCCGTTTGCTTCGCGAAGGTGCGGAACCACTGCATGATCGCCTGGCGCAGGAAGCCGCTGCAGAACTCGACGAAGGCAATGGTGACGATGACGGGATCCCGCGCCATGCGGAGGAAGACCTCGCGCACCGAGAGCCGTGGACCGTCATCGCCGGAGGAGGCGTCGGCGGTGTCGAAGTCGTCGAACCCCGCGGCGCCCGGCGTGTCCTCGACGCGGACGAGGTCGATGACCCAGAAGACGGCGAGGAGCGTGGCCGGCACGAAGAAGACCGCCGCGAGGCCCAGGTGCTCGAGCACGAGCGCGCCCCAGTCGAAGGCGAAGTAGATGCCGAGGCTGATGAGGATGCCGAAGATCGCGCCGAAGACGCCGCGCTCGCGCACGTGGAACCAGGGCGCGTTGACCTTGACGATGGCCACGGCGCCGAAGCTCTGAAAGTACATGTTGAGCGCGTAGAGGCCGCTGAAGACGGCGGTGAGCTGGCCGGCGAGCGCGCTCTCCTCCAGGCTCGGCGCCGCGAGGATCCGCGCCGTGACAGCCCCCATCGCGAGGTTCGCCACCGCCGAGCCCCCGGCCCCCACGAGGATCGCCCGCTTGCCGCCGAAGCGGTCCGTGAGCGGTCCGTTCAGCAGGAAGGAGAGCCCGTAGACCACCGTGCCGGCGCCGAAGATGGTGGCGAAGTCGGCGTTGCTCATCAGCGGTGCGCCGGCCCGGCGGAGGTCACCGAAGGCGTGCTGGCTGACCTTCACGTTGTAGCGCCCCATGTAGAGGAAGGCGTAGGTCAGGCCGAGGGGCAGCCAGTTCTGAACGCGGCGCGCGCGAAAGGCCCGGGAGTGACCGAGGTCCAGCCGGGGCAGCCGCGCGAGCACGAGCACGACGGCGCTCAGGAGAAGCGCGAGGGGGGCGAGCTCAGCGAGGTAGGGCATGGCCGCTCATGGCCATCGCACGGCGGAGCACGACGGGTCATCCGGCATTGGTGCAGCCCTGCCGCTTTGGGGGCCGCGCGGCTCAGTAGCTGAACTCGTCGAGCTTCGTCTTTCCGCGGAAGGTCCAGTAGACGATGGTCGTGTAGGTGAGCACGAGGGGCATGCCCAGGAAGGCGATGTTCCGCATGAGCCGGAGCGTCGTCTCGCTGCTCGCCGCGGCGTAGATCGTCACGCTCGCTTCCGGGCTGAGCGACGAGACGATGAGGTTCGGAAAGAGCGCCATGCCGAAGTTGAAGGCCAGCGTCGTGATGGTGATGCAGCTGCTGGCGAAGGCCTCGCCTGCGCGGCCGAGAAAGAGCGCGCGGGGTACGTTGGCCATGGCGAGCACGCCGAAGGCCACCACGGCCCAGAGCGCCGGCCAGCGGAGGAAGTTCTCGATGGCGTTCGGCATGTGCACGAGCGTCGCCACCGTCACGCCGAAGTAGGCGACGAGGAAGAGCCCGAAGGCCGTCCAGGCCCAGCGGTGGACGCGCGCCTGGAGCTCGCCCTCGGTCTTGAGCTGCAGGTAGCGCGCGCCGTGCAAGGCGGCGGCCAGCACCGCGAGGCCGCCCACCGAGAGCGCGTAGGGGCCGAGGAGGTCGCCGAGGCCGCCCCGGAACTCCACCACGCCGTTCGGCCCCGTCACGAGCGGCATGCCTTCCATCACGTTGCCCGCGGCGACGCCGAAGAGGAAGACCACGCAGAAGCTCGAGAGGGCGAAGCTGTAGTCCCAGTAGCTTCGCCAGAGCCTCGACTTCGCCTTCGACCGGAACTCGATGCTGATGGCCCGGCCGATGAGCGAGACCATGAGCACCATGAAGGGCAGGTAGAAGGCGCTGAGGAACGTCGCATAGGCCACGGGGAAGGCCGCGAAGAGCGCGCCCCCGAAGGTGACGAGCCACACCTCGTTGCCGTCCCAGAGCGGGCCGATGCTGTTGAGCACCAGGCGTCGCTCCGTGTCCCCACGCACGAAGGGCTGCAGCAGGCCCACGCCGAGGTCGAAGCCGTCGAGGATGGCGTAGCCGGTGATGAGCGCGCCGAGGAGGAAGAACCAGAGCGTCTGCAGGTCCATGCCCAGCACTACTCGGCCTCCCCGACGGTCACGGGCGGCACGTCCGACGGCGGCGGGAAGTCGGAGAAGACCGCGAGACCCGTCGGAGCGGCAGGGTCCGTGACCTCGGCGGCGACCTCGATGAAGCTCCCGCGGCTCGGCCGCTCCGGCGGGAGCGCGTCCGCGGGGCCGTGCTGGATCTTCTCGTTCACGACGAAGAGCCAGACGCAGCCGAGCGCGACATAGACGATGCCGAAGAGGATGAGCGACGCGAGCACGTGCTCGCCGGGCACGGTCGTCGACACCGCGTCCACGGTCTTGAGCAGCCCGTAGACCACCCAGGGCTGGCGGCCGACCTCGGCGGCCACCCAGCCGGCCTGGTTGGCGATGACCGGTCCAGCCACGGCGAGGACGAAGGCCCGGAGCAGCCACGTCTTGTCCCAGAGCGTGCCGCGCCAGAGCAGGAACGAAGCGAGCACGGTCATGCCGATGAAGAGCGTGCCGAGCCCGACCATCAGCCGGTAACTGACGAAGGGGACGACCAGCGGCGGGTGCTCATCCTCCGGGATGGCATCGAGGCCCTTCACGGGCACCTCGGCGTCGCCATGGATGAGCACGCTGAGCATGCCGGGTACGGCGACGCCGTAGTCGACCTCGCGCGTCTCCGCGTTGGGTACGCCGAAGAGGTAGAGGTCCGCCGGGCCCGTCTCGAAGTGCCCCTCGAAGGCCGCGAGCTTGGCCGGCTGGTTCACGCTCACGGCGTTGGCCTGCGAATGGCCGCTCACGAGGAGCGCGAGCGACGCCACGGTGCCGAGGCCGAGAGCCACGCGGAAGCTCTTTTTGGCGAAGTCCTCGTGGCGCTTCTTCAAGAGGTAGAAGGCCGCGATGCTCATCACGAAGAAGGCGCCCTGCACGAAGGAGCCGAGGAGCACGTGGTTCAGCCGGTGCATGGCCGAGGGGTTGAAGATCATCGCCCAGAAGTCGGTGATCTCGGCGCGCATGGCCGCGCCTTCCCCCACGAGGTGGAAGCCCCGGGGCGTCTGCTGCCAGCTGTTGGCGATGACGATCCAGACGGCGCTGAAGATCGAGCCGAGGGACACCATGCACGTCGAGAAGAAGTGCATCTTCTTGGAGACCCGGTCCCAGCCGAAGACGAGGATCGCCAAGAACCCCGACTCGAGGAAAAAGGCGAAGTTGCCCTCCGACGCGAGCGCGGAGCCGAAGACGTCGCCGACGAAGCGCGAGTAGGTCGCCCAGTTCGTGCCGAACTGGAACTCCATGACGATGCCGCTCGCCACGCCGACGGCGAAGTTCACGGCGAAGACCTTCGTCCACCAGCGCGTGGCGCGCTCGTAGGCGTCGTCGCCGGTCTTCAGCGCGAGGGCCTCGAGCACGACCATGATCACGCCGAGCCCGATGCTGAGCGGCGGGAAGAGGTAGTGGAACATGATCGTCAGCGCGAACTGGGCGCGCGACAGATCGACGACGTCGAGGTCCAAGGAGCGGGTCTCTTTCCGAGGTGGGACCACGCCCCCCGACGTGCACCGACCCCCGCCCGATCTAGGGGCGTCGCGTGCACGTCGACCAGCGTGTCTTCGGCGTGAGGACCTCTCTGCGGCCGCGGCGTCCCGGAGCGCATGGTCCCCGGACGCGGCCCCCGCTCACTCGGCCGGAGGCGGGGCAGCGGCGGCAACCACCCCGGGCGTCGCCGCGCGCGGACCGTGGAACGTTCCATCGCGCTCCGCGAGCTCCACGAGCGCCGGGGCCGGCGCGAAGCGTGTCCCGTGCAGCGACTCGAGGGCCCGCAGGCGCCGGACGATTTCGTTGGCGCCCACCGTATCGACGAAGCGGAAGGGTCCGCCGCGGAAGGGCGGAAAGCCCAGGCCGAAGATGGCGCCGATGTCGCCGTCGCGGGCGCTCCGGAGAATGCCCTCGCCGAAACAGCGCGCGGCCTCGTTGACCATGGGTAGCGTGCAGCGCCAGGCGATTTCGTCGGCGCTGAGCGCGTCGTTGTTCGGCTGCACGCCGAGCACCGCGTAGACGGTCTCGTCGATGCCCTTGGAGGGCGCGACACCCGCCAGCTTGGCGAGCGGCTTCGGGAGGTTGCCGAGCGGGCCCTTCGGCCGGTCGCCGTAGAGGTAGAAGCCCTTGCCGTTCTTCCGGCCCTTCCGGCCGTCGTCGATGAGGCGCTGGAAGCCTGGCGGCGCCGTCATGCGCTCGCCGAAGGCCGCGCTCATCACGCCACCGACCTTCTGTCCGACGTCGATGCCCACCTCGTCCGTGAGCTTGAGCGGGCCGACGGGGAAGCCGAAGTCCTCCATGGCCCGGTCGATGACGTCGATGGGGACGCCCTCGCTCAGCACCCACGCCGCTTCGTTCATGAGCGGCGCGAGGATGCGCGTCGTGTAGAAACCCGGGCCGTCCTTCACCACGATGACCGTCTTGCCTTGCTTCTTGCCGAGGGCGACGCAGGTGGCCGTGACCCAGTCCGCCGTCTTCGGCGTCACGATGATCTCGAGGAGCGGCATCTTCTCGACGGGCGAGAAGTAGTGCATGCCGATGACCGTCTCCGGATGCGCGGACGCTTCCGCGATGCCCGCGATGGGGAGCGACGAGGTGTTCGACGCGAAGATCACGTCCGGCCGCCCGATGCCCTCGATTTCCTGCACCATCGTCTGCTTGAGCACGAGGTCTTCGAAGACCGCCTCGATGACGACCTCGCAGTCGCCGAAGCCGGCGTAGCTCGTCGTCCCCGTGGTCAGGGCCATGAGCTGGTCGGCCTCCGGACGCGTGAGCTTCAGGCGCTTCACGCCCTTGTCCACGATCTTCCGGACGTAGCGAAGTCCTGCCATCACGCCGTCGGCGTCCCGGTCCTTCAGGCGAACCGGCGTCTTCGCGCGGGCCGTCGTCACGTAGGCGATGCCCGCCCCCATGAGCCCGGCGCCGAGCATGCCCACCTTCGTCACCGGCCGCGGCGTCACGCTCGCGTCGTCGACGCCGGTGTCCTTCTTCATCGCCGTCGTGGCGAAGAAGATGCTCCGCAGCGCCGCGGACTCGGGGCTGACCACGAGGCGACCGAAGGCCTCGGCCTCGGCCTCGAGGCCCGCTTGGAATCCGCCCTCGAGGCCAGCCCTCACCACGTCGAGGATCGCGTCCTGCGCCGGGTAGTTGCCGCGGGTCTTGGCATGCAGCGCCTTCCGCGCCTGACCGAAGAGCACCTTCCGGCCGAGGGCGTTTCCGGCGAAAGCCATCTCCTGGAGCGCGTCCTGGTCGGGGAGGCCGGGCTTCGCCTTCGCCGGCGCGAGCAACGCCTCGGCGCGCGCGATGGCGACGTCCATGAGCACGCTCTCCGGCACGGCGTCGTCCACGAGGCCGAGGCGCTTGGCCTTCTTCCCGTCCACCTGCTTGCCCGTGAGCATCAGGTCGAGGGCCGCCTGCGTACCGATGAGCCGCGGCAGCCGCTGGGTGCCGCCCGCGCCGGGGAGGAGCCCAAGCTGCGACTCGGGGAGGCCGAGCTTCGTCTTCTTCGACGTCGTCGCCACGCGGCCGTGGCATGCCAGCGCGACCTCGAGGCCGCCGCCGAGGCACGGGCCATGAATGGCCGCCACCACGGGCTTCGGGAAGGCCGCGATGCGGTCCATGGCCCGCTGGCCGGCTTCGGAGAGCGCCTTGGCGTCCAGGGCGCTCGTCACGCCGTCGAGCATCTCGACGTTGGCGCCGGCGATGAACGAATCGGGTTTGCCCGAGGCGAAGACGACGGCCTTCACCGCGGCGTCGCCCTCGAGGTGCGCGAAGGCCTCGGCGAAGTCGTCGGCGAAGTCCGGCTTCAGCGTGTTCATGGTGTCGCCGGGCACGTCCATGCGGAGGACGGCCACGTCGCCGCGGATCTCGATGCTCAGGCTGTTCATGCCTCCACCTCCAGCACCATGGCGGCGCCCAGGCCGCCGGCGGCGCACGCGGTCACGAGGCCGAGGCCTCCGCCGCGTCGCTTCAGCTCGTGCAGCGTCTGCGTGATCTGCCGGGCCCCGGTGGCCGCGAAGGGATGCCCGAGGGAGATGGACCCACCGCTCACGTTGAAGCGTTCCCAGTCGACCTCGCCGATGCGCGTCTCCCGCCCGAGGTACTCGCGGGACCAGGCCTCGCTCTCGAAGGCCTGCACGTTCGAGAGGATCTGCGCCGCGAAGGCCTCGTGCATGTCGACGAGGGTCATGTCCGCGAGCGTCGCTCCGGCGCGGTCGAGCGCCTTCGGCGTCGCGAAGCTCGGGCCCATGAGCAGCTGCCAGCGCGGGTCGAGGGCCGCGAAGGCGTAGCTTTTCAGGTAGCCGAGGGGCGTGAAGCCCTCCGCCTTGGCGACGTCCTCGCGCATGAGGAGCACGGCGCTCGCGCCGTCGGTGAGCGGCGAGGCGTTGCCCGCCGTGACGCTGCCGTGCTTCCGGTCGAAGGCCGGCCGGAGCTTCGCGTAGCCGGCGCGCTCGGACTCCTTCCGGACGAGGTTGTCTTCGCGGATCGAGGTCCGAAAGCCGCTCGGCACGTAGACCTCCATCACCTCGTCATCGAAGCGCCCCTCGGCCCAGGCCTTCGCGGCGAGCTGGTGCGAGCGGTGCGCGAAGTCGTCTTGGGCCTCGCGGGTGATGCCGTTCTCCTTGGCCATCTTCTCCGCGCTCTGGCCCATGGTCTCTCCCGTCGAGTACTCGGCGATGGCTGGCGGCTCGGGCACCAGATCCTTGGCCGAGAGCCCGAGGAAGGCCTGCGCGCGCTGCTGGAGGCTGCGGGCCTTGCTGGCCTCGATGAGCGCCACCTGCAGCCGCTTGCTGACGGTGATGGGCACGTCGCTCGCGCTGTCGGCCCCCCCGGCGACGCCGACGCGAAGGGTGCCGGCGGCGATGGCCTCGGCGACGTTCACCGTCGACTGGTAGGACGTCGCGCAGGCTCGGCTCACGCTGTAGGCCTCGATGCCCACGGGCATGCCCGTCCCAAGCACGATCTCCCGGGCGATGTTCGGCGCCTTCACCGACGGGACGACCTGGCCATACACGACCTGCTCGATGGCCTTCGGCTTCACGCCGGTGCGCGCCAGGAGCTCGGCGACGACGATCTTGCCGAGCTCGAGGGCCGAGGTTTCGCGATACGCGGTCCACTGCTTCGCGAAGGGGGTCCGGAGCCCCGCCACGATGGCGACGCGCCGGCCCGGCTCGCCGAGCTTCTGTGCCTCTTCGCTCACGCTTCCTCCGAGCCCGCCCAGACCGTCGCGGCCCGAACGCGGGTCCGCGCGGCTGAATGGCGATTCATTGTCCTTTGTACGGCGCTTGACGCAGCGTGTCAATCGAGGGCCCCAGCGACCCGGGTCCGCCGGGGGCGTTGCGCCGCGGAATGGCCAATCGCGCCGGGCCGTCGTAGCGTTCGGGCGCGATGGGGAGGGACGACGAAGAGGACGAGACCCGGCCGCCCAGGAAGGCGCAGCCGAGTCGCGTCGGCCTCGAGGCCGTCGGCCCGGGCGTCGCGAGTGTCCCGGGCGTTCCACCCCAATCGCTGGGCGGCCGCGACGCCTTCGACACCTTCGGCGATTTCTCGTCGCCGGCGGACCTGCCGCTGCCCGAGCTGGCGGAGACCCCGGACACGTTGCGCCCTCGCTGGAACGTTCGGCTCCTCGCGTTTCGTGACCCCGTCGCCGTGGTGCCGGACCTCGCCAAAGCGTTTCAGCTCGACGAGCCCACGGCGATTCAGCTGGTCGCGTCGTTGCCCCGGACCGTCAAACGGCAGGTCTCGCG
The DNA here is from genome assembly GCA_937893795.1 of uncultured Myxococcales bacterium. GTDB lineage: Bacteria > Myxococcota_A > Polyangia > Polyangiales > Houyiibacteriaceae > CALCTH01. The sequence continues at coordinate 1,523 of CALCTH010000697.1, read as the reverse complement.
GGGCGAGGCGGAGCGCTACGCCGTCGTGCTACGCGAGCTCGGCGCGAAGGTCGCCGTCACCCGCGAAGAGCATCAGCCACCGAGCCTCGCGCCGGGGCCGGCGCCTTCGCTTCCGGCCCCCGTGGCGCCGGGCGCCTGGGCGCCGACGACGCCGCCCCCGCCTGGCCCCGTCCCGGCGCAAGCGTCCTTCCCGCCGGGGTCATGGAGCCCCGCCAGCGTACCGCCGGGGAGCCTTCCCCCGGCCTCGCTCCCGCCGCCCGGCGGTCCCGGCAGCGAGAACCCGCACGCGGCGGCCCGCGCGGCCGTTCACGCCGCGTCCCAGCCTTCGCTCTACCCCGGCTCGGAGGTCCCCGGTCCCGTCCTCGACGCCGATCATCCGGGCTTCTGGGCGCGGCTGCCCACGGCCTTCATGCTGCCCATCCGCGGCGGGGGCCACCGCCTGGTCGCCGGGGTCGCCACCCTCACGGCCATCGGCGCGATCGTGATCGTCTTGATCCCGACGGCCGGCTTCTCCTTCATCAACATCGGGCTCACGTTCTCCTTCACCTCGGCCGCCCTCGGGGCCCATGCGCACGTCTTCACGCAGTTCGCGCAGGCGGGGGTGCGTGACCGCGGAGGTCCCCCGCCCTCGGTGCTCGACCGGCTGCCTTCCTATACGGAGGTCTTTTACCGAGGCCTCAGCCTCATCGCGCTCCTGGCGCTCCTCTTCGGGATCTTCGCCTGGATGGCCTTCAACGGAGGCGGCGGCCCAGCGCTGCTGGCCGGCGCAGCGCTCGCCTACGTCTACTGGCCGATGGCCCTTTCGGTGCAGGCCCTCAGCGGGCGGGCGGTCGCCATCTTCGACGTCCCCGGGGTGCTCCGCGGAGTCTTCGCTGCGCCCGTCGAGTACCTCGTCGTGGTCATCCTGGGCATCGCGGTGCTCGCGTTCACGGGCACGCTGATCGCGCTGGTCACCGGAGCGTCCGTGCTCGGCGGCGTCGTCAGCCAGTCGGTGCTCGTCGCGTCGGTGGGCCTCGCCCTCGCGCAGATCATGGGTTCCCTCGCGGGGACGATGCTCGCGGCCGTCCAGGGCTACCTCATGGGGTGCCTCGTCGGCTCACGCTCCGAGCGCTTCGAGTTCCTGTAGCTCGCCGCGCCGTGGTGGTTCAGTCGGGGCAGCGCGCCGCCACGCGCTCGCGGGCTCGCCTGCATCGGTCGCGCCCATCGTCGCAGCGGGCCCGAGTCTCTTCGTCCTCGCTCGCCGCAGCCAGCGCGCACACGCGTTCGGCGAGGGCGCAGATGCGGTCGCGAAGCGTCGCGAATTCCTCGCAGCCGTCGGACTCCAGCATGTCGCCGCCGGCGAGCGCCAAGTCGGCTTGCTGAAGCTCCTCCCACGCGTCGTCGAGCTCCGGGGCGACCTCTTCGTCGCTGAAGTCCAGGTCGTCGTCCGTCTCCGCGCGAGTAGCCGGCGCGGAAGCCGCTCTCGCCTACTCGCCGCCGGTCGCGCCCTCCGGCGCTTCGCTCTGGGCCCCGCGGCCCGTGGC
>CALCTH010000696.1 GCA_937893795.1 uncultured Myxococcales bacterium | reverse complement strand
GTGGGGGGTGTCGCTGGTCTCCCGCCGCTGTGGTTTGGCGGGGGGGGGTTCCGGGGTGGGGGGGTTGGGGTGTGTGGTGGTTGCGGGCTGCGGTTGGGAGGGAGGAGGTGGGGGCGTCGAGGAGCAGCATGGTGGCAGCGGTGAAGACAGGTTTTTGACTGAGTGGTCCTGAACCTGTGTCGCGAGACGGCGCCCGTCAATACTATTTTTGACCAAGTGGTCTTTTGTTCCAACGACGACCGAGGTCGCGGGCACCTTTTCGATGCCAACGCGGAGCTCCCCGAGGCTCTTCCCGTGTCCTCTCGTACCCGGCGAAAGTCGAATGGTTACGGAGTATCTCAGCGCGCGCGGAGCGTCATGCGGAGCCCCTGGGCGAGGCCGAGCGTGATCTGCGGCGCTGGCACGACGGGGTGCCCGGGCACGAGCTCCAGCTGAAACCGCTGAAGGACCCGCACCAGCACGAGCAGCGCCTCGAGGTAGGCGAAGGCCTCGCCGATGCACTTCCGCGGCCCCCCGCCAAAGGGAAAAAAGGCGAAGGGTGGCAAGGCCTTGGGCTGGCTCAGGGCCTCCCAGCGGGCCGGGTCGAAGCCTTCCGGGTTCGCGAAGGTGGTCGCGCGCCGGTGGACGACGTAGGGGCTGATGAGCGTCACGTCGCCGGGCCGCTGCGGCACCCCGAGGAGCGTGTGGGGCTCCTTCACGAGGCGGCCCGTGATCCACGCCGGCGGGTGGAGCCGAAGCGCCTCGTCGAAGACCCAGCGGGCGTAGGGCACGCGGGCCAGGTCGTCCGGCGTTGGCGGCTCGCCCCCGAGGGCCTCGTCGATCTGCGCCGTCAGCGTGCGCAGTACCTCCGGGTGCCGGCTCAGGCGGTAGAAGGTCCACGCGAGGGCGTTCGCCGTCGTCTCGTGGCCCGCGCTCAGGAGCGTGATCACCTCGTCGCGGATCTGCTTCGTCGGGAGCTCCTCGCCGTCCTCGGTGCGCGCTTCGAGCAGCATGGTGAGCACGTCGTCCCCGGCGTCCGCGGCGCGGAGCTCGTCGCGCCGGGTCTCGATGAGCCGGAGCGCGACGCGGTCGAGGTCCGCGATGGCGCGCAGGAACGCGCGGTTCCGCCGCGTCGGCACCTTCACCGGCACCAGGTTCAGGCCGGACATCGAGGCTTCGGCGTAGCGCTGCCCACGGTCGACGGCGTCGGCGATGACGTCGGCGTCGGCCTCGGTGGTCGTGCCGAAGAGCGTCTGGCTCACGATGCGGAGCGTCAGGCGCATCATCGCGTCGGCGACGTCGAGGGTCTGGCCGTCGCGCCAGCCGGCGAGCATGGCGTCGGTCTCACCGCGCATGGTGTCCGCGAAGGACGCGAGGCGCCGGCGATGAAAGGCCGGGTTCACGACGCGCCGCTGGCTCTTCCACTGCGGGCCCTCGGTCAGGAGGATGCCGTCGCCGAGGAACATACGCATCACGTCCCAGACGCGGGTCTTCCGGGAGTAGTGCTTCGCCTGGCTGCGCAGCACGGCCTCGGCGCCTTCGGCGCTACCGACGAGGTGTGCCCGGACGCTGCCGAGGCGCAGCGGTACCACGTCGCCCTGCTGCCCGAGGCGGAGCACGAGCCCGAGCGGGTCCTTGGCCATGGCCAGCGCGTGGCCGACGAGCGGCAGCGCGGGCGGGGGTCCTTCCGCCGGCATGGCAGCTCGGAAGAGCGACGGTAACGCGGCCATGCCGAGAGCATAGAGTGGTCCGCTCGACAGCGGACCCCCGGAGGACGAAAGAAGAAGCCATGACCGATGACACCGCCGCCAAGGAGGAGCGCATCGTCGCCGCACGCATGCGGCTCCGGGACCGCTTCGAAGCGCGCATGGCCGACACGCCCGCCATGGCCGACGAGGCCCCCATGGGCACGGGCCCGGCGAACCGACACGGCATGCCCCAGGTGCCGCCAGGACAGCACCTGGCGAAGGGCTGGCCGGTGCTCGACCTCGGCCGGAAACCAGAGGTCGCCACGGGCGAGTGGCGCCTCGAGCTCGCGGGCGCCGTCGCGCGCCCCGTCGCGCTGACCTGGGACGACCTCCAGGCGCTTCCCCAGGTCGACGACGTGAGCGACTTCCACTGCGTGACCACGTGGTCGAAGCTCGACGTGCCTTGGCGCGGCGTACGCTTCGCCGACCTCGCGGCGCTGGCCGAGCCCGACGACGACGCGGACTTCGTCCTCTGCCACGGCTACGACGGCTACACGACGAACGTGCGCCTCGAGGAGGCGCTCAAGCCGGACGTGCTCATCGCGCACACCGTGTACGGCGAGCCGCTCGCCCGCGAGCACGGTGGTCCGGCCCGCATGATCACCCCGCAGCTCTACGCTTGGAAGGGCGCCAAGTGGATCTCGAAGATCGAGTTCCTCACGGAGAACCGCCTGGGTTTCTGGGAGCAACGTGGATACAGCGACACGGCGCACCCCTGGCGCAACGATCGCTACTCCTGACGGCCGGTCGATGCCGCGCGGCGACCACCCGACCGGGAATTCCGACGTTTCGAGGGGAAGCGGCCGTTCATCCTCGAAGCCATGACAGCCTGCTGCCATGGCATCCCAGCGCGCTGAAGCGGTTCTCGCCGTCACGCCCGCCGGACCGGGGCAGGTCATCGCCCGGCTGCGGCTCGCGTGCGGCTGCGAGGTCACACCCCAGGTCGCCGCCGACCGCATCCAGGAGCTCGTGGGCGGCGGCCGCCTGGCCGTAGGCAAATACCGCTGCCCCGCGGGCTGCGACCTCGTCCGCACGCATCACTGAAGCCGGCGGTCCTCGATCCCGGGCGGCTGCCGAGCGGGGCTCGCTCAGAGTTGCGTCGCGAGCTCGCGCAACGCGGCCGGCACGTCGCCCTCGATGGGGTCGATGTGCGCCGGGATCAGCCGCACCAGGTCGGGGGTATCGGCCAGCTGCCGAAGGTGCGCCGCGAGCAGCTTCCGCTGCTTCACGAGCAGCTTCTTCGCGATGTAGGTGACCTTCGGCTTCCCACTCTGGCCGAAGAGGCGATAGAGCGCGCCGAACACGCCCGGCAGGTGGGGCTGGTTGAAGATCACGTCGTTGAAGACGAGGGTCACCTCGTCCCCCGAGCGGACTTTCAGGACGCCCTCCCCATCGCCGACGCCTCGGAGGTGGAAGAGCTCCAGTGAAGCCGTCGGCTCGAAGCTCGCGTAGGTCGCATCGACCCCGACGACCTCCTCGACCTTCGCGCGCGCGCCGAGCGGGCAGAGCACCTCGAGCGAAGGGAAGCGCGCCTTCCACGCCGCCGCGTCCAGCCGGTGCCATCCGTTCGGTACCACGAGCCAGGTCGGCGTCCCCCACGCCTCGAGCCGCGCCATCGTCGCGGCGTCCGCGCAGACCCCGTTGTGGATGAGGAGGCGCCTGTCCGCTTCGCGCGCGACCACCATCTGGCGGCGGAGCTTCATCTTCGGAAGGTCGCCGACGACGCGCCAGAGGTTCTCGCTCAGCTCCTCGATCGGGTCGTGCGGCAGCACGGACCAGGCTCCGTCGCTCATGGGCCGCAGCGTATAGGGGTCTCCGTTGGGTCGAGCAACGGACCACGTGGCCCCTTCGGAGAGGGCGTCGTCACTCGATCGATGAGCCGACGAGCTCAGCTCCGGTCACGAGAAGGGGCGCATCCTTCCAGGATCTTGCGCTGCACCCCCCGGAGCAGCGCGATGGTTTCTTCATCGGTCAGGCCGACGGTCGTCGACCAGTCGAGACCGGACCCCACCACGTCGCTCACGAAGGCGATCTCGGTGGCGATGAGGATTCGCTTCCAGTCGGGCCGAGTCAGGCCTCGTCTCCTCTCCAGCCGTGGCAACAGGCGCTCCTCGATCTCCGCGAGGAAGGCCTTGGCGCTCGCAAAGGCCATTGCCTTCGCCAGCGCGTCGGTACAGCGCGCAGGCCCCCGCCACTCGTTCAGACCCGCCTCCAGAAGCCACCACTCTTCGGTGGTCAGGTCTAGGTTCATCACTCCCTCGGTCGTTCGGCTCACGTTCTCCTCCCGGTCCTTTGTCGCCCCTCCTTGGGCAAAGAGGAAGTCGCCTTGGCGACGATGGGAGTCCCAAACGCGCGCGTCCCATGGAGCGCCGCCCTCACCGAGGCCGTCGGGCCGCTTCGTGTCGATCGGCGCCTGGTAGGGTCCCGCTCTGGCCATGGCCGCGACGTCCAGCCACCAGGAGCAGAGCTTTCGCCAGCAGCGCCTCGCGCTCTTCGCGGGCGTGCTCGTCGTGCTCAACGGCATCGGCGGGCTGTTTCAGATCATCACCGACACCCCTCCCTCGCTCACACGTCCGGCGAACCTGGTCATGTTCGCCGAGGTCGCCGTCGCCGGGCTCTTCCTCGCCCTCCTGCGCCGAGAGCGCACCTACGCACGCCGTACCCTCGACGTCGCCGAGGCCTCCCTGCTGGGGCTGACCGCCTTCATCACTGGCCTCTTCGCGCATGCCGTCCCCGCGCAGCAGCTCGGGGCCCTCCTCGACCAGGACCCCACGACCGAAGAAGCGATCTTCTTCTCCCAGGTTGGTGTCGCCGGCTTCGCCTGGGCCATACGCCTCAGCTGCACGCTGGGCGCCACCCTGACGTTCACCCTCCGCGCGGCCATCGTTCCGAGCACCGCGCGGCGAACGCTGGTGCTCACCGCCCTCGGCGGCGTCGTGATGTCTATCGCCATGGCGGTGCCGATTCCCCGGTGGACGGCTTCCGCGCGCATCGTTGCGGAGCTCCCGCTCGGCGGGCTACCCATGGTCGTCACGGTGGCGATCTGGTGGACGCTAAGCACCATCAGCTGCGTCGCCATCTCCAAGGTCGTGCATGGCCTGCGGCAGGAGGTGCGCGACGCGCGGCGCCTCGGCCAGTACCAGCTCGAGAGCCGCCTCGGAGCCGGGGGCATGGGCGTCGTCTACCGGGCGCGCCACGCGATGCTGCGTCGGCCCACCGCCATCAAGCTCATCGCGCCGGAGAAGACCGGCCCGCAGGCCCTCGCGCGCTTCGAGCGCGAGGTCCGGCTCACCGCGACGCTGACGCACCCGAACACGGTGACGATCTACGACTACGGGCACACCCCCGAGGGCGTCTTCTACTACGCGATGGAGCTCCTCGAGGGCGCGCGCCTCGAGGCGATCGTGGAGGCCGGCGGGCCCATGGCGCCCGCACGTGCGGTCCATGTGCTGCGCGGCGTGGCGGCCGCCCTCGCCGAGGCTCACGCGGCGGGGTTGATCCACCGCGACATCAAGCCGACCAACGTCATGCTCGCGCGCAGCGGTGGCGTTCGCGACGTCCCGAAGCTCCTCGACTTCGGATTGGTCAAGGAGCTCCGGCCCGAGGGCGGCGCGCTGACCGAGGACTCGACGCTCACGGGGACGCCCCTCTACCTCGCGCCGGAGTGCATTCGCGAGCCCGCCGCGGCGTCCCCGCGGAGCGACATCTACGCGCTCGGCGCCGTGGGGTTCTACCTGCTGACCGGGACGCACGTGTTCTCCGGCCGGAACGTCGTCGACATCTGCGGGCACCACCTGCACAGCGCACCGGAGCGTCCGTCGGAGCGCCTCGGCCGCGCGCTCCCCGAGGGGTTGGACGAGCTCGTGCTCGCCTGCCTCGCCAAGGATCCGTTGGAGCGTCCGGAAGGCGCGCACGCCTTCCTCTCCGCGCTCCGTGCCCTCGACCAGTGGGGTAGCTGGAGCGAGGAGGAGGCCGAGGCGTGGTGGGCGGCGCACGAGGGCGCCTTCGCGACTGCGGGGAGCGCGCCGTCCGGCAAGACGGAGCTCCGGATCGAGCTCGGCCGCCGTAGCTGAGGGTCCCGGGGCGGCACCGCGCGAACTCTCACCGCCGTCTCACGAAGCGCCGGTGACGCGCCGCTCGCTCTGGGCGCGGGGGCCGGCCCAGGCGAGAATGAGCCGGTGGAGACGGTGTGCGGCGGATGCAGCCTCGCGGCCCTTGCCAGCCTCCTGGTTGCCGTCGCGGCTTGTGGTGGCTCTGCACGGGCGGCGCAGCCTGCGCGCCCTCCGCGGTCTCCGCGCAGCGACGCCGACCTCTGCGCACGGGCGCGCCCCTGCCCCGAGGGCTACGGGGTCTGCGTTCGCTGCGACGAAGGCGGCGCGCCGCGCTGGGTGTGGAGCGACGCCCTCGGCTCGCCTCATGCCGTCTGGCCGATTCGCTCCGAGCCCTCGTGCCGCCACTTCGACTTCGATGCGCGCGGGAGGCCGCTCCGGACGCGCATGCTCGGCGAGCGCACGCGCTGGGAGTACGACGCCGCCGGCCGGGTGACGCTCCGTGCCCTCGACTCCGTGCGCATGTGCGAGGACTCGGACTTCGGAGACTACTCCGAGTGCGGGCCGCCCGATGGGATCGACGATCTCGTTCAGCGGGTGCGCTGGACGGAAGCCGAGGACGGCACGGTCACGGCCCGCGGCGACCCACGGCTCGTGCTCACGTGGGACCCGGCGGGCCGCCTGGTGCGGCACGAGCGCCTCGGGGAGGTGACGACCTACGCGTACCGCGGCGATACGCACTTCGCCCGGGAGGAGCGCCGGGGCGACGCGCTCACGCGGACGAGTCATGACGCTCGGGGGCGCCCGGTGCTCCAGGCGCAGTGGCGCGGTGCGCGCATCACGCGCGTGCGGAGCTGGAGGTATGACGGCTACGGGAACCTCCAGGCCATGCGCCTCGTCCTCCCCGGCCGCGGTCTGGCCAACGACCAGCGATGGGTGTGGACCTACGACGCGCGCGGTCGTCCCACGGAGCTCACGCTCCTCGACCACGGCGAGACCGTCTTCACCGAGGGGCGCCGCTACGACGACCACGGCCGCCTCGTCGCGCGCACGCCGCGCGGCGAGGAGGTGCGCGTCAAGCGTGGCTCCGACGGCAGCGTTCGACGCGTCGGCCACTCCACCTACCGCTGCCTCGCGCACCTTTGGCCCGCGTTGACGCGCTGAAGCACCGCCGGCGCGAGCCTCGGCCGCGTCGTTAACTCCCCGGGGCGGTCGCGTCGCTCGAAGGAGGTCCGGCTCACGCGCCCCGCGTGTCTTCGCCCCCTCCGGTCTCGCCCACCAGAATCGCGTACACAGGATCGCGATGCACGGGCGAGGGGCGGAGAGGGATGCACTCGGTCAGCGCGAAGCCCGTCCCCGCGAGCAGGTCCTCGGCTCGGGCGCGAACGTCGCCGCTCAGATCCATGCCGAACTTCACGGGCTCGCCGATCATCGCCACCGAGCGCAGCGCCGCGCCGAGCAAGGGGTCGCGCGGGCGGGTGAGCGCTGTGCCGTAGACGTCCTGCGCGAGCACGCTTCCTGGCGCCGAGAGCTCGCCGATCTGCCGTAGCGTTTCCCGCACCACTGCTTCGTCGAGGTAGAGCGACACGCTCTCCCAATGCCAGTAGGTGGGTCGGGAAGGGTCGAAGCCGCCTTGGCGCAGCGTGTCGACCCACGACTCCCTCCGGAAGTCGACGGGAAGGTAGGTCACGTGGTCGTGGGCGATGCCGGCCTTGCCCATGACCTCGAGCTTGAGCGCCTGCGTCTCTTTCTGGTCCACGTCGAAGGCGCGAACGGGCTCGCCTTCGGTGAGCTCGAGTATCCGGAGGTCGAAGCCGCCTCCGAGCACCACGACCTGCTCCACGCGGGGCACCGCCTCCGCGAAGATGCGGTCGAAGGCGTGTATGCGCCGCGTCCAGAGGCTCGCGGGACCGTGTGCCCTCGGGCCCAGCCCCGGTGGTACGAAGCCGGTCAGGCGATGGGCCAGCAGCGTCGGGCCGAACATCATCCAGCGCCCGAGCTCTGCCTCGGCAGGCATGTGCCGGAGCATGGCCACGGTACGCGGGTCGGAGCGCACGCCGAGCTGGTGCAGGAGCCATCGCGGCTCGATGACGGCGGCCGCCGTGAACGACACGCCGCGCCGACGCGTGGCGGCGAGCCCCCGCGCTCCCGTGACGACACCCGCAAGTGCCCCGAGCGGCGCTCCAAGAGCCTGGAGCGGAAGAAACACCGACCATCCAAGGGCGCGCCGCACGGTACGAGCATAGTCGCGCGAACCCCGTTCGGTCGCTCGCGGGCCGTTCGGAGGCTGTGGCGCGGAAGCGCGGCGCCTCGAGCGCGCCGGGTGTCACCACGCGGACCGGCGCGAGCACGGCAATGTCGAGGCCCGTGGCGCCGAGAGGCGTCGCGCTCCGCTCCAAGCGACGGCCGACCCGATGTCCGTCGGTCGCGGGAGCCGACCAAAGAGTCAGCGGCGGATCGAGACGCCTCCTCAGCCGAGAAAGGCCGCGAGGTGATCGTGTCCGGGCCCGAGCGCGGCCCGGACCTCCCGCCGCCAGCGTTCGGCGTGCCGGGGCCGATGGACGCTCGTCGTCAGCGGATAGGCCACGGGCCGGTGCCAATCGGCCAGGCTGCGGTTGAGGGCGCGCTTCGTTTCGAGGGGCGTCGTGGACCGGGCGTGGGCCTGTTCGTAGCCCTCGATGTAGCTGCGGCGGTCGTGGGTGTCCTCGGGGCGCAGGTAGCGGCACTGCCAGAGCACCACGACGTCAGGCCGCGTACCTTCCGCGGCGGCGGCAGAGAGGCGGTCGTGTCCATCGAGCACGAGATGCTGGCTGAGCGGGTCCACCCACCAGAGCACGATGGGCGGCAGCGTTGCGGCGCTCGCGTGTTTGCGCCACGCCTTCACTCGCGGCGCGTCCGGCGGAGAGGGGACCCGGAGCGGATGCACCGTGCGAGCGCCGTTCAGGTTCATGGGCTCCCAGTGCACGCGCTGACGCCTCACGCTAGCGAGCAGGTCCTCGATGGGAGGCGCGTGATCGGGATCGGCGCTCGCGTAGCCGGCGAAGTAGTGCTGCGGGAGCGGCCAGACGCGCCGGGCCATGCGCGGCACGTACCAGGTGAGCTGCCAGCTTCCGTAGCGGAGCGGGGCCCGGGCGCTCTTCCGCAGTCCGTCGGCGACCCACGTGAGCCACGCGGCGGGTCCCCGTCGGGCCCGTGCCTCCTCGGCGCGCAGCGGCGGCAGCACGCTCGGCGAGTCGCTCGCACGTGACACGATCGTGCCAACGTCGAAGAGGCAGTCGTCCAGGCGGGCCCATAAGAGCGGCGCGTCGCCCACGACCAGGCGTAGCCGCCGCGGCGCGACGTGCTCGAGCACCATGCCCGGAACGTGCTCCGGACCGACGTCGAGCTCGACCGCCACGACGTCGTCTTCGACGGTCCGAAACTGCATCAGAAGCTCGTGGGTGGGCACCAGTCGGTTCGGAACCACCGCCGCGCCTTGAAGAGCGCAAGGGAGGCGGCGAGCCCCCAGACCGCGGAGACCGTCACCGTGGACGTCGGGACGAGCTGGGGCTCCGTGGCTCGGTCCCAGAGCATGGCGAACAGAAGCAGGAGCAGCGCTCCGGCGTGGCCGAGGACGATGGCACGCCAGCGACGCGGCCAGATGGCGACGAGCAGGGCCGGTAGCCCGAAGGCCGCGAGGCTTGGGTAGAAGCTTGCGAGCGGGAGCCGGAACCCGCGCACGAGGGGGGCGTAGAGCACTTCACTCGCGGCGAGGATCACAGCGATCGGACGCGCGACCCCAAGCGTCGGGCAACCGCGCGCGACGAGGAGCGCGCCCAGCAGGAGGACGACGGAAAGCCAACGCACTGCGTCGACGCCCAAGGCGACACCGGGCGGGATCCAGATGACCCCACGAAAGTTCGGCGGCGCCGATACATGCCCCGCGACCGAAAGCCATTGCGTCACCATGATGCCGACGGCGAGCAGACTCATGGCGAGCGTCGTCACGGCCATGAGGCCGAGCCCGAGCTCCGTCCGCTGGCGCGCCTGCACCTGGTTCATGAGGCCACCTTAGCGGCCCAACGCCGCTCGGCTTGCCTTCGGGAGGCGTGCGCTGCGCCGAGAAGAGAGTGTCCGCGCGTCCGGGGGCGGATGAGGGGTGCTCCCGACCTGATGAGGACGGGTCGCCGAGTGGATTTTGGGCGTCGCCGGAGTGAATCGGCGGAGCTCGGCTAGGCCGACCAGCTCCAGTCCGCGCCAGGGACGACTTCGAGGTGGAGGTGGTTCGCGTGGGCGTCGTTGTGGTGCGGGGTCACGACGACCTGGAAGAGCTCGGCGGCGATGGCGTCGCAGGTCAGGCGGCGAATGGTGCGTGAGCGGGGGCTTTCGCCGCCGTTCGGCCCCTCGCAGGGGGGGGCGCCGCGGGTGCGGGGCTGCCAATCGTCGAGAATGTCGAAGGGCGCGTCGTCGCCGCGGAAGGTGAAGTAGCGCGGGTCGAAGGCCAGGCCACGCGCGTGACCGCTCGGCCGGCCCGTGGTGCGCACCACGGCGCCCGGTCGAAAGGCGCTCAGGTGGCGAATGGCCGTCACGCCCGCCGCCCGGAGCGCCGGCGACCAGGCGTAGATGGCCAGCACCAGGCGGCAGTCCATGACCCGGTTCGTGGCGCTCCGCCCGGCAAAGGTGACCGTCACGCCGCCGATGGGGCCCGTGGGCTCGACCGGCGCGTCGATGGCTTCGCGGGCGCGGTCTCCATTCTCCACCCGATGGGAAATGCCGAGGGACCGGAGCTGCGCCATGCACTCGCTGGGGCTCAGCGCGCCGAGGCTGCGGCCCGTCGGACCCCGCGGGTACGAGCCGCCGGTGGGCGGCGGGACGGTGTTCGAGCCGCCGCTGGAGCTCCCGCCGCCGGCGCTGCTGCCCGAGCCGGTGCCTTCCGAGCCCGTGCCTCCCGACGCGGTGCTTCCGGAGCCGGTGCTTCCCGAGGTCGTGCTGCCCGAGCCGGTGGTCGAGCCCATGGTGTTGCCGTCGCCGGCCGGTGGGACCGACGTGGCGCCGCTGCCCTCGAGGGGGAGCGCGACGCCGTCGCGCCGCTCCTGCGACGCGTCCACCACCACGCCCGGCGGCGGCGCGCTCACGCGTGTGCGGCGGTCGTTTCGTGCGCCGCCGCATGCGACGAAGAGCGAAGCAAGCACCACCGCGAGAGCGGCGCCGAAGGAGAAGACGAAGCGAATCGGACGGGGCATGGAGGGCAACGGACTGCGACGCGCGCTCGCGGGCCCAGATTCAGCTTCCCGGCGGTCGCGCGCACATCATCGGCCGCTTCGGGCCCTCAAAGAAAGGGCCGAAAGCGACCGGTGTAAGGCCCGAGCGCGTCGCCGACCTGCGCCTCGCTCAGCCCGAAGGGCTCGAGCCCGTAGCGGTGCGCGCCGTAGCGCCCGGGCCGGTTCGCCCGGAGCGCCGCCGCGATGCCGAAACGCGCCCCCTCGCCGGCGGGCGCCTCCGCCTCCTGCAGCACGCGGAGCGCCGTGGCCATCGGGTCGGCCACGAGCTCCGCGTACGCCACGTCGATGAAGCGCGTTTCGCCGAGCACCGCCCGGTCCCGGAGTCCGCGGTCGGTCATGCGCGCGATCTTCCGGAGCCAGTCCCGGCCGATCTCTCGCGGGTCCACGGCGTCGCTGAACACGCCGCGCCCGTGCGCCACCATCGAGGCGAAGCTCGCCACCGTCACGCGCGGGTCCCGGTGCGTCCACACGAAGACCGCATCGGGGAAGAGCGCGTTCGCCGCCTCGAGAAACTCGAGGTGGTGCGGCGTCTTCAGCACCCAGCGCTCGCCGCCGCCGAGGCCGCTCAGGAGCTTCTTCGCGTAGGCGTAAGCCGGCGTGGCCGGCTGCGACTCGACCCACGCGGCGTAGCTCGGTACGCGCAGCGTCGCCTCGGGCACGGTGCTGTGAAGCTGCAGGTCGAGGAGCAGCACGTCCTCCTCGACCCCCTCGGCCTCGACCGGATGCACGGCGAAGAAGTCGGGCGCCATGTAGCGGAGCGCCCGGGACGCCAGGCGCGCACGTCGACGCTTCGGCGCCTCGGGTCCCGGCACCGGGTCGAGGGCCTCGTAGGCCTGGAGCGCCCGCAGCCCGGATCCCGCCAGCAGGCGCTGGAGCAGCGTGGTGCCCGTGCGCTGCAGCCCACAGATGATGATCGGCCGCGGCAGCGGACGCCGGAAGCGCGCCGGGTCCTTCGCTTCGGCCGCCTCCACGCGAAGCCGCGTCCGGAGCAGGGTCACCAGGCGCTGGCGCACGATGGCGTGGCCCGTCGCGTTCAGCGCGGCCTCGGCCTCGATGCTGTCCACGAGCATGCGGAGCCCGGTCTCGAAGCTCCGGTCCGTGAAGCGGCGTCGCTCCGCGCGCTCGGCCGCCGCGATCAGCCCTCGCGTCGTGAGCCGCCCATCGCCCGGCAGGCGTGGGAGCCGGTTCGCCAGGCGCAGCGGCGCCGGGCGATGCGGGTGCCCGTAGTCGAGGGAGGTCTCGGCGGTCACGAACGCTCGTTCGGTCTTCGGGGCGGGTTAGGGGGCGGGCGCGAAGGGGAGGGCGGCGACCTCGGCGAGCGGCACGACGCGGCAGTGCGGCTCGGGCTGCGTCTCCGCGAAGAACCATCGCCAGCACATGGTGCCGCGCCGGTGCCCGACGGTGTCGATATAGCTCGCGTGGGCGAGCCCGGGATCCTCGTGGGCCACCACGACCCGCACGCCGCCGTCGGGCCGGTAGGTCGCGGAGGCCGCGTTCACGTGGATGCGGTAGTAGCGGTAGTCGAGGGACTCCATCCAGTGGTTGTTGAGCTGGAAGTTCCAGTGCTCGCACTTCGGCGGCATCGCGTCGATGACCAGCGCCTCGTCCGGCCCGAGCTCCCAATAGGAGTGGTAGTAGGCGATGTTCGGGTCGCCGCCGAAGGCCGTGCTTATGGCGTCGTCGAAGCGCGGCAGTTGGTTCGCATGGCGCTGGAAGCCGTCGACCCAGCCGGCGAAGAGGTTGGCGGCGCCGGCCACCAGGTTGCCGGCCTGGAGCAGGCCCTGGTCGATCTGTGCGGGGCTCGGCGGCGTCGGCAGCGGGTCGCCTTCCACGCGCTCGAGGGTGAGCTCGGCGAGCGATTCCTTCGCCCGGTCCATGAAGGTCTGACGGATGATCAGCGTGCCCGTCTCGGGCTTCATGGGGAGCCAGTTCCGGGCGCCCGGCGGACGGTCGCAGGCGATGTGCACCTCGAGGCTCCCGTCGTCCTCGACGACGAGCTCCGAGGCGTCGAGGCGCCCGCTCGGCGGCATGCCGCGGCCCTTTCCGTAGTCGCCGATCTGCGTGTAGAGCTGAAGGAAGTGCACCGTGCCCCGCGTGCCACGAAGCACGTAGCGATAGGCGCCGCTGATCGCCGCGTTCTGGTAGTAGTTGTCCGGGTTGTCGGCGCCCATCTTCGCCGTCTCGTGCACGACCCGCTGCAGCACCGGGGCCCGCGGATCCGCGTGCTCGACGAAGGTCTCGAGCGCCGCCCGCGTGATGCGCGAGAGGTAGCGGTAGCCCTCCGCCCTCGTGAGGTAGTCGCCTTCGGGCGCCGAGCGCTCGATGGCGGCGGCGGCCATCTGCAGCCGCCCCAGGAAGTCCGCGAAGGTCTTGCCCTCGTCGAGGCGCGCGCGCGTCTTCTCGTCCACCGCGTCGTTCGGGTCGCCGCTCATGAGGTCCTCTCCCGGTCCGGTGCCGCGCCGCGCTCGAGGAGCGCCGTGGTCGCGGCGCGGAGCGCGTCACCGTAGCGGGCGTCTTCGGTCGTCGGCGCCGAGGGCTTCTCCGTCCGCACGTGTACGTAGACGCCCGTCCGCCCCTCGAGGGCCTCGGCGCAGGTCAGGTAGGTGACGGGGAAGGCGCCTTCGTCGGGAGACGCGAAGAGTCTCCGCATCACCGCGTCGAGGGCAGGCTGCACCACGGCGGGGGCGTCCCGCGCGATCTTCGTCGCGACGGCGCCCGGGCAGCAGTGGTGCACGGCCAGCGTCGGCCGCCCGTCGGACGTCCGGTGCCGCCGCGCCTCGTGCATGGCCCACGCCGAGAGCAAGAGCTTGGTCTGCGAGTACTCGGCCATGCTCCCCGTCGCCCCGTAGTCGACGAAGTGGCCGAGCTCCGCCGGGTCGCGCGGCTCCACGGAGCGATGCGTTTCGCTGCTCACGACGACGACGCGCGGTGGCCGCGTGGCGTCGGGGCGAAGCAGCCCCCGCTCGAGCAATGCGTTCAGGAGCGCCGGATTGGCCAGATAGTTCACCATGAACATGAGCTCGAAGCCGGCGCCGGTGCGGCGCGCCCGCGAGGGCACGAGGCCGGCGTTCAGCACCACCGCGTCGAGGGTCGTGCCCTCGAGGTGCGCGTCGAGCCGGTCCACGAGGCTCGCGATGCTCGGTAGCTCCGCGAGGTCCACGTGGAACATGGTCGCCGAGCCGCCATGCCGCGCCGCGGCGCTCACCGCGTCGCCCACCTCCGGGAAACCCGAACGACACGCGAGGAGCAGCCGCGCGCCGCGCGCCGCGAGCTGCTGCGCGACGGCGAAGCCGATGCCCGCGGAGGCGCCGGTGATGAGCACCGTCTTTCCCTCGAGGCGTTCGTCCGGACGAAGGGGTGGCACCTCCGGTGCCGGGACCAGCCGGTTGCGGAGCCCGAGCGCGATGGCGCCGAGGGTCGTCTCGGTAGTGGGCTCCGGGAGGCGCTCGGCGAGGCCCGCGAGGCGCTGACGCAAGGTAGACACGGCGCGGAGCCTACCCGGGTTCCGAGTCGCGCCGGGACGCCAAGGCGTCCAGGCCCGCGAGCGTGCGTCGCGCGGCCGGACCGCCGCCGGTCGCGAGCTGGTTCCGGAGCTTGTCGAGGGCGCGCCGGAGCCGACTCCGCACGGTGCCTTCGGGGATGCCGAGGGCAAGGGCCACCTCACGCGCGGGCAGCTCCTCGAAGTAGAAGAGCTCGATGGCCAGGTGCAGCTCGAGGGGCAGCGTCTCGAGCGCGTCGTGGAGCATGCGCTGCTCCTCCTGCTTCACCAGCCGCGTGCTCGGCGAGGTGCGCAGCTCGGCCAGCGTGCGTGAGGCCAGATCCGTCTCGCCGCCGAGGCGTCGCTTCTTCCGCAAGGCGTCGTACAGGCGGCTCCGGGCGATGGTGTAGAGGTAGGTGCGGAAGCTGGCCTCGGCGCGGAAGCTCTCCTTGTTGCGCACGCACGCCAGGAAGGTCTGCTGCACGAGGTCCTCGACGCCGCGGTCCACCTTGTTTCGGAAGAAGCGGTGCATGGCGTCGAAGTAGCGGTCGAAGAGGACCGCACCGGCGCGCTCGTCGCCTACGCGCCAGGCCTCGAGGAGAGCGACGTCGTCCCGCGGGTCCTCGCTCTTCATGCGCTCGCCCTCCCGGTCCAGCGCGCCTCGAAGAGCGTACGCTCGGGCTCCACGCCCAGGAGGCGCACGTCGGCCGTGCCCGTGCCCGCGGCGACCATGCGGGCGCGGAGCACCTCCGCGAGCGCGGCGCCCCCGATGGGATGCATGGCGCCTGGGGGATGCGCGAGCGCCAGCCGCGCGCTGCCCACGCCCTGATCGAGGCAGGTGAACGTCGCGCCGCGGAGCCGGCGCGCGTGCGACGCCAGGAGCGAAGGCACGAAGGCGGGCGAGCAGGGCGGCGCGAGGCCGAGCGGCGCGAAGGAGAGCGCCGCGAGCGCCCGGGCGATGTCCGCGGCTTGCTCCTGCCACTCGAAGCGCGTCGCGTCCGGCCGGCTCTCGTGGAGGGCGAGGAGGAGCGCGTTCATGTGGACCAGCGAGAGCGGCCGACCGCGCCGCGCGGCCTCGCCGAGGGGCGCGAGATGATCGGGGAGCGCGCGCGCCGGAAAGCGAGCCAGGGCTAGCCGCGGGAAGAGCGACGGGGCGGTCGACTCCGGATAGCTGTCGAGCCCAGTAGGCAGCGACGCCACGTAGCTCCCGAGCGCCGACTCGGCGGCGAAGACCTCGCCGGGCAGCGCCGAGAGCCGCTCGATGGCGCCGGCGGCCTCTTCCAGGGTTTCGGCGAGCACGGTCATGTTCGGGAAGCGGTCGCGGCGGTCCTTGGCCAGTCCGCGGGCGAGGATGGCCTGGAGCGGCTCGGGCAGCGACGCCGCCGCCACGGGCATGGCGGGGCGTCGCGTCAGCACGGCTTCGCGGAGCGCGGCGACGTGCGGGCCCTCGAAGGGCAGGCGGCCGAGGAGCGCCTCGAAGAGCGTCACGCAGAAGCTCCACTGGTCCGTGCGCGCATCCTGCGGCGCGTCCAGAAACTGCTCCGGCGCCATGTAGGGCGGGGTACCCGCCACGCTCCCGGCGCGTACCGTCCCATCGCGGACGGCGCCGTCCTCCGTCGTACCGTCGAGGAGCGCGCTCCCCTCGTCGACGGCCAGGGAGAGCCCGAAGTCGGCGACGAGTGCGCAGCCGTTCTCGGCGATGAGGATGTTGTCGGGCTTCAGGTCCCGGTGGAGCACCCCGGCCTCGTGGGCGGCGGCCACGCCGCTGGCGGCCTGGGCCAGCACGGCGCACACGGCCTCGACGCGCCGCGGCTTGGCCAGCCACTCGCGGAGGGAGCGCCCGCGAACCAGCTGCATGGCGACGAAGACACGGTCCTCGGCCATGCCGGCGTCGAAGACCGTGACGACGTGGGGGTGCAGCACGCGCGCGACGGCCCGCGCCTCCGAGAGGAGGTCGGCGCCGGCTCGGGGGGCACCCACCCGCAGCACCTTCACGGCCACCTCGCGGGCGAGCTCCGGGTCCCAGGCCTCGAAGACCGTGCCCATGCCTCCGGCGCCCAGGCTGGTGCGCAGCTCGTAGCGTCCGAGGCGAAGGGGAGGCCCGGCCTCGCGGAAGAGCTGCCGGCGCACGGCCGAGCGCGCCGCCTCCCGCTCGAGGGAGTCGCCACCCGCGAAATAGCCGTCGCGCAGGGCGTCGACGGCGCGCTCGGCGGCCGGGCCGGGGGTGGTGGACACGAGGCGAGCCTAAACCATCCCGTCCAGGTGCCGCGCGGGCGCTATCCTCTCGGGATGGTGTCCTCCCTCGCCTCGGTCATTCCGGCCGCCGACCGGGTGCGCTGGTCCCTCGAGGACGTGGCCGCGGGCGTGGAGCTCCTGGACGTGGGGCGCCCCTTCCTCCCGGCGGCGCTCGTCCACGCCGACGCCAAGGTCGCCCAGGACCGCCCGCGCCTCGGCCTCGCGCTCAATCACCTCCGGGCGCACGGCTACCTCGAGGTGATGGGCTTCTTGAAGCGCGCCGTGCTCCCACCGCTCCTCGGCCACGCCGCGCCGGCCCTCTTCGAGGACGCCGACGATTTCTGGGCCGTGTTGCGCGTAGCCGAGGGCGAAGCGAAACATCTGGCGCTCTTCGCGCGCTTTCGTGCCGCCGTGGAGACGGGATTCGGGGCGCCGCTTCCGCGCGCCGAGGGCGGCGTGGAGCGCGCCGCGCACGTGCTCGCCGAGGAGCCCTTGGCGGTGGCGCTGCTGGCGCTTCACGTGGGCTACCTGGCGCAGGAGCACTACGGGCGGAGTCAGCGAGACGGGGGCGAAAGGGACCCCTGCTTCGACCGGCTCCTCAAGGCGCACTGGCAGGAGCAGGCCGTGCACGCGCGCGTGGTGCTGCGTCGCCTCGCGCTGCTGCGCCGGGACGCGCCCGCGCACGCCGTGCAGCGCGGCTTCGAGGGGTATGGGCGTCTCCTCCGGTGGCTGGACGCGCGGCTGGGCGAGCGCGTGGAGGCCGACCTCGAGACCCTCGGCCGCCTCGACGTCGACCTCGAGGGCGGCCTGCAGGCCCAGCTCCGCGCCGATCAGCGCGCCTCCCAGCGCGACGTATTCCTCGGAGCTGGGATTCGTCATCCCCAGGTGCAGGCGGCCGTACGAGAGCATTTTCCTCGTCATATCGAGGGCTTGAGGTCTCTCGAGGCGTCTTTCGACGTGCGTTGATGACGGATAATTGAAGAAAGTGTGATCGATCGTCGGCGGCCTGCGTCTGGCCCCCCGTAGCGAGCGGGAGGAGCCGCGGGGAGAGACAGCAGCCGATGACCGAAGACACGCACCCATCCCACGACGAGCATCGCCGCCCGAGCCGCATCAGCCAGGTGCCTCGGGTGGCCCGAAGCGCCGCGCGGCGCATGGGGCTCGTTGGCGCCGGCGCCGGCGTGGGCGACGGGTACCTGGTGCTGTTGTGCGGGCCCAGCGGCAACCAGGCCGGCAGTCTGGTCAAGAGCGGCCTGATCTGGAACGGGAAGTCCTGGGCCTCCATCCGGCCGATGAAGACGGCGCGGGCGCACTTCGCGGCGGCGGGGATCCAGGACAAGCTGCTGGTGGCCTCCGGGGAGGGCGGCAACGGCACCGTCCGCCACTGCGAGTACTACCACGCCGGCAAGGACG
>CALCTH010000695.1 GCA_937893795.1 uncultured Myxococcales bacterium | reverse complement strand
GCAGACGGCGGAGGCGACGGGCTCCATCGACCTCGACGGCAACTTCCTGGTCTTCGACCTGCCGAACGACTCGACGAGCGCCGACTTCGTCGATGGCGTCGTCGGCGGCATCGAGACCGTGGCCACGCGCGTCCCGCTCGACGTCGACACGCAGGTACGGAGCGACGGCGGCTCGGAGGTGGACACGCGCCTCTTCGTGAAGCGCCGTCAGCCGGCCTGCCGCGCGGAGCCGCCCACGGATCCGTGCTGGACCCCGCCGACCGACATCGCCCCCGATCAGGCCATCGCGGCCATCGACGAGTCGACATTCTTCGGCGTCATCCCGGGCACCTCCGTGAAGTTCCGCGTGACCTTCCGGAACGACTTCGTCGAGGGCGGCGACACGGCGCAGCTCTTCATCGCCTTCATCGACGTGCGCGGTGGCGGCAGCACCGTGCTCGACACGCGCCAGGTCTTCATCATCGTCCCGGCGACCTCCAACCTGCCCATCTGAGGGCGCCCAGGCTGCGCCTTTCGTGACCTACCGGTTTCCTCCGATACACTCGGACGGTGACCGGCATTCGTGAGAGCGCTCTCGACCTGCTCGAGCGCGACCTCGAGCTCGATCTCGACGACCTCGAGCTCGGCGCCGGGCCGCCTACGGACCCGGCGCCCCGCGGCGGGCCGCCGCGCCCGGGGGCCTACGTTCTCAGCGGGGGTACCACGGAGGTTCTCGGCCGCTCGCCGACGCCCGCGCCGCCCACGGTGCCGGCGTCGCCCCCCGCCAGCCTCTCCCTCGACACCGCGAGCGAAGCGCCGGCGGAGGCGTCGCGCCCGTCCTTGGTCGAGTCTCTCGCGCCGCCCCCTCCGCTCGACTCTCTCGCGCCTCCGCCTCCAGACCATCCGGCGCCCTCCCTGGGTTCCCTGGCGGCGCCGCGGTCCCCGCGGGACCGCCCCACGAAGCGGGAACGCCCCTCGGACCCGCGCGGCGAAGGCCGCACGCGCCCGAGCGAAGAACGCGTGGCCCCCACCGAGCTGACGGCGCTGGGGACGGCCACGGAGCCGCCGCCCGCCGCCCGCCCGGGGCTCTCCCCCGTCGAGCGCGCGTGGCGCGTGGTGATCGGGTTGCGGAGCTGCGGGCCCAACGATGAGGGTGCGGCCGTGCAGCGGCTGCTCTCGCTCGACAAGGCTGGCCTGGACGCGGTGGTCCGCGATTTTCCGGGGCTGCTCTGGTTTCACCGCAACTTGGCGCACCGCAAGGTGCCCGCGGGCCGTGACACCTCGCCCTTGGCCCGAGCCCTCGTCGCCTTCGGCGAGGCTGCCGTCCCGAGCGTCGCGGACCTGGTCGAGGACCCGGACGCGAACCGTCGCTACTACGCCATCCTCGTCGCGGCCGACCTCCTCGAGAGCGGGCAACTCGGTGATCACGGGCGCCGCTGCCTCGCCGACGCGCTCTTTCACCGCTTCGAGGACACGGACGTGGGGGTGCGGGACGTCGCGCTCCAGGGGCTCCTGACCCTCGGCGACGATCCGGCGATCGCGGCCATCGTGCGCGAGCTGCGGCGTCGGGCGCTCACCCTCGGCCCCATCGGGCCACGGCTGCTCGCGCTGCGCGCCCTCGGCGTGTTGCGCGCGACCGCCGCCATCGACGATCTCATCCGGCTCCTCGGGGATACGACCCGGGAGGTTCAGGTCGCGGCCCGCAAGGTGCTGCGCGTGCTCGTGGTGGACGACCTCGGCCACGAGACCAAGCGCTGGGTGGCCTGGCGTCGCAAGAACTCCGAGAACGACCGCGAGGGGTGGCTGCTGGCAGGCCTGCTCCACGGCGAGGAGAGCATCGCCGCCCTGGCGGGGCGCGAGCTCGCGCGGATCACCGGCGAGGACCTCGGCTTCGCGCCGGACCTGGCCAAGGTGGACAAGAAGACGATCCGCGCCGCCTACGCGGCGCGCCTCGGGCGCTGACTAGAGATCCAGGCCGAAGAGCGGGAGCAGTCGGTCGAGGCCGCCGCGGGACACGCAGCCGTCTGCGCGCTCGGCGAGGTAGGGCTTGGCGTGAAAGGCCACGCCGAAGCCCGCGGCCGCGAGCATGAGCGCGTCGTTGGCCCCGTCGCCGACGGCGACCACGTCCTCGGCCGCGAGGCCATGCGCGTCCCGAAAGGCCGCGAGGAGGCGCGCCTTGCGTTCGGGGGTCACGACCTCCCCTACGACCTCGCCGGTCAGTGCTCCGTCGCGCGCCTCGAGGACGTTCGCTTCCGCTGCGTCGAGGCCGAGGCGCTCCTTCAGGCGCTCGGCGGCGAAGGTGAAGCCGCCGCTGAAGACCGCGGTGCGGGTCCCGTGCGGTCGAAGGGCCGCGAGACGGCGCTCCGCGCCCGCCTGGATCGGCAGCGCGTCCGCGAGCCCCAGGGCGTCCTCCAGCGCCACGCCCGCGAGCAGCGCGACGCGGGCGCGGAGGCTGCCCTCGAAGTCGAGCTCGCCGTTCATGGCGCGGCGCGTGATCGCCGCGACCTCGTCGGCGATGCCGTGAAGGCGCGCGAGCTCGTCGATGACCTCGATGCGGATGAGCGTCGAGTCCATGTCGAAGACCAGCAGCCGCGGTGGTCGGAGAGCCTCCAGCGGGCGCACGATGGCGGCGAGGCCGCGGTCGGCGAAGGCCTCGCGCACCCGTGACCGAAAGGCCGAGAGCGGGGCGCTCGGCGTCATCGCGTAGCGCCGCGCATAGGGTCCGAGCTCGGCGGCCGGGCCGTCCCCGAGGCGCAGCTCCGTCATCAGGTCGGCGTGGTCCGGGAGCGAGTCCGCTCCGTAGACGAAGAGCGCGTGCGTCACCCCCGCCATGTACGCGCAACGCGGTTAGGCGGCCATGAGGCGGCCGGCGAGGGCGTCGAGGGCCGGGGCTAGGGCCCGTACGATGGCCTCCGGAGCCCCTTCGTGCCGGGTGGGAAGAGGCAGCACCGGGACGCCGGGAAGCTGGCGCGCGAGCGTCGCCTCCGTCGCGCGGAGCGCGTCCCGCCGGCCCTGGGCCTCGGCGCGGAGGATGGCGGCCGCGGCGGGCTGTGGCACCCGCTCGAGCGCGGCCGCCAGCTCCGGGCGGAGGCCGTCGTCCGCGCGGTTGAGGAGGACGCCGGCCGGCGCGTGGGGCAGCGCTCGGGCAAGGCGCATGGCGTCCTGCCGTGCGGCCCGGGAGGGCGCGGTCACGAGCAGGAAGCGGGCCTGGCGGAGCAGCGCGTCGGCGCCCTGGGCCCGTGCCACGAGCGCCTCCCGGATAGGCGCGAGGTCGGCGAAGAAGCGCGCGCCCTCGACCAGAAACTCGGGCGGCAACACGCGCCGAATGGCCGCGTCGAGGCGTGCCTTGCCCCATCCGAGCACGCGGCTCCGGGCCACGGCGGCCGCCGCGGCAGTCCCGGCGCGATCAGCGAAGCTCGCGAAGAAGCCGCCGCTCGCACCGGAGAGCAATCCTGCCAGCTCCCCCGGGAAGCTCAGGAAGTCGAGAGCATGACGCGAGGGCGCCGTGTCCAGGACGATGACGTCATAGGGCTCCCGGGCTTCGGCCAGCGTGCCGCCGAGGCCGAGGAGCACGAGGATCTCGTGCATCCCGGCGGGAGCATCGGCCAGCGTGGCGAAGAGGCCGTTCGCCATGAAGGCGTCGCGGGCGGCGGGCTCCTCGAAGAGCGCGTGCGCCAGATCGGGGAGCGCCGCCTCCGGGGCCGGCATGGCGAGATCGAAGGCGACGTCGCCGGGCGTACGCACGGGCTGGATGCCCGCCCCGACGCGGATACCGAGCGCGTCGGCGAGGCGTCGCGCGGGATCCACCGTGAGCGCGAGCGTGCGGTGGCCACGCGCGGCGAGGGCCAGCGCGAGCGCGGCCGAGGTCGTCGTCTTGCCCACGCCGCCGCCTCCCGCGGTGACGATCATGCGCGGCGCGCTCATCCGGCGACCGCCTCCACGGGATCGTGCCCGCGGGTCAGGTGCGCGGCTACCTCCGCCGGCGGCGGCTCCGCGGGCCAGGCCTCCATCTACATGGGCCCCCGCTAACTCTTCCTCTTCATCTCTTCTTCATCCTCACTACCGCCGCCGCCGCCGCCTTCCCCGGCGCCCCGGTCACCAGCAAGCACCGGATCTGCAACGTGG
>CALCTH010000694.1 GCA_937893795.1 uncultured Myxococcales bacterium | reverse complement strand
GAAGCGGCGCTCGAAGGCGCCCTCGCCCGCAGCGCCGACGCCGCCAGCGCGCCCCGGGAGGCCCGCCGCGACGCGCCCGGAGATGCTGCGGCTCCCTTCCCCGACGACCTCCAGGCACGGGTGGGCTGGCAAACGCTGGCGACGCTGCGCCGCGGCCGGAGCGAGGCCGCGGAGTGAGCCTCATCGCCTTCGAAGGCGTGCGGAAGGCCTTCGGCCCGAACGTCGTCTACCGGCACCTCGATCTGGCCGTCGAGGCCGGGGAGACGCTCACCGTCATCGGCGGTTCCGGGCAGGGCAAGAGCGTCATGCTCAAGATGCTCATCGGTCTCCTCGAGGTCGATGCCGGTCGAATCACCTTCGCGGGCGAGACGCTCCAAGAGCTCTCGGAGGAAGGCTGGCGCCGCGTGCGGGCCCGCATCGGCATGGTCTTCCAGGGCGGCGCGCTCTTCGACAGCCTGAGCGTGCACGAGAACGTCGCCTACGGCCTCCGGGCCCAGGCCAGCGTCGACGCGACCTGGCGCGACGAGGACGCCATCGCGGAGCGCGTCGCCGAGGCCCTCGGCTACGTGGGCCTCGGCGCCATGGATGACCAGTGGCCCAGCGACCTCTCCACCGGTATGAAGAAGCGCGTGGGGCTCGCACGCGCCCTCGCAGTGCGGCCCGAGGTACTTCTCTACGACGAGCCCACGACGGGCCTCGACCCCAAGAACGTCCGCCGAATCACGGACCTCATCGTTCACTTGCGCGGCGCCCTCGACATCACCTCCATCGTGGTCACTCACGAGATGCCGCTCGCCTTCGAGGTGAGCGACCGAATCGCCATGATCCACGGCGGCACCATCATCTTCGAGGGGAGCCCGGAGGCCCTCGTCGCGGAGCGAGACCCCGAGGTGCGCAACTTCGTCCGCGGCCACGCGCCGGAAGACGAGCGCGAGCTCGCGCTGCTCCGTGAGAGCCACGCCGGGGGCGCGCGATGATCGCGAAGCCGTCTCCGCGCGCACGGAGGAGAGCATGGTGAAGGCCAAGAGCGGCATGGAGCTGCGCGTGGGGATCTTCGTGGTCGCGGCGCTCGTCGTCGGCGGGACCCTCGCCTTCGTCATCGGCAACCAGTCGAACCTCTTCCGCACAAAGACCACCTTCCGGGCCGTCTTCGAGGAGGTCGACGGGCTCCGCGCCGGCAACGCCGTCCGCATCGCGGGCGTCGTCGTGGGCACCGTCGACAGTGTTCGCTTTCTGGAGGACGGGCGCCTCGAGGCGCGCTTCCGCGTCGTCGACGACGCAGCGGAGCTGGTGCGCGGCGACCCCGACGCGGTACCCCCGGACGAAGCGCCCCCGGACACGCCCCAGCCGAGCCGGGTGAGCATCGGGAGCAAGGGCCTCCTCGGCGACAAGCTCCTGGACCTGAGCGTCGGCGACCCGAGCTTGCCGGCGTGGCCGCCGGAGACGCCGATGCTCCTCGACGGCTCCGCCGGGCTCATGGAGCGCGCCGGCGCCGTCGCCGAGGAGGTGGAGGCGACGGCGCGCAACCTGCGGCTCCTGACGGACCCCCTGCGGGATCAGGAGCTCGCCGAGGACATCGAGGCCATCGCGGACAACCTCGCCCGGGTCACGGGCATGCTCGTCGCTGGCGAGGGTACGCTGGGGCGTTTCCTGGCCGACCCCGAGCTCGCCGACGACGTGGCGGAGAGCGTTCGAAACACCCGCGCCCTGACCGACGAGCTCGCCCAGGCCTCGGGAAGCGCCCGGCGCATCGCGCGCGAGGTCGAGGCGGGCGACGGGAGCGCCCACGCGCTCATCTATGGCGACGAGGGGCGCGCCACGCTCGAGAACGTGGCGCGGGCGAGCGACGCGCTCGCGACGCTCCTCGTGGACGTACGGGAGGGCGAAGGCACCGTGCACGATCTCGTGTACGACGATCTCGGTACCGACCTGGTCGCGAACCTCACGGAGGTCTCCGAGGATCTCGCCGCCATCGCCGAGGACGTGCGGGCGGGGCGCGGTACCATCGGCGGACTTCTCGTCGATCCTTCGATTTACGAGGACGTGAAGCGCCTCGTGGGCGATCTTCAGCGCAACGAGATCCTCCGGGCGCTCGTGCGCTACAGCATCCGCCGCGACGAGGCCGAGGCGCGCGAGGAATAGCAATCGGCGCCTCGCTATCGACGGCGACCGTCGTCGCCGCTACGACAGCCGCATGGAGCGGAGCTACCTCCGACTTCTGGCCCGGCTCCTCGAGGAGGGGAACGAGCGCCAGGACCGTACCGGCACCGGCACGCGGAGCCTCTTCGGGCACCAAATGCGCCACGACCTTCGGGAAGGCTTCCCGCTGCTCACCACGAAGAAGGTCCACTTCAAGTCCGTGGTGCACGAGCTGCTTTGGTTCGTGTCCGGCGAGACCCATGTGGGGCCCCTCGCCGACGCGGGCGTGAAGATCTGGAACGAGTGGGCTACGGCCGAGCAGACGGCGCGCTTCGGGCGGGCCGAAGGGGACCTCGGTCCGATCTACGGACACCAGTGGCGGAACTTCGGCGCCACGCGCCTCGCCGACGGGAGCTTCGCCCGGGACGGGGGCGACCAGCTCGCCGGTCTCGTCGAGGGCATCCGCGAGCGCCCAGAGAGCCGGCGCCACCTCGTGACGGGTTGGAACCCCCAGGAGGCCAACGACGTCGCCCTCCCGCCCTGCCATACGCTCTTCCAGTTCTACGTCCACGACGGACGTCTGAGCTGCCAGCTCTACCAGCGGAGCGCGGACGTCTTCCTCGGCGTTCCCTTCAACATCGCGAGCTACGCGCTGCTCACGCACATGGTCGCGCAGGTGACGGGCCTCGCAGCCGGCGAGTTCGTGCACAGCTTCGGCGACGTCCACCTCTATGCGAACCACGTCGAGCAGGCGAAGATGCAGCTCGCCCGGGAGCCTCGGCCCTTCCCGACGCTTCACCTCGATGCCTCCGTGGAGGACCTCTTCGCCTTCCGCTTCGAGCACGTGCGGCTCGAGGGCTACGACCCGCATCCCCGCATCAAGGCGCCCGTTGCCGTCTGAGCTCCCCCGGCTACCGCTCTCGCTTATCGTCGCCGTGGGCCGCGACGGCATCATCGGTCGGACCGGCGGGCGCTTCGGGCTCCCTTGGCACCTCCCGGAAGACCTTCGCCGCTTCCGGAAGCTGACCACGGGGCACGCGATGCTCATGGGGCGGACCACCTTCGAGGCCATTGGGCGTCCCTTGCCGAAGCGTCGCAACATCGTGCTGACGCGTGACCCGGCGCGCCGCTTCGAGGGGGCCGAGGCTGCGCACTCCCTCGACGAGGCGCTCGCCATGGCGCGCCGCACGGACCCGCACCCCTTCGTGATCGGCGGCGCCGCCGTCTACGAGGAGACGCTTCCCCTCGCGACGCACCTCTTCATCACCGAGGTCGACCGGCCGACCGAGGGGGACGTTCGCTTTCCGAGCTTCGATCCCGAGGAGTGGCGAGAGACCCTTCGCGAAGCTGGAGAGACCGAAGGCGTCACGTTTCGCGAGCTGCGCCGGATCGGTTCTGACCCAGCGCCTCCGAACGCTTAGCGCCTTCGGAGCGACTCCGACCGGCCGCCCGACCGGGTGTCCGCGGGTCGACACCCCGCTCGAAACGTCCGCGATCGTTCGTTTCGAGCGGGTCGACTACTGAACGCCGCCGAGGTTCTCGATGTGCACGATCTGGAAGCCCGTCGCGGCCTGGCAGCCGATCAGCTTCGCGGTGCCGGAGGTGTAGCTGAAGCAGCTCGCGGGGTCGGCGCCGACCGCGTTCGCGTAGCCGGTGTCGCCGGTCATCGAGAGCATCGCGGCCTCCGAGCACGGGCGCTGGCCGCTCGTGCAGTTGCGGCCGAAGGCCTCGATGGTCTTGTCGTTGACCTTGCAGGCCTCCCCCTGGTAGCGCGCGGCCACCGTGGGGTGGAACGACTGCGTTGCTCCCGCTCCGCTGGGGTCGGTCTGGCAGCTCACCCGAATCGAGCCGAGCTGTGCGACCGCGGAGAGCCGGTTGATCTCGGCGCCGAGCTGCTCGAAGCCGCCCTCGAGGCCGCCGAGCTGCTCCATGGCCTCCTCCGTCTTCATCTTGCAGAAGTACCAGCCGCCCACACAGCCCAGGATGGACGCGATGAGGCAGCCGATGCCCACGTAGAGCCAGTTCTGCGTCTCGTTCCTCTCTTTTTTCTTGTGGTGTTTGTCCCCCCCCCCCGTGGGGGTCCGCCGCCGGCGCTGCCGGGCGGAGGGGCACCGAAGCCGCCGCCCTGGGGAGGCTGGCCGAAGCCGCCGGGCGGCTGCCCGAAGCCGCCACCACCCGGGGGCTGTCCGCCGGGAGGCTGCCCGAAGCCGCCGCCGCCGGGGGGTTGTCCGCCG
>CALCTH010000693.1 GCA_937893795.1 uncultured Myxococcales bacterium | reverse complement strand
CGCGCGCGTGGCCCCGCCGCCGCCGACGCGACGCAGCACGGCGGCCCGGCCGCCCGCCAGCGCCGCTCTCAGCCGCGGCGCCGTCGCGGCCGCCGCCGCGATGGCCCGCTCGGCGTCCGCGGGCGCACAGCGCGTGACCTCGGCGAGGGTCTCGCCGGTGGCCGGGTCGGTGATGGGCGTGCGGCGCTCTCCCTCGCGCCACTCGCCGGCGACGAAGGCCTGGTGTCGGAGAAGCTCCCGATCGCTGAGGCTCGGCATGCCCCAGCCTCGCACACCCCACCGCAGCGGGCCCCGGGGGCGGGTCAGCGGGCGGCGCCGGCCTCGCACGCCGGAGGGCGCACGCCCCAGGGGATTGCGTGCTCTCCTGGCGCGGTCTTCAGGGGGCCGCCTTCCCCACCTGGCGTGCCGAGATCAGCCAGGACCACGCGAACCCGATGGCCACCACGAACTCGCCCCAGAACAGCGAAGGATAGCCCACCAAGTTGTAGGCGATACACATCACGACGCCGACCAAGATGAGCGCTGACAACGCGGCGAGGCTCTTCTTCTTTCGTCGGTACTTAGCCCTTACTTTCTCATCCGCGGAGTTCCACGTGTTCTCATTCACGAGCGTAAACCGCCGAGAGAAGAAGAAAATCGAGCACACGAAGAGACCGGCAAAGATGAAGTGCACCAGGTCGTGTGCGTGTCCGAACGCAGTCATGGAGAGGCGAGGGTCCTGAGCGGCCGACACGACGGACAATGGCTCCGCCGGCGGCGGGGGGAAGTCCGTCGTGGGCACGAGCGCCACGCCGATGGCTCCCACCCCGGCGGCGACCCCCACGAGGTCGTCGACCGAGGAGATGCCTGGGAGCCAGTCCGCCAAGGCCGAAAGCCAGCCCAAGGGACGCGATTCCTCGACGATGTCGCGCTTGAAGAGCGAATACCGCTCGAGCGTGTAGCCCGTGCGGTCCGGGTAACCGAGATAGAAGAGCAGGAAGAACCCGATCACCATCAACATTCCCGCGAACGCGGCTCGAACCGGAGTGTAGTAGTAATGACTATACGACGAGAGGAGCCCGCCTTCCTTCATGACTGCCCAATGAAGGAAGGGGGCGACTGAGAAGGCGACGCCCGCTAACCCCACGCCCCACCGAACACGAAGCATTCCTCTCTTCGCGTACTCGTCGAGCTCTACGTAGAACTTCTCTGCCATGGCGGCCGTCTCCCGGGACGATGCCAGCACGAAACGGCCCGGAAGCGCATTTCGACGACTGTCAGCGTGTTTCGCCGCCGCGCGGGCCCTCAGCCCGCGACGGCTTGGACCTTCTCGAGCACGGCCTTGGGGCTCATGACGCCCTTGTAGACGTAGAGGGCTGCCGGAATCTCCTCGGGGAGCACCTCCTCGCTCACCCGGAGCCGGCTGCTCACGGCGAAGACCATCGGTACGGGCAGCCCCGCCTCGGCGAGCTCCACGCGCTTCCACACGGCGTCGCGCGACCAGTAGCCGAGCACCTCGAGGAGCACGCGCTGGCCGTCCCGCTCGAAGGCGAGGTCCGCCACGCACTCGCCGACGCCCGGGAGCGAGAGGACCTCGGCCGCCGGCGTCACGCTCCAGGGCGACTTCCCCGCCGCATGCCGCTCGGCGCACTTGGCCCGCAGCGCCTCCACCTCGTCGGGAAGCCCGGCCTCGGCCGCCGGCTCCTCCCGCGCTCCCTCGGCCCGAAAGCGAACGCGCGCGCGGTCCTTGCCCCAGCGCACGTCCGCCTCGAGGACCCAGCGGTCGCACGCGCGAATCGCCGGAAAGGCGAGCGCCAGCTGCAGCCCGTATTTGTTGCCCGCCCCGAAGAGGCTGAGCGGACCGTCGATGGTGATGCGGTAGCGCCCTCCGGACAGCGGCTCGATGCGGTGCAGGAGCCGGTGGAACTTCAGCTTCCGAAAGAGCGCCCGCGTCGTCCCGGCGTGCGCGCAGCTCACCTCGGCCACGACCCGCTCGGCCCGGAGCAGCACCGCCTGCACCTGCTGCCGGTCGTAGTCGTCCACGAGCGTCTCCGCGCTCACCGCCTCGAAGCGCAGTAGCCGATGGTTCCGCTTGATGTCGGCGTAGAGGAGCCGCTCGATCTCCTCCGGCGCGAGCTCCTTCTCGGCGGCGATCTCCGCGACCAGCGCGTCCCGGTCGAAGTCCTCTTGCTGCGCCGCCTCCCGCCGCCGCGCGGCCGCGCGCGTGAACACCTCGTCCCGCAGCGCCACCGGGTCGAGGGGCGTGTCCACCTCGAAGTCGCAGCGGTCGAGCACGAGCTTCTTGAGCCCCTCCGCCACGCGCTGGTCCCGGCTGCTCACGGCCACCGCGCCGAAGGCGTCGGTCAGCTCGCCCCGGGTGGTGCCCACATGCTGCTCCGCGAGCGCCAGCAGCTGCTCGCCGATGCCGAGGGCCCGCTCCCGCGCGTCCCCCCGCCACTGCCGGAGCTTCAGCTCTCCCTGGCGCCGGTAGGCCCGAACGAGGTCAGCGGTAAGCAACGTGCTCCCTTCGGCGCTCGCTCGTGAACGCCTCGGTCGTGCCCTCGGTCACCAGCTCGTAGAGCCGCGCCCGCTTGCCGTCCTTCTTCCGGAGCACGCGCCCGAGCCGCTGCACGTGCTCGCGGACCGAGCCCGAGCCGCTCACGATGATGGCCACGTTCGCGTCGGGCACGTCCACGCCCTCGTTCAGCACCTTGCTGGTCACGATGGCGCGGACGCTCCCCTCGGCCAGCGCCGCGAGCAGCTTGCTCCGCTCGCTCACCTTGGTCTGATGCGTGATCACGGGCACCAGGAAGCGCCGGCTGATCGCGTAGGC
The DNA here is from genome assembly GCA_937893795.1 of uncultured Myxococcales bacterium. Lineage (GTDB taxonomy): Bacteria > Myxococcota_A > Polyangia > Polyangiales > Houyiibacteriaceae > CALCTH01. Next base: position 2,420 of record CALCTH010000693.1, on the reverse strand, counting down.
GGTGGCGTTGTCCTGCGTGAAGAGGATCGTCCGGTCGTCGCGGTGCGCGTGGAGCAGGTAGTCGACGTAGCCGAGCTTGGCGGACGCCGCGAAGGCCAGCCGCTTCTGCTCCCGGTAGGCCGCCAGTGCCCGGCGCCCCGTGTCGCTCGACGCGGCGCGGCGGAGGAACTCGGTCCAGCCGCCGGGGCTCCCCATGCGGATGCCCTGCGCGGCGACGAAGGCGCGGTAGGTCGCGCGCGCCGCGTCGTGCGCCTCGCGCTCCTCCGGCGTGAGCTGGATGGCCACGCGCTCGGTCTCGTAGTCGGCGAGGTAGTCGCCGCTCATCTCGACAATCTCCTGCCGGTAGCAGATGGGCCCGATGAGCCCGTCGAGCACCGCTTCCTTTCCGTCTTGGCGCTCCGGCGTGGCCGTGAGCCCGAGCCGGTAGGGCGCGAGGCACGCGCGCGACGCGAGCGCGTAGGTCTCGCCGGGCAGGTGATGCGCCTCGTCGAAAACGATGAGCCCGAAGCGGTCGCCCAGGTGCTCCATGTGGATGTAGGCCGAGTCGTAGGTCGTGACCGTGAGCGCCTCGACGCGATGCTCGCCGCCGCCCACGACGCCCACGGGGACGCCGAAGCTCGTCCGCAGGTTGTCGTACCACTGGCGCACGAGGTCGAGCGTGGGCGCGACCACGAGCGTGCCGCGGCGCACCTGGTCGATGGCCATCATGGCCACGTAGGACTTGCCGGCTCCCGTCGGCAGCACGACCACGCCGCGACGCTGCGTCTTTCGCCAGGCCGCGATCGCTTCGCCCTGGTAGGGCCGCGGAACCCGCCGCACCTGAAGCCCGGCCTCGAGCGTCGGGTAGGCGCGCGCCTCGTCGACGTAGGGCGTGCCGTCGCGGTGGAGCTGCAGCACCACCTCGGCGTAGCGGAGCGCTTCGGCGCGGAAGCAGGCGGCGCGCGGGTCCCAGCTGCAGGCCTCGGGCACCCGCGGATCGCCGGCCTCGAGCCCGGTGAGCTCGAGCGTGCCGCCGCGGAAGCGAAGCGTGGCCTCGGCGCTCATCGCCGCTCCGCGCCTCCCGCGCCGCCTGCGCCTCCCGCGCTCGCGCGTCCTGCTTCTCCAGCCACGAGAGGGAGGTAGCACGCGCGCCGAAGTGCTCCGGCCATCGAAGGATGGGTTTGCAGGTTTGGGCCCCGGGCCAAAGGTAGAGAGCGAGCGTGGAGCACGTCGACGAGTCTCCCTTCGCGGGCGAGAGCGGTCTCGCGATGGACGGGGCGGGGGTGTCCTACCAGCGCCTCGGCACGCACGTCCGCGCCCGCTGGGACCAGGTGCTGGGGGTCGTCGCGCTTCCGACGGAGGCGCCGCGCCGTGCCTACCTGCTCCTGCCGCGGCAGCCGCCGGCGCCGCCCTGGGTCGAGCTCGGCCCGCGAGAGCTGCCTGAAGGGTTCAGCGCAGACGCGGCGGGGCTCGCGGGCTTCGCGCGGCAGGTCCGGGAAAGAAGCGCTCATCGCGACTACCGCGCTGGGGCTCGCGGCCCCCAGCTCGCTCCGGATGCGCTCATGGAGCGCGTGCTCGCCCGGGAGGACGTGCCCGGGGCGCTCGAGGTCCCCGTCGGCGCGGGCCCCGGCGGGTGGTGGCGACGCAGCCTCGATCTCATCGCCGGTGGCTCGGCGGGGGGTCTCTTCGGCCTCTACGCCGGCATGCTCTCGGGCAACCCGGCGGTGGCGCTGAGCGTGGCCGCGGCGGGGGCCGCCGCCGGGGCGACACTCCCCGTCGCAGCGTCGAAAAGCTTTGGATTCCGGCGACGTAACCGCCGCCCTCGCGTGCTCGTGTTGGCGCCCGATGGATGCGTTGTCGGATTACCGACAGGTCCCAGACCCTTCGCATGGCCCACGATCGCCGCGTTTCGGGCGGGCGAGCACCAGCTTCCCGGGCTCGCGTCGCGTCCCTGTTTGGAGGTGGAGCTCGCCGGTGGCCATGTGGCCGGCCGCATCGACGCCACGTGGTTCGGCGACCCTCTCGAGCTCATCGTGAGCGTGGCCGAGGCCTACCGGAAGCGGCAGCGCTAGTCTCTCAGAGCCGGGCCGCGGCCCAGGCGTCGAGGTGCTGGAGCCGGCGCCGGAGGAGCGCCGGGTCACCGGACGCATGGGCGGCGAGCTGGGCGCCCAGCACGGCGCAGTGGAGCTCTTCGGCGAGGCCGAGCGCGCGCCCCTCCGCGGGGTCGCCGAAGCGTTCGGCGAGCCAGCTCCGCTCGCGGTCGAAGAGCGCCCGCGCGTCGCCGGCCAGCGCGCTCTCCTCGCGGGCCAGCTCCTGGGCGAGCGCGGCGGCCAGGCTGCCGTGCCGCGCCTGCGTCTCAAGGCGCTCGCTCCGCCAGCCCACGAAGACGCGGAGCTGGGCCAGGGGCGTGTCGGCCTCGGCGCAGGCCGCGAGGCGCGCGT
>CALCTH010000692.1 GCA_937893795.1 uncultured Myxococcales bacterium | reverse complement strand
CCTTCGCCGGGCGTGCTTCTCGGCCTGTTGTCGCTCGTGCGGGCGGTGGGTCGCCCGCCGCGGGAGGATCTGCGCATCACGGCGGGGCTCGAGGGGCGCCTCTTTCTCCGGCCCGCCACGCCCCTCGTCGGGCCGCTGGCCGCCGTCGAGCTGGGTCCGGTTCGCGTCGAGGCGTCGTGGCTGGTCGGCCGCACCCGGGACGCGCTCGGCGACGTGGACCTCGCCCTCGGCACGTTGGCGGCTGGCGTCCGAGTCGCCTGCTTCCAGCGGGGTGTGGCGTCGCTTTGTGGCAGCACGCACGCGCGCATCGGTCTCGCCCGGGCCCGCGCTCGCCCCAACCGGGAGGCGCGCGGACGGAGCCCGCTCGCGACCTACCTGGGCCTCGAGCTCGTTCTCGACGCCTGGTGGAGCTGGACCCGTCTGGCCCTTCGGGGCGCGCTTCGCGGGGGCTGGGGCCATGGGCTCGTGGCGACCGCCGCCGATCGCGAGGTCGCGTCGCTCGGCGGCGGCTTTCTCGGCCTCGAGCTGGGCCTCGTGTGGGGGCCGAGGCCACCATGATCATCAGGAGGCGATCGATGACGACGGCTGGGAGAGCGGCGTACCGCCTGCTCCTCTTCGTCGCGGTGGCTCTGCTCGGAGGCTGCCGCGGGCGCACGGTGCAGGTGCTCGAGCCCATCACGCAGCTCGACGGCGGGGACATCGCCGACGGCGGAGCCCCCACGGAGACCGTCACGACCTGCGCGCAGGCCTTCGAGGGCGAGAGCGGCGACCTCTGCGCACCCCTCACGGGCGCCCCCTGCGCTCGAGCGGACGGCTGCTGCGAGGAGCGCGCGAGCTGCGAGGGTGGCGTGCTCAGCCGAACGCGAAGCTGCGACGCCTGCGATGCCTGCGCGAACGACACGGCGTGTGCCGAGCGGGAGTGGTGCATCGACACGCGCTGCCAGCCCTGCCTCGAGCCGGAGCCAGCAACGACCTGCGACGGCAGCGCGATGCCTGCGCTTCGGAACGGGTGCGTCACCGCGCTCTGCCTGCCCGCGTCGCGGTGCAGAAGCGATGTCGACTGCACGCCCGGGGGCATGCGCGGGACGTGCGGCGAGGGCCAAGCGTGCGCCTGCGAGGGCGAAGGCTGCTGCGTGCGCCTCTGCGTGCCGCCGGAGTGCGCCGCCGGTCCTCCTCACCCCGAGGGATGCGTGCAGGCCTGCCGTGAGCTCCGCTGCCCGAGCGGGCGCTGCCGGTCGGTGGGCTGTCGTTGCACCGAGGGCCGCTGGACATGCGCCGAGGAGTGCACCGAGGCCACGCTGCCCGGCTGTGAGCCGAGCGCCGTGGGCTGACCCGAGAGCAGCGACTCCTCAGGGCACCCGCATGATGTCGAAGTCGCAGGTGGTGCCGACGGCGGTCGCCCGCACCGTGAGGCCCGGGAAGTCCACGCGGATCGTGCCCGAGATGCCGCTGACGGTGCCGGACCCCGTACAGACGCACGCGCTGTCGAGGGTGCAGTCCCCCGTCAGCGTCCCGCAGGCCAGCTCCACGTCCGTCGCCGTCGGCTGAACCGCGGTGCACGAGGTCGCGGTGACGAGGGAGCAGGTCGGCGGGTTCATCGGGTCCGCCGTCAGATCGTAGGTGCCGGCGACCATGCAGCCGCCGCCGCCATCGGCCATCGCGTCGGGGCCGCCGTCCCGGGTCGGACCGCCGTCCACGCCCGCGTCGTCGCGTCCTCCGTCCGTGCCCGCGTCGGGCGGCCCCGCGTCGTCGGGACCGGCGTCCGCGCCCCCATCGCGGGGGCCGGCGTCGTCCGGTCCTGCGTCGGGCTCCTGTCCCGCGTCGGTATCCGATCCCGCGTCGAGCCCGATCCCGGGCTCCCCCATGTCGTCGACCGTACCGGTCCCGACCACTGCACTCTCGCCGCACGCCACGGCCATGAGCACGCCCATCAAGCTACTCGCCCACCTCATGGAGGCATCCTAGCGGTCGCCTCACCGAATCGCCGCTACGCGCCGGGAATCCGGGCGTGCGGGTCAGCAGTGGCGCGTGAAGCAGCCCGTCGCGACGGCGCTCCGGAGCTGCGCGGCCATGTCCTCGGCGAGCGGCAGCAGCGCGGCGACGGTGTCGTCGCCGGCCTCGCGCGCGGCGATCTCGCGATGGGCGAAGCGGTCGTCTTCGCCACAGCCGGACCACAGCGAGTAGCCGTAGCCTTCGCCCGAGCTCCACACGTCGACGTAGATGTGCCCGCCCTCGCACGCGAGGTGCGCCGCCGGGTCCGTCAGCGTCGGGTCGTGGACCACGTGCGAGGTCAAGGGGCCGTCGGGGCGCCTCCCGAGCGAGCTCGCCAGGCTCTCCGCGAGCGACTCGTACACGTATCCCCGCGCGTCTTCCGGGAGCGACATGCCCACGTCCTTGAACGAAATCAGCTGGAAGGGGGCTTCGCCACCGACCGCGAGGGCGAAGGGGGAGTAGCTCGCCGGAGTCGGCGCCTCCGCCTGCGTGGGCTCCGGGGCTGCAGCCGTGCGCGCGGCGGGGTCGGCGCACGCGGCCAGCAGGGCCGAGCACAGGAAGGGGAGGAGGAAGGGGCGCATCGCAGGGGGGAGGGTGTACATACTGACACGGTCGGCGGCGGCCAGCCCGAAGCCCCACCGATTCGCCTCTCCGTATGCCCGAGTCGACCGCGCGTCACGCCCGCCCCCTCGTCGGGGTCTTCGTCGGGGGGCGATCGCGGCGCATGGGGCGCGACAAAGCCGGGCTCCGCGTCGGCCACGAGACCCTGCTCCTGCGCACGGTACGCATCGCGCGCAGCGCCGGGGACGTGGTGCTCGTGGGTGAGCTTTGGGGCCCGGAGATCGACGCCCTCGAGTTGCCGCGGCTGAGCGACCGGCCACCGGGGCTGGGTCCGGCGGCGGGCCTGAACGCGTTGCTGCGCGAGGCGGAAGCGCGCGGCCACGCGGAGGTCCTCGCGCTCGCCGTGGATCACCCCTTCCTGAGCGAAGCCGACCTCGCCGCGCTGCTCGCGCCACCTCCGGCGCCGGCTCGGGCGGTACGCCGAGGCCGCCACTGGGAGCCTTTCCTGGCGCGTTACGGCGTCCAGGAGGCGCTCGCGGCGCTCGCGCCGCTCTTCGACACGCCGCCGGTGCATCTCCAGCGGCTCCTCGACCGCATCGGCGTGCCCTTCGACGAGGGCCTGCTTGGACCGCGCGCGCTCCGCGATTGGGACCGCCCGGAGGACCTCGCCGCCGACGGGCACGAGATCCCCTGAGCCTGCTACACCCGGGCCCGTGGAGCTCAGCCCTCGCGCGGCGGTGCCGCTCGGTCCGCGCACGACCCTCGAGGTGGGCGGAGCCGCCGAGCATTTCGTGCGCGCGACGAGCGACGCGGAGCTCGCCGCGGCGCTCGCCTGGGCCCGGCGCCGCGGGGCGCCGCTCACGGTGCTCGGCGGCGGCTCGAACGCCATCGTGCCCGCCGCCGGCGTGGACGGGCTCGTGGTCGAGGTGGCCACCCGCGGCATCGCGCGCGCCCCGGCGGGCCGGGTACGCGTGGCGGCAGGCG
>CALCTH010000691.1 GCA_937893795.1 uncultured Myxococcales bacterium | reverse complement strand
GGCGGCCTCGGCGGCGCGAAAGCGGCGCGCAGCCTCGGGATCGCCGCCATGCCGATCGGGATGAAGCGCCGCGGCCAGGCGCCGCCACACGCGCCGGCGCGCATCCGCGCCCGTGACCTCGTCGAAGAGCGCGTCGAAGCCGTCGACGTCATGGGCCCGGGCGCTCGCGTGGGGGCCCGGCGAGGCGTCGTCCGCGGCAGCGTGGGAGCGAGGAGGGGTGGTCATGCGAGGTCGGACCGCCGCCGCGCGCCGAGGTTCCCGCGCGAGGACCTTCGGACGCTACCATGACGCCCGATGACGCTCCCCGAGGACCCTTCGACCCCGGACGAGGCCACGGACCGCAACGTGCTCGGCCACCCGCTCGTCCCCTGCGGACTCGACCCGCGAACGGGCTTCTTTCGTGACGGCTGCTGCCGCACCGGTCCTTCGGACCGCGGGCGTCACGTCGTCTGTGCCCTCGTGACCGACGACTTCCTCGCCTTCTCCCGCGTCCGAGGAAACGACCTGGTCACGCCCCGTCCCGAGTACTCCTTTCCCGGCCTGCGCGCCGGGGACCGCTGGTGCCTTTGCGCGAGCCGCTGGCTCGAAGCGCACGACGCCGGCGTCGCGCCGCCCGTGCTGCTGGCCGCCACGCACGAAAAGGCCCTCGAGGTGGTCCCGCTCGCGGCGCTCGCTGCCTTGGCCGCCGACGAGGCCGCCTAGCGTCCCCATGCGACGACGCGCCCGGCGCCATTGCCGACGCTTCCGGCGCGCGTAGCTCAAGAGGGACGCGCAGGGGTGCGCGCAGCATGGGAGTGCAGCATGGGTGACGACCAGCGCCGGGCCTACGCGGCGGCTTTCGAACGGTCCACGACGGATCCGGAGGCCTTTTGGGGAGACGCCGCGCGCGCGCTGCGTTGGTTCGAGGCGCCGCGGACGGTGCTCGACCGCAGCGAGGCGCCCTTCTACCGCTGGTTCCCCGACGGAAGGCTCAACACCTGCTTCGAGGCCCTCGACCGCCACGTGGAGGACGGCCACGGGGACCAGCTGGCGCTGGTGCACGACAGCGCCATGCAGGGGGGCAACCTACGGGGCGGTGCGACGCCCGTGGTCACCCGGCGCAGCTACCGGGAGCTCCGGGACGAGGTCGCGCTCTTCGCCGGGGCCCTCGCGAAGCTCGGCGTGACCAAGGGCGACCGCGTGATCGTCTACATGCCGATGGTGCCGGAGGCAGTGGTGGCCATGCTCGCCTGCGCTCGCCTCGGCGCCATCCACTCCGTGGTGTTCGGCGGTTTCGCCGCCCACGAGCTCGCGACGCGCATCGACGATGCCGCGCCGAAGCTCGTCATCGCGGCCAGCTGCGGCCTCGAGCCAACGCGGAAGGTGGCCTACAAACCACTCCTCGACGCGGCGCTCGAGGAGGCGTCCCACCCGGTCGAGACCTGCGTGATCCTCCAGCGGCCCGAGCTCGAGGCGACGCTCGTCTCCGGCCGAGACGTGCTCTGGGGGGACGCGCTCGCGGACGTCGAGCCACACCCCGCGGTGCCCGTGGAGAGCACGCACCCGCTCTACATCCTCTACACATCGGGGACGACGGGGCAGCCGAAGGGGGTCGTCCGCGACCATGGCGGCCACGCCGTCGCGCTCCGCTGGTCCATGGACAACGTCTACGGAGCCCACCCGGGCGACGTGTACTGGGCCGCCAGCGACGTCGGCTGGGTCGTGGGTCACAGCTACATCGTCTACGGCCCGCTGCTCCATCGCTGCACGACGGTCATGTACGAGGGCAAGCCCGTGGGGACCCCCGACGCCGGCGCCTTCTGGCGCGTGCTCGAAGACCACCGCGTGAACGTCTTCTTCACCGCCCCCACGGCCTTCCGCGCCATCAAGCGCGTCGACCCCGAGGGCTCGGCCGTGAAGGACTACGACACGTCGGCGCTCCGCACGCTCTTCCTCGCCGGCGAGCGCTGCGACCCCGACACGCTCGCCTGGAGCGGTCGCGTGCTCGGCGTCCCCGTCGTCGACCATTGGTGGCAGACGGAGACCGGCTGGCCCATCGCCGCCAACCTCGTCGGCCTCGAGGCCATGCCCGTGAAGCCGGGCTCGGCGACGGTGCCCGTCCCTGGCTGGGATCTTCAGGTCCTCGACGACGAGGGCCTGCGCCAACCGGCCGACGTGATCGGCAACCTCGTCGCGAAGCTGCCGCTGCCGCCGGGCGCGCTGCTCTCGCTCTGGAACGCCGACGCCCGCTACGTGGAGACGTACCTGACCCGCTTCGAGGGCTACTACGCGACCTCCGACGCCGGATACATCGACGGCGACGGCTACGTGCACGTGATGGCGCGCACCGACGACGTCATCAACGTCGCAGGGCACCGGCTCTCGACGGGTGCGCTCGAGGAGGTCATCGCCGCGCACCCCGACGTCGCCGAGTGCGCCGTCATAGGTGTGCAGGACAAGACGAAGGGCCAGCTCCCCTGGGGCCTCCTGGTGCTCAACGCGGGCTGCGCGCGCGGGGACGACGTGGTGAAGGAGGCCATCTCCGAGGTGCGCGCGAAGATCGGCCCCGTGGCCGCCTTCAAGCACGCCGTCGTCGTGGACAAGCTCCCGAAGACGCGGAGCGGCAAGGTGCTCCGCGGCACGCTCCGCAAGATGGCCGACGGCATGCCTTGGAACATGCCCGCGACCATCGAGGACGAGTCGGTGCTCTACGACGTCGAGAAGGTGATCCGGGCGCTCTGAGCCCGCGGGGCTCGCTCAGCTCTTCACGAAGCGGTGCCGGCTCTCCTCGCTCGGCCCCACGTGCTTCTCGAGCCAGGCGTTCAAGGGCCGCGCGTCCCGGTAGCTCTCCATGAGCTTCGGACCCGCCTCCGGTCCATGCAGCCAGGCCGGGAGCGGCTTCCAGGTCATGGAGACCGTGAGCCCCTTGTGCCGCAGGAAGCGCGCGCGTTCGTGGTCCTTCGGGTAGCCCCGCGCCGCGGTCTTGAGCTCCTCGCCGCCGACCTCGTAGCCCGCGCCTTCCATCTCACCGACGATGGAATCCAGCTTCGTGCCCTTCCGGCCGTCGACCACGGCCTCGTAGAAGCGCTGCCGCTGGTCCTTGGACATCTGGTAGCTGCCCGTCGCCGTGAAGAAGCTCCCCGGGTCGAGGTGGAGGTAGTAGACGCAGCCCCGGCTCTCGAAGACGGCAGTGGCGGCGGTCTTGTAGGGCGACTTGTCCTTCGAGAAGCGCACGTCGCGGTAGATGCGGAACACCTTCCCCATGCCGAGCTCGGGCTCCGCCTCACGGACGAAGGCCTCGAGGGGCGCCTTCACGTGCGCCTCGTACTCGCCTTTGTGCGCCTGGAACCACTCGCGCTCGTTGTTCTTCTTCAGGCGACGAAGGAACGAGAAGAGCTGCTTCGGGAAGCCCTGGAAGTCCTGAAAGCGTGCGCGGCGGCGGCGGCTGGCCATGGCGCGATGCTCGTGCTTCGCCACGGGCGGCGCAAGGCATGCACCCGCAGGCCGGCTAGTGGTTGTGCCCTTCGTGACCGCCGCCCGGGGCCGGGATGGGGTCCGGCTCTACCTCGACGCGCTCGGCGAGCAGCTCGCTCACCTCGGCGTGGCCACGGAAGTTGGCGCAGCCGATGGGTGTGCGCGCGTCGGTGCGCTGGTTCCGGCCATGCGCGTGGCCGGCGTCGAGCAGGAAGGTGACCATGTCGAGGTGGCCCCGGCAGGAGGCGGCGAAGAGCGGCGTCTCGCCGAGGTGACTCGTCGCTTCGAGGCGAGCGCCGGCCTCGAGGAGGGTCTGGGCGGCGGCGACGTCTCCCGCCGCGGCAGCCACGCTCATGGTCGCGCCGCCGCCGCGGCAGCGGCCCCGGGGATCGGCTCCCGCCTCGAGGAGGAGGTCGATGACCGCTTTCCCGGCCCGGCGGTCGAGGGCGATGCAGAGGGGCGCGAGGCGCTCGATGCGCTCGTTCACGTCGGCTCCACCGGCGAGGGCCGCCTTCAGGGCCTCGACGTCGCCGGACGCGAGGGCGTCCGCGAAGCGCTCGCTGGGCGAGGCGCAGGCGAGGAGGAGCGTGAGCGTCGAGAGGAGGAGGGAGCGCGCGGCGACCGGCATCACCCAGCCCACATAGTACGCCGCGGCGGGGACACCAGATCTCCGCGGTGGAAAACGCCAAGCGGGCACCGAGCCCCCCGCCGGGCCGGCCGTTGCCGCGCGCGACGGCGCACCACATGACCTCTGCGTGCGTCGCCTCGGCATCGCCCTCGCGCTCGGCCTCGCGTCGTCGCCCGTCCTCGCGGAAGACGCCGCCGAAGACGTCGTGGAACCGGACGGCACGGCGGTGGCGCCGCCGGACGCCGGGACCGAGGGGGCGAGCTCGCACGCCGACGACGCCCAGCCGACCGGCGCGGCGGACGGGGACGCGGAGGGCGCGGTTCGCCTCAGCTTCGTCCCGGCTCCGCCGGGGCTCGCGCTCGCCCCCTTCGTTCCGGCGCCGAGGCCCGAAGCGGCGGACGCCTGGGTACGCGCGCGGGCGCACGACGCCCCGCTCTTCAGCGGCCGCCAGACCCGCTATGGCCGGGGTACCGTGCGCCGGGGGACCGTGCTCCCCGCCGAGCGGCTGGGCCGCGATGCCGCCTGTGATGGCCAATGGCTCCGCGTGACCGGGGCGCGGGGCGAGGCGGGCTACGTGTGCACGGGCTGGGGCTTCTCCGCCTTCGAGGCCCGGCCGAGCGCGCCGCCGGACCCGCCGCCGGCCGCGCTCGATAGGGTGATGCCCTATCGCTACGCGGCGGTCGTCGACCGCGGCGCCTACCGCTTCACGGCCCTGCCGAACCGGAGCCAGCGCGCCCGGCTCGAAGACGGCTCCTCGCTGCCCGGGCTCGCCACGCGCCTCGATGGCGACTACTTCGTCGCCATCGGCGGCGAGGTGGAGCACGAGGGTATTCGCTACGTGCGCACCGTGCGCGGCGAGCTCGTCGAGGCCCGCTTCGTGGCTCCCGCGGAGCCGACGGCGCTCCACGGGGCCTCTGCGCCCGAGGGCCTCACGTTGCCGATGGCCTTCGTCTTCGCGGAGGACGCGCGGCTGCACGCCTTCAGCGGCGACGTCGCGCAGCCCATCGGAACGGCGGACAAATATGCGCGGGCGCCCGTGCGCGGCATGGCGGGGGAGCTGGTGCGCGTCGTCCTGCCCGGGTCCCAGGGCGCGTTCGCGCTCCGCGCGGCCGACGTGCGCATCGCCCGCCTCGTACCCCGCCCGCGGGGTGTCCCGGCGCGCGCGCGCTGGGTGCACGTCGATCTCCGGGAGCAGGTGCTCGTGGCCTACGAAGGCGACCTGCCCGTCTTCGCGACGCTCGTCGCATCGGGCCGCGAGGGCTACGAGACGCCGGCCGGCCTCTACCGGGTGCGCCACGCCTACGTGAGCACCAGCATGCGCGGCGAGGATCCCGTCGACGGCCCTTACGACGTCGCCGAGGTCCCCTGGACCATGTACTACCACCGCTCCTTCGCGCTCCATGGGGCCTACTGGCACGACGGCTTCGGGGCGGTCCGCAGCCACGGCTGTACCAACCTGGCCCCCGTCGACGCGCGCTTCCTCTTCCGCTGGGGCGACCCGAGCCTTCCGGCGGGCTGGCACGGCGTCCGCGCCGAGGGCTTCTGGGTCTACAACACGGACTGAGGTCCGCGCTCATTCCACGAGCGCGAGATCGATGCGCCCGAGCGCGTCGTCCGCGCCGCGCACCTCGACGTTCAGCGGCTCGCCCACGGTGAAGGTGCGGCTCTCGCCCTCGAAGCGATGTCGCGCGGGCCCGACCTCGAAGGGCCCGCCGGGGAGGGCTTCGGCCTGGATCGAGCCACTCACGCCGGTGCCCCCGAGCTGCACGATGAGCCCGAAGGGCTTCACGGCGCTCACGTGACCGGCGAAGCGCTCGCCGATGCGGCCGTGGAAGTGGCGCGCCGCGACCATGCGGAGGCGCTCTGCCTCGGCCTTCGCGGCCCGCCGCATGCACCCCTGCACGTGCGCCGCCGTCTCCGTGAGCGCCTCGCTCTGACGGTGGAGGTCGCGCTCCCCCCGGAGAAACGCCTTCACGACGCGGTGCACCGCCAGGTCCGCATAGCGCCGAATGGGCGACGTGAAGTGGAGGTAGAGCGGCGCCGCGAGCCCGAAGTGGAGCCCGGGCTCGGTGGTGTAGGTGGCCGGGCCCAGCACACGACGGAGGACCGTATCGAGCGCCGACGCGCGCGCCCCCGCGCCGCCAGGGGCCACCTGCGCCTCGATGGCGGCCAGACCCCGTGGCGTGAGCGCGGCGTCCTCCCCCTGCGGGAGCCCCGCCGCGAAGCCGAGGTGGCGGAGCGAGTCCTCGAGGCGCTCGACCTGCGATCCGTCGGGCATCCCGTGCGTCCGGAAGATGCCGGGCAGGCCCCGGTCCACGAGCCACCGCGCGACGGCTTCGTTGGCGGCGACCATGAGCCGCTCGATGAGCTGGTGGGCCGTCGTGTCCTTCCGCGCGACGACGGACGTCGGCTCCCCCGTCGCCTCGTCGAAGCGGACCTTGGCCTCCTCGCGGAGCAGCGTGACGCCGCCCCGGGCTCGGCGGACGGCGCCGAGGCGCGCCGCGGCCGTGCGGAGCCAGCGCAGCGTCTCCTGGATCGCTGCGTCGTAGTCCCCGGGCTCCTCTTCCTCGAGGAAGCGGGCCACGCCGGCGTAGCTGAGGCGCCGCGTCGAGCGGATCCGGCTCGGGTAGAGGTCCGTGGCCGTGACCTCGCCCTCGGCGTCGAGGCGCAGCTCGGCCGTCATCGCGGGCCGGTCCACCCCTTCGAGGAGGCTCAGCGCGTCCTCGCTCAGCGTGGCGGGCAGCATGGGGAGCACCTCGCCGGCGAGATACACGCTCGTCCCCCGGCGCCGCGCCTCGACGGCGGCGGGCGACCCGGCGGGCACGTAGGCGTCCACGTCGGCGATGGACACCAGCACGCGGAGCGCTCCGTCCGGACCCGCGGGGATCACGCTGAGCGCGTCATCGAGGTCCCGGCTCTGCGGCGCGTCGATGGTGACGGTGACGAGGTCGCGGAGATCGCGACGGCCCGCCGGGTCGAGCGCCGGCGCTTTCCGAGCCTGTGCCTCGACGGCGGGCGGGTAGCGTCGCCGGATCCCGTAGCGCGCCACGACGCGCTCGAGGCTCGCGTCGGCCTCCGGGACCCGGCGCACGTCCACGACCTCGCGTCCCTCCGCGCGGCCCACGACGCGCGCGCCCGTCTCGAACTTCGCGTCTCCCGCCAGGGGCCAATCCGTGTTGGCGACCATGCGATCGACGCGCAGGTGCGGGCGCCCCTGGCGGAGCACGACCTCGCCGTAGAGCGCGTCGCGCTCCCGGCCTTCCAGGCGAAGCTCCGTGGCCTGCCACTTCTGATGCTTGCCGCGCACGAGCGCCGCCGAGACGCGGTCCCCCGCCAGGAAAGCGTTCAGGTCCGGCGGGGCGATGAACGCCGAGCCCACCAGGTCACCGCCCCCCGGTGCGGGGACCTCGTCGTCGAGCTGCAGAAAGCCGAACCCTCGAGTGTGGACGACGACGCGCCCGTCTACGCGGCCCCTCGATGCCATGGCCGGAGGGTACCTCCGCGCGTCCCATGAGGCCGCGCTCAGGCCGACGCAGGGTCGATGAAGGGGTCCGGCACCACGGCCGTCGCCTCGATCTCCACCTTGGCGCCGGGCTCGAGCAGCGCCGCGACCTCGACGAGGGTCATGGCCGGGAAGTGCCGCCCGAGGACCTCGCGGTAGGCCTCGCCGAGGGCCCGCGCGGCGCCTTCGTACTCCGCCTTGTCCACGACGTACCAGGTGAGCCGCACGACGTGCTCCGGCAGGCCGCCAGCCTCGGCGACGACGGCGCCGACGTTGCTCAGGGCCTGCCGCGCCTGCGCCACGAAGCCGTCGCCCACGAGGCGCTGGTCGGCGTCCCAGCCGATCTGTCCGGCGACGAAGACGAGCGTCCCCCGCGCGGCGATGCCGTTCGCGTAGCCCTTGGCGGGCTTCCACCCCTCCGGATGCAGCGTCTTCATGCGGGCTCTCCGCGAAGCCGGGCGGCGACGGGCGCCGGCCACGGGCGCTTCCCGGGCGGGTCGCCGAGCGCCACGTGCACGAGGACCACCCGCGCCTCCACGCGTGGGCTCGCCTCGCCGGCGACGCGCATGTCCACCACGAGCGTCACCGAGCTCGTTCCCACCTGCTCGCAGCGAAGCGTCACGTCGAGCACCTCGCTCAAGCGCGTCGGCTTACGGAAGCGCATCTGAAGGTCGACGGTCGGCACGCCGAGCCGCTCCTCGAAGTGCATGCGGTCCCAGGGCCAGCCGAGGCCTTCGCCGAAGGCCCGCTCGACCGCGGCGTTCACGAAGAGCGCGTAGCGCGGGTAGAAGACCCAGCCCGCCGGGTCGACGTGCTCGAAGGTGATGGGCTGGGCCATCCGGAAGGTGAAGGGTGTCGCGCTCACGCCCTGCCTCGGTGCGCGGCGAGGGCCTGGCGCGCGATGATCACCTTCTGCACGTCGCTCGCGCCCTCATAGATGCGGAGCGCGCGGATCTCCCGGTAGAGCGCCTCGACGGGCGTACCCTTGCGGACGCCGTCGCCGCCGTGGAGCTGGAGCGCCGCGTCGATGATCTGCTGCGCCGTTTCCGTCGCGTGGAGCTTGGCCATGGCCGCCTCCCGGCTCACGCGGGCGGCGCCCCGGTCCTTCGTCCAGGCGGCGCGGTAGATGAGGAGCGCCGAAGCGTCGATGCCGAGCGCCATGTCTGCGAGGTGCCCCTGTACCATCTGGAGGTCGCTGAGCGGCCCGCCGAAGAGCTCGCGCGTGCTCGCGCGCTCGAGGGCTTCGTCGTGGGCCCGGCGCGCGAAGCCGAGGGCCGCGGCTCCGACGCTCGAGCGGAAGACGTCGAGGACGCTCATGGCGACCTTGAAGCCCGCGCCGATGGGGCCCAGCCGCGCCGCGTCCGGGAGGCGCACCCCGCTCAGGCGAAGCCTCGCGAGCGGGTGCGGTGCCATCACCTCGAGGCGCTCGGCGACCTCGAGGCCGCGGGCGTCGCCCGGCATCAAGAAGGCCGTGAGACCGCGGGCTCCTTCGTCGCTCGTGCGCGCGAAGACCACGTAGAGGTCGGCGATGCCGCCGTTGCTGATCCAGGTCTTTTCGCCCTCGAGCACCCAGCCCTCGCCGTCGCGCGTCGCACGGGTCTCGAGGTTCGCGACGTCCGAGCCCGAGCGCGGCTCGCTGAGCGCGAAGGCGGCGATGGCGTCCCCGGCCCGCGTCCGGCGGAGCACGGCGCGCTGCTCCGCCGTACCGAAGAGGCTCACCGCGCCCATGCCGAGGCCCTGCATCGCGAAGGCGAAGTCCGCGAGGCCGTCGTGGCGCGCGAGGATCTCGCGGGCGAGGCAGATCGTGCGCACGTCGAGGCGCGCCGCGGGGTCCCCTTCGGCGGCATCGGGATCCGGCGCCGTCGCGCGCAGCCAGCCCCCGTCGCCGAGGGCGCGGACCCGCTGCCGGCAGGCGGCGTCGTTCTCGGCCACCGACTCTCCGTGTGCATGGCCGAGATGCTGGCCCGCCCAGGCCTCGAGCTCCTCGGCGAAGGCGCGGTGTCGGTCCTCGAAGAAGGGCCAGCTCAAGAAGCTCGCGTCCGGCATCGACGAATCCTCTAGTCGCCCTCGAAGGTGGGGCGCTCCTTCTTCACGAAAGCATGGTAGGCGCGCTCGAAGTCCTGCGTCTGCATGCAGAGGGCCTGCGCCTGGGCCTCGCTCTCGATCGCCTCGAAGAGCCCGAGGGACCACTCCTGGCGCAGCATGGTCTTGGTCATGCCGTGGGCGAAGCTCGGGCCTTCGGCGAGCCGCGTGGCGAAGGCGATGGCGCTGGCCTCGACGTCCGCGGGGTCGCAGAGCCGGTTGAAGAAGCCCCAGCGCTCGCCTTCGTCGGCGGCCATGGAGCGGCCACTGTAGAGGAGCTCGGCGGCGCGGCCCTGGCCGATGATGCGTGGCAGCATCGCGCAGGCGCCCATGTCGCAGCCGGCGAGGCCTACCCGCGTGAAGAGGAAGGCCGTCTTCGCCCGCGGCGTGCCGAAGCGGAGGTCGCTCGCCATGGCCAAGATGGCGCCGGCGCCCACGCATACGCCGTCGACGGCGGCGACGATGGGCTGGGGGCAGGCAATCATCGCCTTCACGAGGTCGCCGGTCATGCGCGTGAAGGCCAGGAGCCCCTTCATGTCGCCGGCGTTCTTCATGGCCACGAGTGGACCGATGATGTCGTGCACGTCGCCGCCGGAGCAGAAGTTGCCCTCGTTGGGCGCCAGCACGACGGCGCGCACGTCGTCCGCGTGGCTCAGATCGCGGAAGGTGTCTCGCAGCTCGGCGTAGCTCTCGAAGGTGAGCGGGTTCTTCCGCTCCGGGCGACGGAGGCGAACCACCGCCACCCGGCCCTCCATGCGCCAGTCGAAGTGCGCGGGCTGAAGCCCCGCCATGGCCCGTGCCGTGACCGTCATGAGCCGTTCATACCTCGCCGCCGCTCAGGGAGAGCGTGGTGCCCGTCACGGCGGCGGCCGCGTCGCTCGCGAGGTAGAGCGCCGCCGCCGCGACTTCTTCGGGTGCCGTGAAGCGACCGAGGGGCGTCTGCCGGAGCAGCGCTTTGCGCGCGCTCGCCTCGTCGCGGCCGGTGGTGGCGACGATATTGGCGATTGTGCGCTCGAGCATGGGGGTCTCCACGTAGCCGGGGCAGAGCGCGTTCGCGGTCACGCCGCTCCCCGCGAGCTCCTTGCCGATCGCCTTCGCCAGGCCGACCACGCCGTGCTTCGCGGCGCAGTACGCCGCGACGTAGGGGTAGCCCACGAGACCAGCCGTCGACGCGACGAAGAGCAGCCGGCCGATGCCCCGCTCCACCATGCCGCGTGCGAGCACCTGCGCCGGGAGGAAGGCCCCCGTGAGGTTCACGGCGAGGCGCCGCTCGAAGTGCGCGCGGGAGGTCGCGAGGAAGGGCGCGCTCTCCGCG
>CALCTH010000690.1 GCA_937893795.1 uncultured Myxococcales bacterium | reverse complement strand
ACCGTGTGCTGCGGCGTGGCCACCACGAGCCGATCGCCGCAGTACCAGACCGCCGCCGCGTCGAGACCCTCGAGGTCCACGCGCCAGCGTTCTTCCCAGCGCGCGGAGGCGGCCACGGCCGGCGCCTCCGTCGCGCTCGGCGCCACGGGCGGAGCGGCCGCGCGGAGCGCCTCCGGGTCGGCGTTCACGAAGCCGCGCTGCCGTGCGTGGTCCGCGAGCACGCGCCGGAGGGCGCGCACCTCCTCGCGGAGCGCGGTGACACGGAGGTTCCCGCGCTGCGTGCGCTCCGCACCGAGGAGCGCGCGCAGACGCGCGTCGGCCACGCTCAACACGGGCCTCGCCACCTCCGTTACCTCGAGGGACGCCGCACGCAGCTCGCCGGCGCGGCTCCCGAGGCGAAGCTCCACGCACCCGCCGACCTCGCCCCGCGGCTCGTAGCGCAGGCCGATGGAGAAATGGCCGGCGCGGAGGCGGAGCGTCGTGCCGCGCCCGGTCACCCAGGCGTCGAGGAGCGCGCGGAGCGCCACGACCATGCGCTGCACCGGGAGGAAGATCGGCCCCTGGCCGAGCTGCAGCCGGCGCCCGCGCACGAAGGCCCAGAGCTCCCCGTCGAAGAGGAGCGCGTGCACGTCGGCGCGAGCCGCGCCGCCGGCGGTCTTCGTCGGCTCGCTCGTGGGGATCCGTGCCTCGAAGCCGAAGGCGAGCGGTCCCCGGCCCGCGCTCTCGGCGCCTCCGCGCGTCACGACGGGTGCCGGCGGCGTCCAGGCGTCCGGGACCACGCCGAGCCCCATCGCGCGGTCCGCGATGCGCGCACGAATGCCGCGCGTGGCCGCATCCGTTGCTTCCTCCGCGTGCTCGGCACACGCCGCCGCGGCCGCGGCGAGGAGCGCCTCGAGGGCGACCGGATGATCACGCTGCAGGACTTCCGGGGCGGCGCCGATCTCATAGGCGCTCACGCGCACCGTGGCCCCGACGCGGAGCAGGGCCAGCTCGACGGGCTCCGCGGCCACGGGCAGCAGCACCTTGCGCTTCGCGCCGCGGGCGAGCGAGGCGACCGCCGCCGTGAGCTCGGTGAGCGCCGGGAGCGGGAGCGTGGTCGCCGGCGCGCTCAAGAGACGCTGGAGGCGGCCGCGTTCGGGAGCCCCGGTGGATTCCGCAGGGAGGGCGGAGCCCGCGGCGACGGGCACGAGGAGCGGGCGGGGGACGTCGAGATCCATCGTTTACCGGTTCCACCAGGGGCCTCGCGACGCCCTGGGAGACCTAGCTTCGCAAGGGGCCTCGCGGCGGATCCAAAAACGCGCGCACCTCGCGTTTTTCTGGATCCGGCGCGGTTTTTCGGGATCCCGCGGCCGAATGGCGGACCGATCAATCTCCGCCGAGGCTGAAGAACTTCTTGATCCGGTCGAGGATGAGAAGGCTGTCCCGGCTCTGGTCGGCGTAGCTCATGGCGGCGTCCATCACCGCGCTTTCGTCGAGGTTGCGGCGACGCTCGGCGAGGACCTCGCTGATCTTCTGCGCCAGCTCCGGCTGGGACTCGAGCACGGGCTGCAGACACGTGCGGTCGAGGGCGAGGAGCTCCGTCTCGCGCGCGGCGCGCACGGTGGCGCGGCGCTCCTCCCCGGTCATGAGGGACATCTCGCCGAAGAACTGCCCGGGCCCCACGCGGGCGACCTCGCGGTGCCGGGGACCGATCTCGATGCACACCTCGCCGCGACGAATGACGAAGAGCTCCTCGCCCGCGTCGCCCTCGCGGACGATGCGCTCCCCGGGGGCGAAGAGCCGGGTCTCCGCGCTCTCGGCGAGCGAATGCAGCGCCGCGTCGGGCAGGTGGGCGAGGAAGTCGATGCCGTGGAGCGCGCTCTCGCGGAACTCGACGGCGTGCTCGGCGTCGTGCTCCCGCGTCGCCTCGGTCACCTCGTGGAGCGTCACCGTGCGCCGCGGCGCCGGCACCTCGATGCCGGCCCGCTGGAGCGTGTACCAGACACGCGCGCGCACGGCCGCGTCGACCTCCTCGCGGCTCCCGAAGACCTCCACGAAGTAGCGCAGCTCGTACTCGATGCCGCGCTCGTGAAACGCGCGCAGCAGAACGTCCGGGGCCGGCCTCCGGGCGATACCCTCGACGTCGCCGAGGGCTTCGAGCAGCGCCGTCGTCACCTCTTCCGGCGAGCGTTCCGGCGCCGCGAAGACCGTGACGCGACGGCGAGCCGCCGGGGACGGCGCGGTGAAGTTGGTGAGCGCCGTCTTCGCGAGGGCGCCGTTCGGCACGACCATCTCGACCTGCTCGAGGGTCACGACCTTCACCGCGCGCCAGTTCATCTCGACGACGCGGCCCCAGTGGCGCTCGTCGTCGTCGAAGGCGATCCAGTCGCCGACGCGGAAGGGCGCCTGAAGCTGGAGCGCCAGCCCGGCGAAGAGGTTGCCCAGCGTGTCCTGGAGCGAGAGGCCGATGACCGCCGTGAGGAGCGCCGAAGTCGTCAGGATCGAGGTCGGGGAGACGCCCGCCGCGTTCAGCGTGAGGAGCAGGACCCCGGTCCAGAGGAGCGCCTGCAGCAGGTCCCGGACGATCTTCGGCGGCTCCTGCCCGAGGGTCCGGACCACGAGCGCATGAAGCAGCAGGAGGTAGGCGCTCCGGGTGATGGTGCCGAAGAGGAAGAAGACCTCGAGCACCACGATGAGCCGGTCCGTCTCGCGCATCTCGGCGGGGACGACCGAGCGCACGGCCACGAGCCCCAGGTGCACGAGGAAGAGGGCGAAGGGCAGACGGATGCGGGCGCGCTCGTCCTTCTGGAGCACGAAGGGAAGCGACAGCAGGAGCAGGGCCGCGACGACGAGGCCCACGCTCCCGACCATGGTGATGTGCTCGGCCCAGGGCGGCACGACCCCGGAGGGTAGTACGTCCTGGCCGGCGGAGAGGCGAGGAAGCTCCGCACGCGGCAGCCGGGGGCGACGCAACCGGCGGCGCGCGCGCCCGAGACGGGCGGCGCTATGCTGGAGGTGCCATGCAGGCGCGCATCGAGGAGGACGTTCCCGGGTTCGGAGCCCCGCGGCCGCTCACGGCCGACGAAGTGCTGCGCATGGTCGAGGCCGGGCTGCTCGCGGACGAGCGCGTGGAGCTGCTCGGCGGGGCGCTCTACCCCATGAGCCCGCAGGGGCCCGGCCACGCCTTCATGACCGCCTGGCTTCGTGACGTGCTCCTTCGGATGTACGCGGACGTCGCATGCGCCTTCGACCACACGTCCTTTCGCCTGGACGACGTGTCGCTGCCGGAGCCCGACCTCGTCCTTTGCCGGGGGAGCCTCGGCGTCTACCGCACACGCCTCCCGACACCCTCGGACGTGGTGCTGCTGGTGGAGGTGAGTCAGACGAGCCAAGCGCGCGACCGCGCGAAGGCCGGTCGCTACGCGCGCGCCGGGGTGCCCGTCTACTGGCGTATCGACCTGCCCGCGGAGAGCGTGGTGGTGCATCTGCGGCCGGGCCACGACGGCTACGGGGAGACCCAGCTGCTGGGGCGCGGCGACTCCGTCGAGCTCCCCGAGCTGGCGGGAAGGCGCCTCGCCGTGGACGCGCTGCTGGGCGACTGATCCGCGCGGCCCGCCGCTTCAATAGTTGAAGCGGCGCATGCTGATGTTCATCAGCAAGCCGAGGCCCATCATCGTCGTCAGCACGGACGAGCCGCCGTAGCTGAAGAGCGGGAGCGTCATGCCGACCACGGGGAGGAGCCCGCTGACCATGCCGACGTTGATCATGGCCTGCCAGAAGATCATCGCGCTCACGCCCACGCTGCAGACGGCGCCGAAGCGGTCCTTGGCCTGCGACGCGATCTTGAGGCCCCAGAGCACGATGAAGAGGTAGAGGCCCAGGACCAGCGCGCTGCCCAGGAAGCCGTGCTCCTCGGCCCAGACGGCGAAGGGGAAGTCCGAGTGCTGGTCCGGGAGGAAGCGTAACTGGTTCTGGGTGCCGCGCAAGAGCCCCTTGCCCGTCAGCCCCCCGCTCCCGATGGCGACGAGCGATTGGTGCGTGTGCCAGCCCGTGTCGAGGATGTCGGCCTCGTTGCCCTGAAGCCGGTCCAGGTACGCCGTGATGCGCTCCTTCTGGTAGTCCTTCAGGAGGTAGAACCACGTCGCCGGCGCGCTCGCGATGAAGAAGGCCGCGAGCGTCGCGAGCGAGCGCAGCTTGAGGTTCGTGAGCACCATGATGGTGCCGAAGATGAACGCGCAGATGAGCGCCGTGCCGAGGTCCGGCTGAAGCAGGATGAGCCCCATGGGCACCGCGAGGATGAGCCCGGGCACCACGAGGTCCTTGCGCGTTCGGCCGTCCTGCTTCGGGTCGTGATGCAGGTACTTCGCGAGCGCCACGATGAGAAAGAGCTTCATCAGCTCGCTTGGCTGAAGCGAAAAGCCGCCGAGGCTGATCCACCGCGTCGAGCCGCGGATGCTCCGCCCGAGCAGGAAGACGAGCACGAGCAGGACGACGCCGCCGCCGTAGATCACCCAGGCGTTGCGCTCGTAGGCGCGGTAGTCGACGGCGACCACGAAGATGGCGGCCACGGCGCCGAGGGTCAGCCAGTAGATCTGCGTGAGGTAGACGTCGGACTGTGCCCCGAGCGCGCTCGAGGCGCTGTAGAGGTTGATGACGCCGAGCACGGCGATGGCGCTCGCCGCGACGAAGAGCGGCCAGTCGAACTGGTCCCGGAAGCTGCGGACGAGGGCCATTACCTCGCCCCACTTCCGCTGCGCGGCCGCGCGTTCCGTGCCGTGGTCGTGGGGCCGCCGAGGTAATCCTCGAGCACCTGGAGCCCGATGGGAGCCGCGGCCTTGCCGCCCGCGCCGCCGTGCTCGACGAGGACCACGATGGCGACCTCCGGGGCGGCCGCGGGCGCGAAGCCGGCGAACCAGGCGTGGCTGCGGTTGAAGTACCAGGCCTGCGCGGGGTCGAGGTTCGCCCGCGGCGTCCCCGGCGCGATCTCGGCCGTGCCCGTCTTACCGCTCACGTCGACGCCCCCGAGGCGCACCTCGTAGGCCGTGCCGTTGGGCTCGTTGACCACGCCGTTCAGGGCTTCGTTCACGTAGGCGAGGTGCGCCTCGCTGAGGTCGAGGCGTCGGCGCACCCGCGGCTGCGACTCCCGCACGAGCGTTCCGTCGGGCTCGCGGACGCTCTCGATGAGGCGCGGTTCGTAGAGCGTGCCGCCGTTGGCGAGCGCCGCGTAGGCGAGCGCGAGCTGAAGCAGCGTCGTCCGCGTGTTGCCCTGGCCGATGGCCGTGTTGAGCGTGTAGCCGACGCGGAAGCGCCCGAAGCGCTCCTGGTACCATTCGCGCGTCGCCAGGAAGCCCCGGGCCTCGCTGTTGATGCCGACGCCCGTGCGCTCCCCGAGACCGAAGAGGCGCGCGTAGCGATTGAGACGCTCGAGGCCCACCTGCTCGGCGAGCTTGTAGAAGTAGACGTTGCACGACTGGACGAGCGACTGGCTCATGTCCACGTCGCCGTGCGCCGACGTGCAGCGCATGCGCTGCCGGCCGATCTCGTAGAAGCCCACGCACTCGACGCGCTGCGAGGGGTCGAGCACGGCGTCGCCGAGCGCCGCGAGCGCGCTGATGGGCTTGAAGGTCGACCCCGGGAACCACGAATCGAAGATGGTCTTGTCGATGAGCGGCCGGAAGGGGTTGTCCCGGAGCACGCCGTAGTCGTCGTGGCTGATGCCGCCCGACATGTCGTTCGGGTCGTAGGCCGGCTTCGAGTAGAGCGCGCGGATGGAGCCGTCGTTCACGTCGACGACGACCGCGGCGCCGCTCGGGTGCCCGCCGAAGGCGCGCTGCGCCGCGCGCATGAGCTCCATGTCGAGCGTGAGCACCAGATCGTGGCCGGGCTCGGGCCGGTGCACCTCTTCCTCCGTACGGCCCATGAGCAGGGCCCCATCCGGCCGCCGCCCGCGCGCGTCCACGAGCACGCGACGGAAGCCGCGGCGACCGCGGAGCTCCTCCTGGTGGGCGCGCTCGACGCCGGTGCGTCCGATGCGGTCGCCGGCGCCGTAGCCCTCGCGGCCCTCCTCATCGAGGCGCGCGAGATCCTCGGCGCTGACCTCGTTCAGGTAGCCGACGGCGTGGGCCCCGAGGACGCCGAAGGGGTAGGTGCGTAGTGGCCGGGCGACGACGTCCAGCGCCGGCAGGTCGATCGAGTGGGTCTCGAGGGCCGCGAGCTGGTCCCGGTCGATGTCCCGGAACATCGGGATCTGATGGGTCCGCCGCCGCGGCGGCACCGCGTCGAGGCGCTCGCGGAAGCGCGCGCGCGCCGCCTCGTCGAGGCTCATGAGCTCCTCGATGCGCGTCCGGTCGCCCTCCTGCAGGAGCTGTGGCGTCACGTAGACGACGTAGCTCGGCCGGTTCTCGGCGATCACCCGGCCGCGCACGTCGCGGATGAGCCCGCGCGTGGCCGGGAGCCGGATGGTGCGCGTGATGTTCTCGCGGGACGCGGCCTGCCAGTCCTCTCCCTGGGCGACCTGCAGCACGCCCATCCACGCGATGAGGCCGCCGAAGACGAGGAAAACGACGAGCCCCATCCACTTGTAGCGCTTGCGGAACTCACCGACCTCGCGGCGGGGGCTGAGAAGCTGGCTCATGCCGCCGCCGCCTCGTCCCGGCCTCGGCCGAGGCCCGTCCAGAGCCGCTGCGTCAGCGGGAAGACCAGCGGCGCCACGGCTGCCGTCGTGACCGCCGGTACGAGCAGGCCCCGCGCCGCACCGAAGGCGCTCCCGGACGCGAAGGCCGCCGGCTGGCCGAAGATGGCCCGGAGCGCGAGCGTGGCTGCGCCCACGAGGAGGGCCAGCACGAAGGTGAGCATGAACTGGAAGCCCGGGTTCCGGAGGAAGAGCCGGAGACCGGCGCCGCGGGCCAGGAGGAAGAGCGCCACGAAGAGGAACGTCTGCACGCTCATGGAGCTTCCCCCGAAGAGGTCCATCAGGTAGCCGAGGACGAAGGCCATGAGCGCGCCCCGGGCGATCGGCAGGTCCTGGACCACGCCGAGGAAGACCACCAGCGGCAGCAGCAGGTTGGGCGTGAAGGGCGGCACGAAGAGCGGCGCGAGGGCCGTCGTCTGAAGTACGAGGAGCGCGAAGCCGAAGGCGAGGAGCGCCAGATCTCGCGTCGGCGCGTTCACTCCTCCGCTCCGTCGCCGTAGCCCGGGCCCACCGAGTCCTCCCGCGCGCCGGTGGTGAGCACGAGCACCTCTTCGAGGCGCGAGAAGTCGACGGAGGGCACGACCTCCGCCTCCTGGTAGAGGCCGAACTCCTGGCGCTCGACGCGCACCACGCGGCCCACAAGCACGGCTTCGGGGAAGCGGCGCCCGAGGCCCGACGTATAGAGCTCGTCGCCCACCTCCACCTCGTCACCGCGCTGGAGGTACTGGATGCGGCAGAGGTAGCGGTTGGTCTCGCCCGTGCCGCGGAGGACGCCGCGCGCGCCCGTGCGCTGGAGGATGACGTCGACGGCGCTCTCCCGGTCGACGGTCAAGGTCACGTCCGCGTTCCGGCCGAAGGCGTTCCGCACCTGTCCGACCAGGCCCTCGGTGCTGACCACGGCCATGCCCGGACGCACGCGGTCGCGGAGACCGCGGTCGAGGCGGAGCCGCACGACGCGGAAGAAAGGGGAGACCTCCCTGCCGATCACCTTTGCAGTGATCGTCTCCTGGCCGAGCCGCTCCCGGAGCCGGAGCAGCTCACGGAGCCGACGATTCTCGCCGGCCTGGCGCCGGAGGAGCCGCGCCTCCTCCCGGAGCTGCACGTTCTCGAGGCGCATGCGCTCGGCCTCGGCCTTCACGTCGACGAGGTAGGTGTAGTCCTCGAGGACCTCGCTGACCGCGTCCGCCGCCTCCGTGGCCGCCCACTGGAGCGGCGCGCTGATGCGCAGGAAGAAGCCGTCGACCACGCCGGGCTCCGAGGGGTCCTCGAGGTTGGCGCGGAGGAAGAGGAAGGGCAGCACCAGGAAGGCCACGCAGAGCATGGCGTCCCGGAATCGGCGAAAGGTGCTCATGGAACCTGGTTCCCAGAGCTATCGCCCGAGCCGCGCGCCGTCCAATCGGCGGCTGCGACTCCCCGCAGGCGCGCCTCAGGCGATGGTGACTTCCTTGAGGAGGTCGAGGTGGTCGAGGGTCTTACCCGACCCGAGCACGACGGCGCTCACCGGGTCGTCGGACACCATGACCGGGAGCCCCGTCTCTTCACGGAGGAGCACGTCGAGGTTGCGGAGCTGCGCCCCGCCGCCCGTGAGCACGATGCCCTTGTCGACGATGTCGGCGCTCAGCTCCGGCGGCGTGCGCTCGAGGGCGGTCATCACGGCCTCGACGATGGCGTTGATCGGCTCGCTCAGGGCCTCGCGGATCTCGTCGCCGTTGACGAGCACCGTCTTCGGAACGCCGGCCACGAGGTCGCGCCCCTTGACCTCCATGGTCGTCGTCTCGCCGTCGGAATGCGCCGTGCCGATGTCGCACTTCACGCGCTCGGCGCTCTGCTCGCCGACGAGCAGATTGTACTTGCGCTTCATGTACGCGACGATCGCCTCGTCCATCTTGTCGCCGCCGACGCGCACGCTCTGCGAGTAGACGATGCCCGCGAGGCTGATGACCGCGACCTCGGTGGTGCCACCGCCGATGTCGACGACCATGTTGCCGCTCGGCTCGGTGATCGGGAGCCCCGCGCCGATGGCCGCCGCCATGGGCTCTTCGATGAGGTAGACCTCGCGCGCACCGGCCCCTTCGGCGCTCTCCTTCACCGCGCGCTTCTCCACCTCGGTGATGCCGAAGGGCACGCAGATGATGATGCGAGGCTTCACCAGCGTGCGCCGATCGTGAGCGCGGCTGATGAAGTAGCGAAGCATCGCCTCCGTGATCTCGAAGTCCGCGATGACGCCGTCGCGGAGCGGCCGAACGGCCTGGATGGACCCCGGCGTGCGGCCGAGCATCTCCTTCGCTTCGGTGCCGACGGCGAGCACTCGCTTGCCGCCCCGCGGGTCCGCCTGCACGGCGACGACCGAGGGCTCGCAGCTGACGATGCCGCGTCCCTTGACGTAGATCAGCGTCGTCGCGGTCCCGAGGTCGATCGCGAGGTCGTTGGAGAAGAGACCGTAGAGCCAGTCGAAGAGCATGGTCGCCGTGGTCCGGACGGGGCGCCGAAGGAGGGGCTAAACGTCCGAAAAACTTGGTGAAATTTACGGCGCTCGCCTGAGGCTCGAATGGGGTATCAGATCGGCCCGGGGCGGGCAAGGCGCGCACGGGAACGACCAAGACGCAGGTCGCGCTTCCGTCGGACGGCGGAAGCGTGAGGCCACGCACTCTCTACTCCGTCATGATGGAAGGCCAAGCGAATCGCCGAGGCTTGCTAACGCCGGCGGTACTTCTGCGACCCGTGCCCGTGAGCGAAGCCCGACCTGCGGCCATGGAGGGAGACGCGGGGTGCGCGCGCGTGCTGCCGGCGCTGAGCGACTTCCTGGACGGAGAGCTCGACGCGATGACCGCGTGGGCGGTCCGCCAACACCTCGCGCGCTGCCCGCACTGCCGCGCGCGCTACGCGAACCTCCACCGCACCGTGGCCGCGCTGAAGGGCGTGGGCGCACGGCGGCGTTCGTAGGCGGGCCGAACGCCGCGGCGTGGGCGAAGGCCTGGGCATGGACATGGGTTTCTTCCCAAGGAATGCGCGGCGCCGGGGTCCCAGGGACGCATGGAACGCGAGGAACGGGAGCGCGAGGCGCGCGGGCGCGAGGCCGAGGCCCTCGTGGCAGCCGCCAAGGGCGGCGACCGGCGGGCCTTCGACGCGCTCTATGCGCGTTATCGCCCGCGGATCTTCGCCTTGGCGCTCCATCTCACGGGCGAGCCGAGCGACGCGGAGGACGTGACCCAGGACGCCTTCCTCAAAGCGTATGCGCGGCTCCAGAGCTTCGAGGGGCGCAGCGCCTTCTTCACGTGGCTCTACCGCATCGCCCTGCACCGCGCGCTGAACCTCAAGCGGGACCGGGGCCGACGCCGCACGGTCGCGCTGGATGACGCCCGCGTCACGGCGGCGGTGGAGGTCGAGGCCTCCGGCGACCCGCAGCGCGCCCTCGAGCTCCAGGAACGCTACGCGCGGCTCCTCGCGGCCTTCGACGGCCTCTCGGAAACGCTCCGCAGCACCGTCGTGCTCACGACGCTTCAGGGGCTCTCGCATCGCGAGGCCGCCGTGGTCCTCGGGACCACCGAGGGAACGGTGAGCTGGCGGGTGCACGAGGCCCGGCGCCAGCTCCGAACGCGCATGAACGCCCAAGACCCGACGCCCACGGAGTTCACCCATCGTGCACGTCGCGTCGTGCGCGAGGGCGACCCCGCGCGACGCTATGACCTCGCCCTCGCGGCCCTCGTCCGCTGAGAGCGGCTGGTCAGAGGAGCGCCGCGAGGCCGGCGAGGCTCGGGATCGTCGCCGTCGCCGCCGCGCCGAGCGTCTCCTCGGGACGCCCCGAGCGGTGCAGGTAGACGGCACGGAAACCGAAGGCCGCGGCCCCGGCCACGTCCCAGTTGTTCGACGAGACGAAGAGGCATTCGTCGGCGGAAACGCCGAGGGCGTTCGTGGCCAGCGCGTACACGCGCGGGCTCGGCTTGAAGACGCGGGCCTGGCTCGCACTGAAGACGTGGTCGAAGCGCGCGGCGATGCCGGCGGCGCCGAGCACGGCCTTCAGCATCGCCGGCGACCCGTTGGAGAGCACGCCGAGCGTGGCGTCGTCTAGGCGCGAGAGCGCGCTGGCCACCTCGGGGAAGAGCGGCAGCGCGTCGTGGGCTGCGAGGAGCTCCGCCCGCGGCTCCGGCGCGAGATCGACGCCGTGCAGCGCCGCGGCGTAATCGAGGGCTCGCGCCGTGATGGCGTCGAAGGGCTCCCAGCGGTCCATGAGGCTGGCGAGCCAGCTGTAGCGTAGCTGCGCCTCGCGCCAGCTCCCGCAGAGCGCAGGGCCCACCTCGCCCACGAGCGCGGCGCAGCGCGCCTCCACGCCGCGCACGTCGAAGAGCGTCCCGAAGGCATCGAAGAGGACGACCCGTGGGCTCATGCGCTCGCCTCGACGCCGTAGCGGTCGAGGTCCGGCGCGACGAACCCCGACGCACCGACGCGGGCGAAGAGCGGCGCGATCGTCGGCTTCGTTCCGTCGGCGCCCTGCAGCGCGGCTGCGAGCTGCGCCACCAGGTCCTTCGGGGCGTCGGGACCCGCGGCGACCGCGTCGGGGGGCACGCGCTCCGATACGGCGAGCGCCGCGAGCAGCGGGGAGGCGTCGCTCATGCCCGGCTCGACGGACTCCCGGCGGCGCGCCCAGGGCGGGTCGTCGGGCACGCCCGCGTCGTCGACGGGGCAGAACGTGCCGCCCACGTCGGCGTCGCCCTGCTCGAGCGCGTCGAGCACCGCTTCGTGCGAGCCGAGGAAGAGCTCCTGGGAGAAGAAGGAGCGCGGGTCGTGGCCCGCCTTCCGGACCAGCTCGCGCGGCCAGTGGTACCCGGAGGACGACCAGGGATCGACCCAGGCCACCCGCGTGCCCTCGAGCTCCGCGAGCGACGCGACGCTCCCCTGCCTTGCCACGAGGGCGCTCGCGTAGGTCGTCCGCTCGCGCTCCACGGCGGCGAGGAGCTCGAGCGACGCGAAGCGGCGCGTTCGCGCCACGGCGACGGGCGGAAGCCACGCGAGCTCGATGCGCCCCTCGGAGAGCGCCCGCACGAGCGCCTCGTAGCGTCGAAAGCGGAGCGCCACCGTGGGCATGCCGAAGGTCTCCGAGAGCGCCGCGCTCAGCGCCGCGTCGTGCCGATCGTCCACGGTGGCCGCGATCCCGAAGCGGAGGGGCGTGAGCGGCGCACGCTGAAGGCGCGGCGCCTCCAGCACCAGGGCGTCCACGGGACCGGCGGCGGCGCCTACGACGGCGTGAGCCCAGACCAAGGGACCAGAAAACAAACCGAAGGGGGGGAAGCACCGGGGCGAAGGCGGCGGGCCAGCCGCGACAAGGGGAGGTTTGGATCAAGATGCATAGGCTCGCGGTTCAAGAAGGCCTCAAGCGCTTCCACGATTTCGATATCTTCTTTGCTCGTTTCTTTGGGCGGCGGAGCTGGATCAGCTGAATCTTCGCCAGTCACACCGGATGCGGAAGGGTTACCACTGAGCAACCCCAAAAGCACAAGGACCAGGGACGAAGAGAAGGTGAGCAACCATCCGGCCCAGTGTTCGTTGCCCGTCATGAATGCAACGGCGATTAGGACGTCGCTGAGGGCGGACGCGATCAAGGCCCATCCCAAGACCTGCCAAAGAACCTTCGGAACCCGCCCGGCGTCTAACCGCGCAAGGGGCATGTCTCCAGAGCTGCGCAACACATAGAGGATCGCTGCACCATAGCCTGCAAAGACAAGTGGCACGACGAAGTCCGTCGTTTCAGGCGCGAAGATACGGCAGAACAGTGTGAAGGCCGGAGTTGCGCCTTGAAATCCGACTTGACGGAGCGATATCCGGCTGATCAGGGCGTCCTGCAATGTGATCCACGCAAGCGGCGGGATGACCGTGGCGCTGACCGGCAGAACGGGTTGGAGCCAGGCAGTGTCGTATCCTAGAACCAGTGCGACCAGAAGCGATTGAACAGCGCAGGCGGTAAGGAAGGCAACCAGCAGCGGCCTGCCCCCAGACAGAAGGGTACGGGCCGCAAGATGGGCTAGGACAAGGGCTGCAAAAGCAGTGAGCGGGAGCATGGGCATACCGCGATAATTGTCCAAAATCCGGATTGTGACGACCTAAATCCCGAAAACAGGACGCGATACGTCGAATTCTTCTCACATCAGTTGGCATGCGTTCAAAAACGGAGGTTCTCATGAAACGCCTTGCCCTTCTCGCCATGCTTGCTTTGTCTTCGCCGGTTCCCGCCGCTGCCGATATGTTGCCGGGCTATGACCGGTTCGATCTGTCAGCCGACCACCGCGCTCGGCCCATTGCTGCCTCGATCTGGTATCCTGCGGCGAACCGCACTTACCGTGCTCCGGTCGGTGATGGCCCCATCTTCGACCCGACTTTTGCGCTCATTGGCCCCGGCATTAAAGACGGTCAGCACCCGCTTGTTCTTCTGTCGCATGGGTCAGGCGGCAATGCCGATAGTTTGGGATGGCTGACGAGTGGTCTTGTTGCAAACGGGGCAATGGTTCTCGCGGTAAATCACCCGGGCTCTCCCAGCGGCGACAGTTCTCCTCGTCGCTCGGTTGATCTGAAGGCCCGCGCGAATGGCCGCACTGCTGGCGCGGTTCAAGACGCAAACTGTGAAGCTGGTCCCGAAGCTGCGGATTGCGTGTTCTTTCGCCTGGGTGATGTTCGATTTGCGGACTATCCAGGTTTTGGATCGGATGCACGCGATCCGCGCGTATCAAGCGCCGTGACCATTGATCCTGGTTTTGGGGGCTCTGCGGATCCAGATACCTTTCAAAACGCCTTGGCCGGCATAACACTTATCAACCTCGGTGATGCAGACAGGCTCGCTGCTGCTGACGTGGGATCAAACGGCAACAATCTGGCAAACAGGCTGCCCGATGCATCCTACATTGAGATTGCACCCGCCAACCACTTCACGTTTCTCGGCACCTGCAAACCTGGTGCCGCCGCAATGCTAGAAGAGGAACAGGACGCCCCGATCTGTACTGCCCCAGAAGGCACAGATCGCGCCG
>CALCTH010000689.1 GCA_937893795.1 uncultured Myxococcales bacterium | reverse complement strand
CGTGGCGAGGCCGCGCTTCGCGAGGGCGCCCCGCGAGGCCGCGTCGCCGAGACGGTCGTGGCCCTCCGCCGGCACGTGGGCGACCTGACCGGCGCCTATCGCTTGGCCTCGCGCCAGGACGCGCTGCTCGCGGCCGAACCCGACGGCGCGGCCCGCTGGGCTTGGGAGGCCGCCTACCCGCAGCCCGAGCGTAGCCTGGTCCGCGCGGTGGCCGCCCGCCTCGGCCTTCCCTGGGAGCATCTCTACGCGACCATGCGCCAGGAGAGCGGCTACGACCCGCGGGCGACGAGCCGCGCCGACGCGCGCGGTCTGCTTCAGCTCCTGCCCAGGGTGGCCGCACGGGACGCGCGACGCCTCGGGCTGCCCGACGACCCGGGCGAGCTCTACGACCCCCGCGTCAACATCCGCCTCGGCGCCGAGGAGATCGCGCGACTCCATCGGCGCTTCGGCGGGTCGCTCCCGCTCATGGCGGCGGCCTACAACGCCGGACACGGCCGGACGGAGCGCTGGCTTCGCGAGCTCGGTAGGGAGGGTGCGCTCGACCTCTTCGTCGAGCGCATTCCCTTCGACGAGACCCGCGGCTACGTGCGCCGCGTGCTCTCGCACGTGGCCCGCTACCGCTACCTCGACCGGGGTGACCCGGCGCCCGCCATGGGCCTCGCGCTGCCCGCGAATCGAGGTGATCCACGGGAGCAGGAAGTGGAGTAGCCTTCGCGCTTCCGATGCCGGACGCCTGGGACGAAGACACCAAAACCGTCACGGGGGACCAGGTCGACGCGGCCCGGCGCCTCTCGTCGGGGCGTCGCGACCGGGCCTACGTCATCGTCATCGCGGGGCCCAACGTGGGCGAGATGTTCAAGCTCGACGACGTGCAGGTCGTCGGCCGCGGCGCCAACGCCCAGGTGCGCCTCTCGGACTCGGAGATCAGCCGCAACCACGCGCGGCTGGTCCTCGAAGCCGGCGGGGTCTTCGTGGAGGACCTGAAGTCCACCAACGGCACCTTCGTCAACGGCGACCCGATCACGTATCGAGAGCTCGAGGACGGCGACAAGATCCAGGTCGGCACGACCACGATCCTCAAGTTCAGCTACCACGACGACCTCGACGAGGAGTTCCAGCGGCACATGTACGACGCCGCGCTCCGCGACTCGCTGACCGGCAGCTACAACCAGAAGTACTTCCTCGACCGCCTCGAGTCGGAGCTCGCCTTCGCGGAGCGGCACAAGTTCCACCTCGCGCTGGTGCTCTTCGACATCGACCACTTCAAGCGCGTCAACGACGCGCACGGTCACCCCGCGGGCGACGCCGTGCTGCGCGAGCTCGCGGCGGGCGTGCTGGAGAGCGTGCGGAAGGAGGACGTCTTCGCGCGCTACGGCGGCGAGGAGTTCGCCGTGCTCAGCCGCGGCCTCGACACCGCGGGCGCGGTGCGCTTCGGCGAGCGGCTCCGGGGCTGGGTCGAAGGACACATCTTCGCGCCCGAGGGCACGCCCATCCCCGTCACCGTGAGCGTGGGGGTCGTCTCGTTCCCGGACTCGCCGATCCAGGACCCGGCCGCGTTCCTCAAAACCGCGGACGAGGCGCTTTACCGCGCCAAGGGCCTCGGGCGGAACCGCGTCTGCGCGCCGCGCGACTTCCAGTTCCGCTGAGCGGGCTCAGGGCGCGGCGTCGGTCTCGACCCACGGGTCGGCGAAGCGCGGGTCCGTGAGAAAGGCCTCGTCGGTGAGGCTCTCGAGGAAGGCCAGGAGATCCGCCTGCCGCTCCGGGGTCAGCTCGAAGCCGTTCACGAAGATGCTCTTGTTCGGATTGAGCCGCCCGTCGCCGACGTGCGGCCCCTCGGTGACGTTGCGACCGCCGTCGGCGTAGTGCTGGATGACCTCTTCGAGCGTCGCGATGGAGCCGTCGTGCATGTAAGGCGCCGTGACGGCGATGTTGCGCAGCGTCGGCGGCTTGAAGCTGCCCATGTCGCGCCGGTCCTCACTGAACTCGAAGAGCCCGAAGTTGGGCGTCGGGTAGAGGCCGCGGCCGTCGAGGTCGTAGAGGCCGTTGTTCTGGAAGCTCAGCGTCTCGAAGACCTGCCCCGAGTGGTCGAGCGAGGCAGTGAAGTTGAAACCGCCGTGGCAGTGGAAGCACTCGGCCTCCTCACCGAAGAAGAGCTCGGCACCGCGCTGCGCGCTCTCGCTGCTGGCGTCCGAATCACCGTTCGTGAAAGCGTCGTAGGGCGAACGACCGCTGATGAGCGTGCGCTGAAAGGCCGCCAGCGCAGCGAGGACGCGGGAGACCGTGAAGGGGTCCTCCTGCTCGGGGAAGGCCTCCGGAAAGAGCTCCTGGTAGACGAGCTCGCCCCGGAGACGTGCGACCAGCTCGTCCTCGCGGCCGGCCATCCCGAGCTCCACCGGCGTCTCGCCGAAGAGCGGACCCAGCGCCTGCGGCTCCAGCTCACGAATGAGAGGGTTCGCCCAGTTGAGCGTCGCCGCATAGCCCACGTTGGCCAGGCTCATGGAGCTACGCGGATGGACCTCGCCGGTGGATCCCACGCCTTGCACGCGGCCGTCGGTGAAGGCGAGCGACTGGAGGTGGCAACTGGCGCAGCTCTGCGTCTCGTTCCCGCTGAGCCGCGTGTCGTAGAAGAGGCGCCGCCCCAGCTCGACCTTCGCCTCGCTCATGGGGTTGTCCTCGGGCACGCGCGGCTCGGGGAAGCCCGGCGGCAGATCCCAGACGTAGGCCTCCGCCGATTCACCACACGCGAGCGCGAGCAGGAAGAGGGGAGTGAATCGCCACATCGGCTTCAGCATGGGGTCGGCAGCCCCCCGGGCAACCACGTGCCCGGGAAGGCTCCTCAGCGGACCCGGAAGACGCTCTGCGGGCCGCTCGGCGCGACGCCACCGTAGGGGAGGCCGAGGTTGTCGAATACGGCCGGGCACTCTTCGTCCATGGGGAAGCTCTGGCAGCCGAGCGCCGCGCCGGTGTTTTGGTTGGTGAGCGCACCGTCGAGGGCGGCCCGGAGGTCGAACGCGATGGTGTCCGACGCCGGGTCGAAGCCCGTCAGCTCCACCTCCATGCGGTTCGGGTTTCCGCACGACGTGACGTCCTCGCCCATCAACGGATTGCCCATGCAGGCCGTCGAGCCGAGGTGAATGTTGAAGCCGGGGCTGGTGCTGTCCGGCGTCGGCGCGAGATCCACGCGAATGAACTTGAAGCCGCCCTGCCAGTTCCACCACATCCCCGTCGCCCGAAGCGGCTCCGGCGTCGTCGTCGTCTCATCGACCACCTGGTCGATGTGATTGAGCTCGAAGGGCACGCCCACGGTGAACCGGACCCCCGTGTATTCGCCCTCGGGGACGGTCCCGACCACGACGTCGTTCGTGTTGGTATCCCCGGCGTCGGAACACGCGGACTCGAAGTCCACCAGCGCGACGTCCGAGATCTGGAAAGGCGAAACGTCGTCGAGGGCGACCGGCACCTCTCCGCTGGCCGAAACCAAGCGCACGTTGCTCACGTAGAAGCGAGCATCGCGGACCTCGAGGTCCACGGCGTCGGCGCCGACGCCGGCCAACAGGTCGTCGCAGCCAATCTCGGTATCACCGTCGGTCAGCGCGAACTGCAGCGAGACGGTCGTTTGGCTGACGTCGTCGCCACATGCGGCGCCGAGGGCCGTCAGGAGGGAAAGAAAGATCGTCTTGGTCTTCATCGAGGTCATCCGCCTGGTCATTCGTCGGTTCCCGCCCTCGGGTTACACACCAAGGTGAAGGACCCGAGCACGTTCGTCACGATCGCCTCCGCGAGGCGCTCTTCGCTCAGGTGCCCGATGCCGTCGAACCATTCCGCGGCATCGAAGCGAACGCGGAGCGCATTCCGGCCGAAGCCGGCGTTCAGCGCGTCCGCGTCGAGGTCCATGGGCGCATCGAAGGGGACGCGCAGATCCCGGTCGAGGGCCCGGGCGAAGGCGAGCGACGTCCAGCGTCCGCCGCGCTCGGCCCGGCCCTCGATCGCCAGGCGCTCGAGGTGAAGGCGCGCCGCGCAATAGCGGCCCGGGAGCGGCCGAAGCACGCCCGCCGCCACGGACGTGCCCCCGTCGTGAAGCACGTCCAGACGAACGCCGCCGGCACTCTCGCCCTCGACCACGCCATGCGCCCACGCCCGCGCGGGACCGAGCGCGCCGAGAGCCGCCGTCCAGGCGTCGCAGGGCACGAGCTCGAGGGCCTCGATGGCCAGCTCCGCCGTGTCGAGCTGCACGCGTCCGCCATCGTCGGTGAGCACCGCGAGGGTCATGGGCGCCGCCTCGTAGGACACGGCCACCTCGAGCCCCGGCGCGTAGCCGACGCAGGCCGCGCCGGCGCTGAGCAGGAGCGCCACCGCAGCGCCGCGAGGCTCAGAAGTCATGGGTGACCCCCGCGCTCACGACGCCGCCTTCGCGCCCGTTCCGACGCCGCTCCACGAGCGGCACGCTCAGCTGCGCGAGCACGACCAGGTCGGCGTCCCGCGGCACGGGCAGCGCGATCACGCCGAGGGTCCCGAAGAGGATGCCGCCGCCGGTGTCGTCGACGCGCGCGCCGCCCGTGACCTCGCGCCCGTCGAGGCGCCCGTCGAGCGACGCGCGCAGGCCGAAGACCGTCCAGGGCTGCACCTGCCCGGCGACCGAGAGCTGCGCCGTCGGTCCGAGCCGCGTCGCGGCGTAGCCCTCTGTCGGCACGCGCAGCGTGCTGGTGACGTGGGCGCTGAAGACGCCGGCGAAGCGCGAATAGAGCAACCCCACGAGCGGGTCCACGGACCCCGAGCCCGCCTGCAGATCGAAGATGATGCGGCCCGCGGGGTCGCGGAGCTCCGGCGCCGTGGGCAGCTCGAGGCCCACGACGGCGCTCAAGAGGTGCCGCGGCGCGAGCCGCCGGTCGCGGTAGAGCACCGTGCGCGCCCGAAGATCGAGGTCGCCCACGGTCCAGCGCTCCGTGCGGGCGAGGTTTGCGTAGCGGACGCGCTGATGGATGAGCGGGAGCGTGGCCGCGAGCACGACCCGGTCGGCCGGGGCCCAGCTCAGGCCCAGCTCCACGCGGTTCTCGCGCAGGCGCACGGCGTCGGGCACGCGAACGCCATCCGTGCCGAGGGCGGCGAGGGTCTCGCGACGGTGCCGGAGCACGGCGGACAGGCGGACGCGGTTCTGAAAGGGCTGCTCGGTGCCGGTCACCGTGAGCGTCGGGTCCCCCACGGTGCAGGTGGAGCACGCACGCGCAGCGGAGGGCGCGGCCGCGAGGGCGGCCAGCGCACCTACGAGAACGCCCGCGCGAGTCCGAAGATCCACGCGGACGGTCTACGTCCTGGGCGCCGCGCGGGGGATGCGGCAAAGCGTCGCAGGAGATGCCCTCAGCGGCCGCCGATCTCGAGCCCGAGGCTCCCGCTGAAGCCGTCGTAGCTGTCGCGCACGAAGGCGTCGTAACCGACCACCGTCGTGTAGTGGAGGCCCGCCGTGAGCCGGAGCCACTCCTCGTGGAGGTCGATGGCGACGCGAACGCCAGCGTCGAGCGCGATGCCGGCGGAAGCGTCGCGTCCGTCGAGGAGCTCGTCCTCCCACTCGCTCACGCGGCGCCCGTCCGGCGTCCGGCGGTCGTCCCCGGTGAGGTAGAAGCCGAAGCCACCGAAGCCCACGAGGAGCGGCGCCTCGAGCGTGACGCGGGAGGCACGCCCGGGAAGCCGGACGCGGGGCGCGACGAGCAAGCCGACGACGGCGCCGTCGGAGCGAAGCTCGAGCGAGTCCTGGCCCCGGTAGCTCTGGCCCTCGGGGAGATCGATGCGGAAGGTCCGCGGGTTCATGGGTCCGGGCCGGCTGAAGCCACCGATGCCGAGCTTGAGGTGGTCCTTCAGGATGATCCCGAGCTCGAAGGCGGGCCCGTGAGAGACGTGATCGCCCAGGCCCATGACCCGCCATCCGAGGTGGGCGTAGGGCGCGACGACCGGGCGCTCGGGCTCCGCCGCGGCTGCTGGCTGGGCCGTGGCCGAGGAGAGCGGCGAGAGGGCTGCGAGAACGAGAGCGAAGAGAGCGAAGCGGGACATCAGAAGGACCTCCAGGGCGCGGCGTCCTCGCTTCCGGCGCCGAGCCGGACGCGCACGCCGAGGGTGCTGCGGTAGAGGGCCTTCGCGGCGTCGCCGCCGGCCCCGAAGACGCCGCCGAGCGCGAGGTCGGCGTAGAGCTGGGAACGCCGACCAACGTCGAGGCTGCCGCCGCTCACGAGCAACGCGCCCTGCCGATCGACCTCGTTGCCGGGCGAGAGCTCGGTGCCGTAGGTGGCAAGCACGCCCAGGCGCCAGAGCCCGCGCGTGCCCGCGGCGACGCTCGCGACGAGACCAGCCTCCACGTCGAGGATGTGCGTGGCCGCGGCCTCGCGCTGCGTCGGCGGGGCGAAGGCGTCGCCCTCGAAGCCCTCTGGGTCGAAGTAGCTGCGAAGGCCGAGGTCGCCGCGGAAGGCGAGCACCAGCCGCCCTTCCCGGAGCACCGGGACCCGCGCGTGCAGCACGGTCTGCAGGAGCGTGGCGTTCTCGAGGGCTTGCCCCTGGGAGTAGAGGGTTCGAGCGAAGCCCGAGCGGAGGCTCAGCCCGAGCTGCGCGCCGCCGGGCAGCCGGTGGCGGTAGCCGATGCCGACGACGCCGTCGTCGCCGGTGCCGACGAGCTCGACGTCGCGGGCGTAGCGGGCCGGCGCGGCGGCCGTCGACGCCACGTCGGGCGCCGCCGGAAGAGCGCACGCGAGCGGCGGGGGGGAGGCG
>CALCTH010000688.1 GCA_937893795.1 uncultured Myxococcales bacterium | reverse complement strand
GACGTCGAAGCGCACGGGGGCGCCGCAGCTCGTCGAGGGGTGAACGCAGAGACGGTCGATGGCCTCCCAGGCCTCGCGCTCGCCGAGCGTGGCCGGCGCCCCCTCGCTGCGCGGCGCGCATCCGCCGGGCGGCGGATCGAAGGCGGCCGCCCGCACGTTGCCCGCCGCGTCGCGATAGGCGAGCGGCGCGTCGGTCGCCGTGCCCGTGCACGGAACGGCTTCGAGGGGCTTCGTGGAATCGGGCGCCGTACAGGTGTCCACGCTCAGCTCGACGACGCCGCCCTCGACGGTGCACCCGAGCCCGGGGAGATCCGTCAGCGCCACGCGGCCCCCGGCCTCGTTCCGGCACAGGCCTTCGGGAGCCGCGCGCCACATCCGCGGAGGCCGACACCGCGCGTCCGAACGCTCCCGGGGCTCCGGCGGCGTGCACGCCGTCAGCGCGTCGCCGTCGCCGGTCGACTGAAAGCAGCCGAGAGCACCGACGAGCCACGCCGCGACGAGGCCGCGCGCCGAAGGACCAAGCAAGAGGTGCATGCGGGCAGACTAGCGCCCGGACCCGGCCGTGTGGTCCCTGGCGGGCGGCAGAGCCCGAACGATAGGCTCGAAGCCGTGAGCCGACCGTGGCCAGCCAGCGTGGAGCGCCTCTTCTGGGACGTGGACCCGGCGACCGTCGAGCTCGACGCCCACGCCGACTACGTGATGGAGCGCGTGATGACGCGCGGCACGCTCGAGGCGATGCGCTGGCTCCGCGGCACGTACTCGGTCGCACAGCTCGCCGACTACCTGCGCCGACGAGGCGACCGGATCCCGCCCCGGGACCGTGCCTACTGGCACCTCGTCGCCGGGCTTCCGCTCGTGCTCGAGCCGTCGGGTGCCACCCCGCCATGGAACCGATGAAGGGGCTGTCTCAGGCGCAGCGCCGCGGTCAGCGGCGGCAGGCCTCGTAGCGCTCGAGCTCGCCTTCGCTCGGCGCTCGCGGCGCGGCGCGCACGTCGAGGCGGCCGAGTACTTCGCCGTCGTCGGCGCGAACGACGGGATAGCGGCCTGGTGGAGCGCTCGGCAGCAGGCAGGTCGCACTGCGTACGCCGATGGCGGCTCGACAGCCCCCGAAGAAACGTCGCGCACCGAGCTCTACCTCGATCACGTCCCCAGCGAGCGTTGCGTCGCAGCGCTCTTGCCAGAAGCCTCCCGAGCAGGGGTCGGGCTCGGAGCCCACCACGTCGAAACGAAAGGGTGCGCCGCAGGTCGTGGCCGGCCGAACGCAAAGCCGGTCGATGCCCTCCCAGGCTTCAGGCTCGCCGAGCGTGTCGGGTGGCGCATCCTCTCGCGGCGCGCACCCCCCGGGCGGCGGATCGAAGGCGGCCGGGCGCACGTTGCCGGCGCGGTCGCGATAGGCGAGCGGGCCGGCGCCGGCGTCCCCATCGCAAGGCACGGCCTCGAGCGGACTCGACGGGTCCCCGGTCGAGCACGCGTCCACCTGGAGTTCGATCACCCCGTCCTCGACTCGGCAGGTTCCGAGGGGAAGCGACGTGACCGCAACGAGACCGCCCGACTCATCGCGGCAGAGCCCCTGCGGCGCCGTACGCACGAGCGCGTTACCCACAGCCGTGCATTCGCCGTCCGAAGTCAGCAGCTCAGGAAGCGTGCACGCCGTCAGCTCGTCGCCGTCGCCGGTGGACTGAAAGCAACCGAGGGAACCCACGAGCCACGCCGCGACGAGGCCGCGCGACGAGAAACCAACCACGAGGCGCATGCCGGCAGACTAGCCAGTCTTCGTGGAGGTGGACCACCAGCCACGCGGCCACGCGGCCCGTCGCGCGGCGTTTGATGGAAGGGCGGGCGGGCCCGCTGCGTTCCGTCTCGCGTGCCCGCCCCCCGACGTCGCCTCATCCGCCGGCTCGCGTGGGCAGGCGCCTACGTGCTCGTCGGGGTGCTCGTCGCCCGGCGTCTGACGACCCGGGCGCGTCCGCCCTTCGCGGAGCCGGCGCCGGTCGGGTACGAAGAGCGTCGCCTTCGCGCCGGAGATGGGCTCGCGCTGGGCGCGTGGTGGCGCGAGCCGGGCAGGAACCCGCGGGCCGTGGTGGTGCTCGTGCACGGCAACGGCGCCTCGCGGGCGCAATCGCTCGGGC
>CALCTH010000687.1 GCA_937893795.1 uncultured Myxococcales bacterium | reverse complement strand
CCATCGCGACGGTCTGGACCCGCTTCGAGTCACGGACGGGCTACGACGCCCTCGCCACGAGCGGCCCGGCGCGCCTCAACGCGGACCAGGACGCCTTCTACTACCGCACGGCCTTCGGGTTCGTGACCCGGCCCTTCGAGGTCACGGACGGGCTCAGCGTCTCGCTCACCGCCCTCCCTCAGGCCTCCGGCGTCTGGGGAGTGGGTGGCGATGAGCTCACCAACGCGGAGCTCGGGCTCCAGGAGGGCTACCTTCGCCTGAAAGCCGGCGACGTGTTGCGCCTCGACGTCGGACGTCGCGAGGTCAGCTACGGGGAGCACGTGGTCATCGGCGCCGTGCCCTGGCATCAGACGGGGCGCACCTTCGACGGGCTCTTCGCTCGGCTGACGCCCGGCGGCGCCGAGGGCGCCTACCTCGACGTCTTCTTCACCG
Organism: uncultured Myxococcales bacterium; assembly: GCA_937893795.1. Lineage (GTDB taxonomy): Bacteria > Myxococcota_A > Polyangia > Polyangiales > Houyiibacteriaceae > CALCTH01. The sequence continues at coordinate 3,902 of CALCTH010000687.1, read as the reverse complement.
GCCTCGACGAAGGGCTCAGCGCGGGCGTCGCGTCACCCTTCGGCGCCGGAGACGGGTACTTCGCGGGTGCCTATGCGGGCCTCGGGAACTGGCTTGGCAGCGGCGAGCTCGATCTCTACACGCTGCACACGGTACGGCCGCGCTTCACGGACCCCACGACGAACGAAGAGTCGGAGACCGCCGTGACCTCGACGTTCGGCGCGCGCGCGAAGGGCAGCCTCGGGCCCTTTCGCTATCGGGTGGAGACCGGGCTCCAAGTCGGGCGGACCGCCGGCGGCGGGAGCGTGCTCGCCTATCACGTGGACGCGGAGGCAGGGGTCGCCCTCGCCGACGGGCGAGCGACCCTCTCCCTCGAGGGCCTCTACGCCAGCGGCGACGACGACCCGAGCGACGCAGATCAACGCGCCTGGAACCAGCTCTTCCCGACGCCCCACAAGTTCCTCGGCTTCACGGACATCATGGGCGCACGGAGCAACGTGGGCAGCGGCGTCGTGCACGGACGCTTCACGCTGCATCCCAAGGTCAAGGCGCTCGTCGACGTGCACACCTTTTTCCGACCGGAAGGGCCTTCGACGGGCTACGTCGGAAGCGAGGTAGATCTCGCGCTCAAGTGGATGCTCGGCGGCGGCATGTGGGTCTGGGGCGCCTACAACGTCTTCCTCCCCGACGAGGAGGCCTTTGGTGACGACACGCTCGCCCACTACGTGGAGGTTCAGCTGGGGTACAGGCTCCGGCCCTGAGTCCCGACGTCGCCGGCGGGTCGGCCACCGCCACCCGCCGGCGCCGCCACCCGCGGAGCGCTCTCACTCGCGGACGGGCTCGGCGCGCAGGCCCGATGCTCGCGGCTCGGGAAACCACTCGGCTTCCTGGGCCTGGATGGCGTCGCGCATCAACCCCTCCACCGCCAGCACGTCGAGGCCGAAGCGCGACGCCATGGCGTCCGTGAAGGACGAGGCGTGGAAGACGCGCACCACGATGCGCGGCCCGCGGCCCAGCCGTCGCCGAAGCGCCAGGGCCACGCGGAGGTTGAGCGTGTCGTCATCCGTCCCCAGCACGAAGAAGGGAGGCACCGGCTCTTCACCGGTCGGCACCCCGGCGAGGATCTGGCACTTGAGCTCTTCCCAGGTCGCGGGGTCGGCCACGTCCCCGTCGATGCAGCGGTAGGGCAGCGGGCAGGGCACCGGCGCATGGGGCGCGAAGAAGCGCGCGTTGTCGCTGGCCTTCCGGTCCACGAGGAAGACCTCGCGAATCTCCTCCGAGAGGCCGGCGTTCGCCAGGAGCTCCTCGAAGACCGTCTGTCCGAAGCGTCCAAAGCCCACGAGCACGAGCACGTCCTTGGCCGCCGTGGCCGCGAGATGAGGACGCAGCGCTCGCTCGAAGACCCGCTGCGCGGCCAGGCGATGCGCGTTGAAGGTGTGCGCTGCGCCGCGCAGCGCATCGAGGGCGCGGCGGAGCTCCAGGTCCGCCACGTGAGCCAGCACGGGCAGCGCCGGATGGGCGTCCTGGATCGCGGCCGCCGCCTCCAGGTTCACGAGGTCGTCGCTCGTGAGGACGACGACGCCGCGCGCGCGGCCGAGCGCGAGCAGGTGCTGCGTCTGCGGCTTCCGGATGTCGGCCCGGATGAGGTGCGCGCCGAAGCGGCGACGTAGCTCCCGCGCGAGATCCTCGTCCCCCTCGGCGTCGACGACGACCACGGGGCTTCGCGCGCGGCCGGGTCGGGAGAGCAGGGCCTCGAGGAAGAGGTGCCCGAGGCGCCCGGCGCCGATGAGCACGAAGTGATGCCGAAGGCGGAAGCGAACCCAAAGGTCCGGCCGAAGGAGACGCAGCCCGCCTTCGACGAGCGCCCCTCCGGTGATGGCCGGCGCGAGGAACGTCGCGACCCAAAGGAGGCCGCGGGCCGGCTGCGGGCCCGTCGGGAGGCCCAGGTCGAGCCCGCCGAGCACGAAGAGGCCCGCCGCGAAGTAGAGGCGGGCCCCGAGACCCGCGGCGCTCTCGCCGGACGGAAGCGCGCGCTCGGTGAAGCCGGCGCCGCCCGCGAAGGCCAAGAGCGCCAGCCCGAACGCGAGCGCAACGAGCCCCGCACGCAACATCCACCCGGTGCGTCGCACGGCCGCGAGGGTACGACCTGGCCGGGGGCGGGACCATGCCCGACGCGCTGCTCGGGCGCCGCAGACGGCATGAGTCCCCGTCCAGGGAGAGTCTACCCCCTCAAAAAACACAGGATAGACGCCGATTTACCCGTGCATGGACCGGCTTCCCCTGCGCGCGAAGCTCGCGCTCTTGACGCTCGTGCCCCTCACGGGCCAGCTGCTGCTCACCGCCCAGGTGGTACCGCCGGCGCTGGAGAGCTCGCGCAGGGCCGACACGCTCGGCGCCCTCGTCCCGCTGAGCGCGGCGCTCTCGGCGCTCGTGCACGAGACCCAGAAGGAGCGGGGCATGACCGCGCTCCGCGTCGGCTCGGGCCATAGGCGCTTTGGCCAGGAGCTCGACGGCCAGCGCGCGACCGTGGACGGTCGCCTGGACGAGCTGGCCACGGGGCGGCGGGACGTGGGCGAGCTCCCCGAGGCTCTGGGCGACGCGCTCGACGTCCTCGATCCACTTCTCGCGGGCCTGCAAGAGCTCCGCGGGCGCGCCGACACGACGGACGCGCTCGGCCCGCTCCTCCGCGACTACACCGCCATGAACGCGGCGATCATCGATGCCCTCGGGACGCTGGCCCGCGTAAGCGAGGACCCGGCCGTGACGCGCCGCGCGGCGACGCTCGCGAACCTGGTGCTCGCCAAGGAGCGCGCGGGAATCGAGCGGGCGGTCGTGTCGAATGCCTTCGCCTCAGGATCGATCCTGGCGCCGCTCCACACGAAGCTCGTGCGACTGGTGGCGGAGCAGGAGGCCTTTCTCGGGCGCACGCAGGCGTGGGCATCGCCCTCGACGCTCGGCGCCCTCGACGCCTTGAACGCTGACGCGAAGGTCGTCCGCGCGCGCGCGCTCCGGCAGCAGGCGCTCGCGCGGAACCTCGACGCCGATGCCGAGGAGTGGTGGGCCGTGCAGACGCACACCATCGACCGGCTGAAGGCCCTCGAAGACGCCGCCCTCACCGAGCTCGAGGAGAGCGCGGCGGACGCGAAGGACGTCGCCGCCGCCGCGGTGCGTCGGGCCCTCGCCCTCGCCTTCGCGATCAGCCTGCTGAGCGCGCTCTTCGCCTGGCGCGTGTCGCGCGGCCTTCGGTCCCAGCTTCAGGAGCTTCGCCGAGCGGCCGAGCGCATCGCGAGCGGGGAGCCCGTCGACCTGCCCCCGGCGACCACGGACGACGCGCTCGGCGCGCTGCGTACGGCCTTCCGGCAGATGAGCGAAGGCATCGCCGCGATGAGCCGCCATGCGGAGGCGCTCGGCGCCGGGGACCTCGGCTCGCCCATCGCCGCTCGCTCACGCGGCGACGCTCTCGGCCGGGCCCTGGAGTCCACGCGGACCTCGCTCGCCACGCTCCGCACGCGCCTACACGACGTCGTGGTGAGCGCACAGGAGGGGCGCCTGGAGACGCGCGTCGACGCCGAGGGGCTCCGCGGCGAGTTCGCCACCCTCGCCGTCGAGACCAACCACATGCTCGAGGCCATCGCCGGCCCCCTCGGGGACTTCGAGGTCGCGCTCGCGGCGCTCGCCGAGGGCGACCTCCGCGCCCGCGTTCCCGCCGGCGCGCAGGGCGACCTCGCGCGCCGCGGGGCAGCCATCGAGCGCGCGAGCGCGCAGCTCGCGGACGCCATGCGCGCCGTCATCGAGGGCAGCACCGACGTCAGCCGCTCCGCCGCAGAGGTCGGCACGGCCAGCCAGGAGCTGGCGGAGAAGGCGGCGGACCAGGCGGCGCAGCTGCAGGCCATCCGGAGCACCGCGGGCACCGTGGCCTCCCG
>CALCTH010000686.1 GCA_937893795.1 uncultured Myxococcales bacterium | reverse complement strand
GGCCACGGCCTCGTAGTGGCCTTCCCGAAGCGCCGCCCGGGCCGCGGCCACGTCGGCGATGGGGGGCGCTTCGCGCTCGACGGGATCGGCGAAGGTCCCCTCCACCTCGGGCAGCGCCGGAAGCGGGACGTTGGCCGCCTGCCCCTCGGCGCCGCCGAGGCCCTCGCCCGACAGCGGCGCCTCGATGGGTCCTTCCGTGGGCCCAGCCGGCGCGCTCGGGGTGCCACCGCCCGCGCCGCCCGCACCCACGCCCGACGTGCCGCAGGCCGCCAGCACGAGAGAGAGGACGAGCGGGGTGGCGCCGGCTCCAGGCCGGCGAGGACGGGTCCGCACCATGGGGGGAGCATAGTCGGAGGTGCGGCCCCCGCCCGCGGCGTGGTTTCTTGCTAGGGTCCCCCCGATGGCCGACGACGCCTCTCCCTTCGAAAGCTACGGCGGGTTCCTTCGGACCGCGATCCAGCGCTACTGGGATCGCAAGGGCTCGAGCCGAGTGACCTTCCTCGCGCTGCTCTTCGCGACGCGGCAGGCCTGGTCCGTCGCGCTCGAGAAGGGCCTGAGCGTCGACTCGGGCAAGAAGGTGCTCACCGGCGCGGGCGCCGTCGCGGCCGGCGCCGTGCTCATCCGCCTCTTCCTGGGCGGGCCGCTCGGGCTGCTACTGACGGGGGCCTCGGCCGTCAGCCTGCTCGCCGTGTACGGGAAGAACAGCGAGGCCATCTGGAAGAAGGTGCCGCGCTTCCACGGCATCATCGACGCCTACGAGGACCAGTGGCGCGAGGTGCACGCGCAGCACGACGCCGGCGACATCGACGCGGAGCGCCGGGACCTGATCATGGAGGGCCTCGTGGCGCGCTTCCTGGACGAGCTCGACACGCTGCCCGAGCCCGAGGAAGAGGACGCGCCGGCCCTCGAGGTCCCCACCGGCTTCGCAGCGCACGTGGCGAAGCAGCGGGACGAGACCCCGGACGCCTGAGGCGCCGACCTACTCCGCCGGGCGCACGTCGTCGGCGGGCAGGTCGACGCCCGGCGCGCTCATGGTCCCCGTGGACGTGCCCTCGGGCGACTTGGGCACGGGCCGCACCTTGGTGGGGCGGTTCCGGACCGGACGCACGATGAAGGGCCGCTCGGCGCGAAGCCGCGCGCTCGCCTCTCGCTCGGCGCCGCGCGCCATCTCGAGGAAGCGCTGCTGGGACCGGAGATGCTCGTCGGCGTCGTCGGGCGTGGGCACCCGGAGGTAGCTTCCGTCGGCCTGGAGCCTCCGCGCCTTCACGTTGTCGTCGAGCGCGATTCCGATGACCTCGTCGATGACCCGGCGCCGGTGCTGCTCGGCCTCGATGGGGAACATCACCTCCACACGCCGGTGGAAGTTCCGCGGCATCCAGTCCGCGCTCGAACCGAAGACGAGCTGGCGGCCGCCGGCCTCGAAGAAGAAGACGCGGGGATGCTCGAGGAAGCGGTCGACGATGCTGACCACACGGATGGTCTCGCTCAGGCCAGGTACGCCGGGGCGGAGGCAGCAGATGCCGCGCACGACCAGATCGATGCCGACGCCGGCCTGGGACGCCCGGTAGAGCGCCTGGATCACGTCGGGATCCTGCAGCGAGTTCATCTTGCCCATGATGCGCGCAGGCTTGCCGGCCCGGGCGTAGGCCGCCTCCCGCTCGATCATGCCGAGCACCGTCTCGTGCATCCCGAGGGGGGCCGCGATGATCTTGCGCCACTCCCGCGGCGCCGTGCAGCTCGTGAGCAGGTTGAAGAGCGCCGTCGCGTCCGCGCCGAGCTCCGGGCGACAGGTGAGCAGCGAGAGGTCCGTGTAGAGCTTGGCGGTCTTCGGATTGTAGTTGCCCGTGCCGAGGTGCACGTAACGACGGAGCTCGTTGCCCTCGCGGCGCACCACGAGCATGACCTTGCAGTGCGTCTTCAGGCCGACGAGGCCGTAGACCACGTGCACGCCCGCCTCCTCGAGGCGGCGGGCCCAGGCGATGTTGTTCTCCTCGTCGAAGCGGGCCTTGATTTCGATGAGCGCGGCGACCTGCTTGCCGTTCTCGGCCGCGCGCATGAGCGCCTTGACGATCGGGCTGTCGCCACTGGTCCGATAGAGCGTCTGCTTGATGGCGAGGACGTCCGGGTCGTCCGCCGCGCGCTCGAGGAAGCGCACGACCGGGTCGAAGCTGTCGTAAGGGTGGTGGAGGAGCACGTCCCCTTCACGGATCACCGCGAAGAGATCCCCCTCGCCGACGAGCTCCGGCGGCGTCGCCGGCGTGAAGGGCGCGTCGACCAGGTCCGAGCGCCCCGCCAGCGGCTGGCCGAGGGCGACCATGTCGGCGGGCGCGACCACGCCGTCGAGATGCATCACCAGCCGGCTTTCGACCCCGAGGGCGTCCTGGAGCAGCTGCACGGCTTCTGGAGCGCAAGCGGAGCTGACCTCGAGCACGACGGCGTTGCCGCGGTCCCGACGACGGATCTCGTCGCGGATGGTCTCGAGGAGGTCTTCGGCCTCCTCCTCGTCGATGGTCAGGTCGTGGTTCCGGATGACGCGAAAGGCCCAGGCGCCGCGACGGCGGAACCCACGGAAGAGCTCGCCGGCGAACTCGGCGATGACGTCGTCCAGGAGCACGAAGCTCGCCCGGGCTCCCTCCTCGGGGGCGACGGGGAGGAGCCGCGGGAGCACGTCGGGGACCTGCACGACGGCAAAAGCCGGGTCCCCGGGCTCCGCGGCCTCGAGCATCACGATGAGGTGGAGGTGCTTGTTCGGGACGTGAGGGAAGGGGTGACCCGGGTCGAGCGCCAGCGGCGTGAGGATCGGGTAGATCTGCTCGAGGAAGTGCTGGCGGAGCCGGTCGCGCTCGGCCCTCGAGAGCTTCCCGGGCTGGGTCAGGGTGACGCCCTCGGCCTCGAGGCGCGGCAGGAGTTGCCTCAGGAACGTGTCCGCCAGCTCGTCGTACATGTGCTCCAGGCGACCGGCGATGGCGTCCACCTGCTCGGCGGGCGTCATGCCGTCCGGCGGGACCTCCGCGATGCCCTCGTTGCGCTGCTCCACCACGCCGGCGAGGCGCACCATGAGGAACTCATCGAGGTTGTTCTGCGTGATGAGCAGGAACTTCAGACGCTCGAGGAGGGGCACCCGCGGGTCCCGCGCTTCGTCGAGGACCCGCTGATTGAACTCCAGCCAGGAGAGCTCCCGGTTGATGAAGAGGTCGGGGCCGAAGGCCTCGCGCGCCGGGCCATGGGCCGGCCGTGGCGTACCGGCGACTCCGTTGGTGGCGCTCATGCGCCCTTGTTCTCTGGCGCCGAGCCTCCCTGGTCAAGGCCGGCGAGGCGCGCGAAGGCCCGAAGCAGGGCCCCACCGTGGGGCGCCGGGCGAACCGCGGCGAGGAGCCCGTCGGGGTCGAGCCCCTCGGTGCGGAGGGTCTCCTCCCGTCCGCGGATGTAGTCGCGGGCGTCCTCGTGCTCGAGCTCGGGATGAAACTGCACGGCCCAGGCGCGGCTCCCGACGCGGAAGGCGTGGTGAGGGTCACCGGGACAGTGTGCGAGGAGCGTGGCGCTCTCGCCGAGCGACACGGCGCTCTCGGCGTGCGTCGCCTGAACGGTGAGGGGCTCGCCGGGAGCGGCGAGGGGACCGAGAAGCGGGTCCGCCTCTCCGGCCGCCGTGCGCGTCAGCGCGAGCGTCCCGACCTGCCGGCCGCGAGGGTTCCGCGCGACGCGACCCCCGTAGGCCTCGGCGAGCAGCTGGTGCCCGTAGCAGACGGCGAGGAGCGGCACCCCGGCCCGCACGACGCCGGGGAGCCAGGCCTTCGTCGCTTCGGACCATGCCTCCCGCGCGGTGACCATCGCCGGGCTCCCGGTGACCAACACCGCGGGAAAGGCGGCCGTCGCGGGCAGCGCCTCCCCCGCGGCCACGTCCACCACGGCCACCTCGGCCACGCCGAGCCCCTCCCGAAAGAGATGCTCGAAGTCACCTCCCCGCCGCGCGATGACCGGCGGCAGCGTGGAGCCGGTCTTCACGACGAGGAGGGCCACCCCCGAAGCCTCGCGCAACGGAGCCCGGACGCAAGGCAGGGACCGGGCAGCAGGAGGACGAGGACGCCGACACGGGGACGCCTCCCCTCCCGACCCGTACTACCGTCCCCTCATGTCCACGGCCGAGCGCTTCGCGGTCGCGACCTTCGGGCGTGTCTTCGACGCGCAGCCGAGCCGGGACGTCGTCGACCTCGCGACGCTCGTCGCAGGCCTCACCCGGTTCCAACTCAAGCGGAAGCTCGCGCGGCGCATCGAGCGGGAGCTGGCGACGCTGGAGCGGGCGTTCGCGTCGTGGAAGGAGGGCACGCCGCGCACCAAGAAGGGGCTCGCCTATGCCCGCATGGCCAAGGAAGAGGGCGACGACGCGGCGCGCTCGTTTCACGCCGCGGAGCGAGCACGGGCCAAGGGCGCGGCCAAGCGGGACCTGAGGCTCTGGTCTCCGACGCTCTACCGTCCCGCCGGGCGCCGTACGTCGAGTGACGTCCTCGCGCTGAGCTGCCTCGTCCTCGACCATGACGACGGCACCTCGCCCGAGGCGCTGAGCGCCTGCTGGGAGGGCTCGCTCCACGTCGTGCACAGCACCTGGTCGCATACACCCGAGCGACCCAAGCTGCGGGTCTGCCTTCCGCTCGCGCGGCCGGTCCGCGCCGAGGACTGGCGCGCCGTTTGGGCCTGGGGCGCGGAGCGCGCGGGCGACCACGCGGATCCTGCGTTGAAGTCGCCGGCCTCGACGTACGCGCTTCCGGCCACGCCCTCGCCAGAGGCCCCGCGCGTCGCCTTCGTGCGCTCGGGCGCGCTCCTCGATCCGGTGGCCCTCGGCCTCGCTCGCGCCGCCGACTCGCCGCCGGCCGCCCCTGAACCGCCGCCCATCTCGCACTTCCGCCCGAGCCAGGACGACGCGTGGATCGACGTTCCCGTGGACGCGCCGCGTGTCGAAGCCGAAGGGGACGAGTGGGCCAACGCCTTCGAGGACCCCTTCTGACCCCGAACGGCGCCGATGCCCCCTCGCGCTTGGCGGATCCGCTCGCTCCCTAATCGACGGGAGCGCCGGGAACGGCACAGAGGCCGGCACCAGGAGGGGCGTCGGGTGCGGAGAGGTCGCAGGTGAGGCCTGGCATGCAGACCTGCGAGACCAGCCGGGCGTAGGTGAGGGGGAGGTCGAACCACGGCTCCGCCGCCGACGGCAGCGTGCCGTCATGAGCCACATCCTCCCAGTTCGCGCCACACGGCTCCCCCGGACCCGCTGGCGGCTTGCAGACCGTGCGCGTGAGGTCCGTGGGCCCCTCGACGGCGCTCCCGGCAGCTTCGATGGTGATGGCGAAGTCGCTCGGATAGTTCACGCGGAGGTAGTCCAGGAACGCGGTCGCCCCGCCTGGGAACCACTGGCTTGCCCTTCCCTGAAGCCCGCAGATCAGCCCCTGGGAACATACGTAGGGCGGCGAGGCCGGAGCCGCCTCCTCCCACGCCGACGTGTCGCGGTTGTAGCGAACCACGCGCGTTCCGCAGTAGTCGCCCACCTGCCCCGAGCCGCTGCCGGTCGGGTCGGTATGGCGACACGTACCGAGCACGGAGTCACCGATGTTGGCGCAGTACGCACCCGGTTGGCAGACGCCGATGTACGTGCTGCCGATGCGCGGCATGTCGTTGACGATGGGGTAGTTGAAGTGCGCGACGTCGAAGACGTCGTCCGCGAGCGCCGAGTCGAGCACGCAGCGAATGGGGGCCGTGACCGTGGCCGAGCTGCCGATGGAGGGAGGCCCCGGGGGCGGCGGCGGTCCGTCGACGACACGATTCGGTCCCGTCGGGTCGATGTAGCCCCCGTTGATGCTCTGGGTGACCGAGCTCCCTGTGGTGGACGGAGCGCTGAGCGTGATGACCGGCACGCACGTCTCGTCGTCCCAGTGCGCGTTGGACAGCGCGGGATTCTCCAACGAGCAGGCCCGGGTCGTCTCCATGCTGGGGTCCTTGCCCCGCGTATCCCAGCGCCGGGGCCCGAACCCGAGCAGCAGGCCGGCGCCAACGACGAAGAGACAAGAAGAGACGAGGGCTCGTTGAGTGCGCTTCATGGGACCCCGGGTAGAACGGTAAAGGCGCAACGCACCGATGCCAATCGGAGGGAGTCCGATGTTGGGGCCGCCATCCTCTCCTACCGGCGGCGACCGCCCGGGAGCCCGGCGGCGCGCCCGGATTGCCCCGCGAAGGCCGGTCGCCCGATCCGGCCCCTCACGCTGGAGCGGCCTCATTCCTCGTCTTCGGGCGCCGTGGGCACGCAGAGCCCGGTGCCCGGCGGACTCTGCGCGAAGCGCGTGCACGCGCCGTCTCCCGGGCACGGTACGTCGGCCGCCAGGTCACACACGCGCCGGCAGCGCGCGCTGAAGAAGCCCACGCAGCTCTGCTGTGGGCTGCAATCCTGCGGCAGCCGGCAGGGCTCGCCCTCGTCCGCGGTCCCGGCCCGGAAGCAACGCGTCGTTCCGTCCGCGAGGTAGCAGGCCTCCCCGAGGCCGCAGCCCTCTCGGTCGAGCACGTCACAGCCCGAGGTCGGGGGGCGACAGCGCCCGAAGGTCGTCTGGGTCCCGTCCACGAGCAGTCCGGTGCCGCCGCATTCCTCGTCCGGCGTACACGCCGGGTCCTCCTCATCCAAGGCGCAGCAGACCCGGGAGCAGACTGCGACCCCGCCCTCGTCGAAGAAGCAGGCGAGGCCCGGAGCGCACGCGTCCGTGGTGCCGCAGACCGAGCCGCGGGGCAGGACGCCGCCGCTTCGGCACGTCGGGAACTCCCGCTGGAGCACGCAGGTGGTGGTCTCGTCTGGACACCCGGTCTGGGCGACCGGGTCGCAGCGCTCGCTGCATACCGTCGGCAGGTCCGGCGGGCCGAGGTCCATCGGACCGGCGTCGTCCCCGCCGAAGTCGGGTGTCTCGGCATCCGGCCTCGACGCGTCGGGATCGGGGCCGAGGTCGGGCGGCGGCATGGCCCGGGGCGGGCTCGTGCAGGCCAGCACGAGCCACGAGAGCAGGGTCGCCCGTCTCACGTCGCTTCGGCGGTGCAGAAGCCGATGGTCGCCGGGAAGCCGCTGAGCCGTCCCGTGCACGCGAAGCCGGCGGGACACGCTCCGGGCATGCCCGCGTCGGCGCCGGGGTCGCAATAGCGCTCGCAGGTCGAGCTCTCGGCGCCCGCGGGCTGCACGCAGACGAGGCCGCCGCCGCACCCCGGCCGATCGCCACCGCAGGCGCCCCCCGCGCCCACGGCGTCCGCCGGCGCGGGCACGCAGTCCGCGCTCCCGTCCGCGTTGCCTTCGAGGTCGACGGCCACGGCGATGCAGATTTCACCGACGGAGCAGCCCGCCTGGAGCACGAGGTCACAGCCGTCCGGCGTGTCGCAGTAGCCGAAGCCGAGCGAGGCATCGGCCATGTCCACGAAGCCCCGGCAGATCTCGCTGGCCTCGCAGTCCGCGGGTCCGGCGCTGCAGCAGACGGGCGCACAGAAGTTCCCGCCCTCGGCCGCGACGCACGCGAGCCCTGGGGCACAGTCCTGAGGCTGCGCGCAGGCCCCACCACTGGCGACCATGCCCGCGGAAGCGCAGCGGGGCGCCGCGGGCTCGCCGCCCGCGCCCTCCACGAAGTAGCAAGCCTCGTCCATGGCGCAGCTGGCGCTCGTCAGGAGGTCGCAGCCGGCCGGGCACATGGAGCCCGACCCCATGTCCTCGCCGCCATCGCCCGCGGCCCCGTCCTCGCCGAGGTCGAGGCCCGGGCCCTGGTCCGGGTCGCGCGGCGCGCCGTCGTCGTCGCCACACGCCCCGAGGGCGCAGGCCGCGAAGAGCGCGAAAAGGGTGGTGCGAAGGAAAGTCATGGGGGTCCTCGGCGCCCGGCAGGCGCTCTCCCATGATGCGCGACGGAGCGCGCCTTTTCATCTTCTCGCCCCGCGAGGGCGGACCGAGAGCTCAGTTCGGGGCGGCCGCCTCGCCGGCCTCACCCAAGCTCAGGCTCGGGCTCCGTCGCTTCCGATGCGCGAGCGCCGCACCCACGAAGCGGGTGAAGAGCGGGTGCGCCGCGTGGGGCTTGCTCTTGAACTCCGGGTGGAACTGGCATCCGAGGAAGTAGGGATGGTCCGGGAGCTCCACCATCTCGACGAGCCGGTGGTCCGGAGAGAGCCCGCTCAGCACGAGGCCCGCGGCCTCGAGCTGCTCCCGATACTCGTTGTTGACCTCGTAGCGGTGGCGGTGGCGCTCGCTGAGCTCCCGGGCGCCATAGACGCGCTCGGCGAGCGATCCGGCCGCGACGGAGCAGGGGTAGGCCCCGAGGCGCATGGTCGCGCCCATGTCCTTCACGCCGCGCTGGTCGGGCATGAGGTCGACGACCGCATGGGGCGTATCCGGGTCGAACTCGGCGCTATTCGCGTGGTCGAGGCCGACGATGTGCCGCGCGTACTCCACCACCGCCATCTGCATGCCGAGGCAGATGCCGAAGAAGGGCACGCCGCGCTCCCGGGCGTACTTGATGGCCTGGATCTTCCCCTCGGAGCCGCGGTTGCCGAAGCCGCCCGGCACCAGAACCGCGTGGTGCGGAGCGAGCGTCTCGGCGGCGTTCTCGGCCGTGAGCTCTTCGCTGTCGAGGTAGGTGAGCTCAACCTTGCACTCGTTGGCGATGCCGCCGTGCACGAGGGCCTCGTGGAGCGACTTGTAGCTGTCGCGGAGGTGCACGTATTTGCCGACGACGGCGATGGAGACGACGCCCTCGGCGGGCTTCGCGACGACGTCGGCCACCCGGCGCCAGCGGGAAAGGTCGGGCTCCCGCGACCAGATGTTCAGACGCTCCGCGAGCATGGCGTCCATGCCCTCCTGGTGGAGGACCAGGGGAAGCTCGTAGATCACGCCGACGTCGGGCGCCGCGACGACGCCGCTCACGGGCACGTTGCAGAAGTGGGCGATCTTCTTCTTGAGCCCGATGGGGAGCTCCTTCTCCACGCGGCAGAGGAGGATCTCCGGCTGGATGCCCAGGCCGAGGAGCTCCTTCACCGAGTGCTGCGTCGGCTTGGTCTTGAGCTCGCCGGCCGCCTTGATGAGGGGCACCAGCGTCACGTGCACGCTCACGGCGTTCTGCGGCCCGAGCTCCGTACGCATCTGGCGTACGGCCTCGAGGAAGGGCAACGACTCGATGTCGCCGACCGTGCCGCCGACCTCGACGATGGCGACGTCCGCCTTGCGCGTGGCCTCGTACACCCGGGCTTTGATCTCGTCCGTGATGTGCGGGATCACCTGAATCGTGGCCCCGAGGTACTCGCCACGGCGCTCCTTCGAGATCACGGCGTCGTAGATGCGTCCGGTCGTGAAGTTGTTGGCCCGCGACATGGTCGCCGCGGTGAAGCGCTCGTAGTGACCCAGATCGAGGTCGGTCTCGGCACCGTCATCGGTCACGAAGACCTCGCCGTGCTGATACGGCGACATCGTGCCCGGATCGACGTTGATGTAGGGGTCGAGCTTGAGATTCGTGACGCGAAGGCCCCGCGCTTCGAGCAGCGCGCCCATGGACGCGGCTGCGAGGCCCTTGCCGATGGAGCTGACGACGCCCCCGGTCACGAAGATGAACTTGGTCTGGCGAGACATGGTCCTCGGGCCTCACGCCCCGAGCAGACACCGACATACGGGGCCAGAGGGACTGAGGAATCGGGCGGGACAGCCGCGAGCCGTGCTCGCTTCCGCCGGGCGAGGGCACACCTCGAATCCGCCGGAACGAAGCTACGGAGACCCCTCGGATGTGTCAACGCGAGCGTGACCGTCGACGCTAGGCTGGCGCTCCATGGCAGAGCCGATCACCGCCGTCGTCGCGATCATCGGGGGGACCCTCGCCGCGTTCGGGGGCCTCGGCGCCGCCCTCGTGCGTGTGGAGAAGCGTCGCTTCCGGGCGCGGGAGCAGGCCTGGGAAGCCTTCGCAGCGCACATCGGGGGCACCTACACGCCCGGAAACGAGAGCGTCTGGCGCCGAAGCTTCGGGACGATCGTGGTCGAGCGCGACCACGTCCGTGTGCGTATCGCCTGCTACACCGTATCGGGCGGGGACAGCCAAGTGCCCTTCACCCACTGCCAGGCGCAGTGGGCGCTCGGCGCCGGGCCACGGGTCCGGCTGGCCCGCAAAGGCTTCAAGCATCGCGTGGGTGAGGTCCTCGGCCAGACCGACGTCTCGCTGGGCGACGCGCCCTTCGACGCGCAGTTCGCGCTGCGGGTCCAGCCGGAGGCGGCGGCCTGGCTGCTCCGCGAGGCCTGGCCGCCGTCCTCGCTCCAGGACCTCCGCCTGAACTTCTCCCGCGCGGAGCTCACCACGGAGGGGCGGACCCTCAGCCTCGTGTGGCCGGGCCACGAAAAGGACATGGCACGACTCGGGCGCGCCGCCGACCACCTGATCCGTCTCGCCGGTGCGGGGCTCGGCCCCTTGCGGGCCGCCAGCCGACTTCCAGACGCCCAGGTCGCGTGGCCGAGCGGCCGATGGAATGCCCGGACCACGCCGCAGGCCGTCCTCCGACGCGGTCCGACGCTGGCGACGCTTCACTATCGCGACCACCGATGGCGCATCGCCGGCTCTCTCGCGGAGAGCTGGCCCGGGTTCACCGCCAGCGTGAACGCGGTGGGCGAGCCCGTGGGGTCGTGGCCCCGCGGACTGCTCCCGGAGGGCGTCGGCAGCCGCCGCGCGCTCGCGGGCGCGCACGTCGTCGGCCGGGCACCGGAGCTGTCGATGGAGCTCACATCGCCGCCGGACGCGGCCGCGCTCGTGGCCGCGCTCGACCTTCTCGTACGCGCCGGACGGGCGCCGTCGGGCGGAGCGTTTCGCTGATTCGGCGCCGACCGCGAGACGTCAAGAGCGGAAATTTTCAACGTGAAAGCTGCGCTTGTTTCGTTGAATCGCCCTTCATCAACCCTCGGTATTTCTTGGAGCTTTACAAGATTTACAGATCCGAGTGTTTCCGCACACTTTGTTCGGGCATGTTTTACAGGGGCATTTTGCTGTTGACGCGCCGCGTCGGACTGGATAGCTGTAAATCCGACGTCGCAATCGGTTGAGCAGTAAAGCTCCTCCGAGGCCGACGGGAGGAGCGGGGCAGTGAGCATCGAGACCATCGTCGTGATTGGCTGCGGACAGATGGGCCTGGGCATCGCGGAGGCATGCGCGAGCCACGGCAAGACGGTGCGCCTGGTCAAGGCGACCGGCGGCGACACGGCGAAGGCCGAGGCACGCCTGCAGAAGAGCCTTGGCCGGCGCCTCCAGAAGGGGAAGATCGACCAGGCCGAGCACGACGCCATCCTGGCGCGGCTGAGCCTGACGACGGAGCTCGCCGTCGAGGATGCGGACCTGGTCATCGAGTCCGCCCTCGAGGACTTCGACACCAAGGTCGACCTCCTGCGGCGCCTCGAAGAGCGCATGGCCCCCGGGGCCATCCTCGCCTCGAACACCTCGTCGCTCCCGCTCCTTCGCCTGTCCGAGAGCGTGCGCAGGCCGACGCAGTTCCTGGCACTTCACTTCTTCAACCCGGCGCAGGTGATGAGGCTCGTCGAGCTCGGCGTGACCGAGGCGACGGCGCCTGGGGTCATCGAGACCTGCCGCCAGCTCTGCGCGGCCATCGACAAGACACCCGTGGTGGTGTCGGCGTCGCCGGGCTACGTCGTGAACCGTCTGCTCACGCCCTACATGCTTCACGCCATCGAGACCCTCGACGCCGGCGTCGCCGACGCGACGTCCATCGACGAAGCCATGAAGCTGGGCTGCGGCCATCCCATGGGCCCGCTCGCCCTGGCGGACCTCATCGGGCTCGACGTGGTGCGGACGATGGCCGAGACCATGGGCGCGGAGCTCGCGGACTCGCGCTACCGCATCCCGGCGCTGCTCGAACGCCTCGTGGACGCCGGAGAGCTCGGACGAAAGGCGAAGCTAGGCCTCTACGACTACCGGGAGGACCCGCGGAACCCGCGCATGAACCCGGGTCTGCGGGGCGTGGCCGAAGCCGCCGAGTGAGCCCTGACGCGAGCTCGCCTCGGGCGCTCGGCTTTCGCACGAGGCAGCGTGGCGCGACGAGGTCGCGGGCAGTACATCGCCTCCGTGTTTCGCCCAACCTCCCCCACGCGTCGGGGCCGCGCGCCGTGGCGACCGTCGACCACGCTCGCCTGGCTGGCCATGGGGCTCTTCGCCTGCACGGGTGACGAGGCGCCGGCCCCACTCGTGGAGGAGAGCTCGACGGCTTCCGCGCCCACCGCGGGCCCGCCCGGGCCGTCGGCTGCCGGACCCCGCGGGC
>CALCTH010000685.1 GCA_937893795.1 uncultured Myxococcales bacterium | reverse complement strand
AGGCTCTCCGCGAGGGCGAGGGCACCGCGCCCCCTGCGTCGCTCCTGACGGCCAGCGGAGCGCAGCAAGCCCGCGCCGAGGAGATCGGCGCCGTGCGGGGGCTCGCGAAGCCCTTCCACGTCGAGGACCTCCTCGACGCCGTCGACGCCTACAAGCGCAAGCGGAAGCCGGACGCCTGAGCCGAGGCCTCCGGAGGCCGTCACGCCAGCGCGAAGAGCACGCCACCGACGACGACGAGCGCGGCCCCCAGGGACACGGTCAGCGCGACCGTGCCCTGCCGCGCCGCCGCGGCCACGAGCACGCGCGCGGCCTCGTCACGGCCGCCGGCGACCAGCGCCGGGTCGTCGGGGCTCGGGAGCGCGGCTTCGCGAAGCCCACGACCGCCGAGGCGCGAGAAGCGGCCGCCCAGGGTCACGGGACCTCCGTCGCTCCGCTCGCCCTCGGCGAGCAGGGGTACGGCCGCCGGCAGACGCACGCGGAGCGACCCACGCACCACGTGGGCAGGCGTATCGAAGCGTGCCCGGCGCCCCTCGATGACGACGCTGGACGCCTGGAGCACCCCGTCGAGGGCCGCGAGCGGCCGGGCGGCGGCGCCGAGGTCGGAGGCATCGCGGATGGCGTGAAGCGTGCGCGCCATCGCGAGGCGGCGATGGCTCCGAAGGACGAAGACGAGCCACGCGAGGAGGAGCACCACCAACGCGAGGGAGCCGAGCTGACCGAGACGGAGCGCCGCGCGGCGCCGGAGGCCGTCGTCGGTCCGGACCCCCTCGCGATCGACGCGGACGGCTCGAGGCCGCGTCCAGAGAGGCTTCATCGCGACGAGAAGGAAGTCCCCGGAAGGCTCCTGGAGCACGGTGAGAGCCAGTGCACCGGCTCCCCGGGGAGCCGGCCCCGGGTCGAGCGCCACCCGCCCGGCGCCGCCCCCGTCGCTCGCTTCGATGTGGATGGCTTCGCGCTCCGCCCACACCTCGACCTGGGTGCCCGGGAGTCGCGCGCGCTCCGCGGTATCGAGCACGGCCACGACGGCGGCGTCAGCTCGGAGCGCGGCGACCGACTTCCGCAGCAGGTGCGCTGGCGTAGGCACGACCAGCGCGGCGACGAGCGCGAGACCCGCGAGCGACGACGCGACCAGCGCGCTCGCGCCCACCAGCCGGAGCGCGCGCGGCGTGGTCCGCGCGGCGTCGGGTAGCTCCTCGAACCCCGCGGGCGTCAGCTCCGCATAGCGCGAGGCGACCAGCGCCGACGCGACGACCAGCCCGACGCCCCAGCCCGTGCCGGCGACCATCGCGCCGAGCGGCACGTAGAGGAAGAGGAGCAGAGGCGCGACGACGAAGGCGGGCAGGAAGACCGCATCGAAGCGGCGCCAGAAGCGCCCGCCCGCTCGTGCTCCCAGGTCGGCGGCGCGGGTCAGCGCATCGCCAAAGAGAAGGGTCGCGCGGCCATCCGCGAGCACGAAGGGAAGAAAGACGAAGGGCCGCAGCGCGAGGGTCAACCCGAGCGTCGCGCCACCGAAGCCGAGCATCTCGAGCCAGGCCGGGGCCGACCCCGCCACCGGACCGCGGAGCACGTGCAGCAAGGCCAGCCCGGCGAGCCCGGCGGCCGCGTACCCGAAATGCGCGGCGAGGACCACCGCCACGCTCCAGCCCGAGCGACGCGTCGGCACCCCGGCCGCCTTCAAGTGGCCCTCGAAGGCGCGCCGCGCCGGCACCTGCGCGAAGATCATCAAGCACCCCGTCGCCGCGAGGATGGCGAAGAGGGCGGCCCAGCCGAGGGACTCGAAGGCCGTGAGGTAGAGCAGGGCGATGGCGCTCGGGGCCTTGCCCTCGGGGGCCCGCCTCGGGTCGCCGGCGTCGTGCGCCGCCCTCACGCCCTCACCCGGCATGCGTCCTTCGGCCCGCGCCTGCCGGCTCAGGCGTCGCCGTACTTCACGGTGCAGCCATAGGGCGCGGTCTCGGCCCGGGGGATGGGCCGGCCGGCACGGAGTGCTTCGACGGCGCCGCGAACGTAGTTGGTCGGCGCATCCTCGCGACCCCGTGGGTCGCTGTCGATGGCGCCCTGGTAACGCAGCACCCCCGCCGGGTCGATGACGTACATGTGTGGCGTGGTCCGTGCGCCATAGCGGCGACCGACGGCACCGTCCGAGTCCTGGAGCACCGGATAGGGAATGGAGTGCTGCGCGCGCCACGCCTCGCTGGCGGCGGGCGTGTTGAAGTGGCTCGAGTCGATCGCGAGCCACACGACATCCCCGCCGCGGAGCGCGCTCGCGGTGTGCACCATGTCCGTGTCGTGCCCGTAGTGGCGGCGGACGAAGGGGCACTCCGGCGAGGTCCATTCGAGGATCACGATCTTGCCTCGGTAGTCGGCCAGGCGGTGGGACTGCCCGGCGGAGTCGCGCAGGCGGAAATCCGGGGCCGGCTCACCCACCGTCGCCAGCGCCACGCCTTCCGCGTCGGAGGCGGCCGGGGACGCCCCGTTGCCGGCGCTGGGCACGGCCGCCGAGGCCGCTCCGTCGCAGGAGGTGGTCATGAGGGCGAGGGCGAGGACGAGCAGTGAGCGCAACATGGTGTCTCCGGAGAAGCGCCCACGGGCAGGGCGGTGGCCGCGGCGCCTCTCGAACCTAGTGTGGGGAGTCGACCTCCACCACCCACGCGGCGTCGCGCACGAAGCGGTCGCCGCGTCTGCCCCCATCCTGATACGGTTCCCCCGTGGCTCCGCCCACCGCCAGCGCTGCCCTTCCGCGCACCGCCAGCCCGGTCTCGTTTCGCGAGAGGCTCATCGCCACGTGGGGGGTGCTGAACGTGGCGCTGCTCCTCGGCCAGGCGCTCGTTCGCCTCACGCCGCTCGCGCTCGAGCCGCTCCGGGGCGAGGGCCTGAGCCCCGCGCTCATGGCGCTCTACGTGGGATGGGTGGTCTTCAACGCCTACGCCGAGGGTTGGCGCGGTTTCCACCTGAAGTTCGCGCCGCGCGTCGTGGCCCGTGCCTTCCATCTCGGGCGCCACCCGCGACCGCTCTGGCTGATTCTCGCGCTGCCCTTCTGCATGAGCCTCTTCCACGCCACGCGGCGTCAGCGCATCGTGAGCTGGGTGCTCATCCTGGTGCTCACGTCCGTGATCCTCGCGGTCCGCGCGCTGCCCCAGCCGTGGCGCGGCATCATCGATGGCGGCGTGGTCGTGGGGCTCGGGCTCGGGCTCGCCTCGGTCCTCTACTACTGGCTGCGCGGTCTGGCGGGCGCGCCGCCGCCCGTGAGCGACCTCCCAGAGCCGTAGGGCGATCGAGCCCTCGCGGCAGGCGCCCCTATTACACGCGATAACGGCCAAGACGGTCGGATCTCGGGGAGATTACGTGCGAAACGTGCACATTCGTTGACCTCCGGTCGAGAAATTGTCGAGATAGCCGTCGAGACGGTGAGTTGTTGTTGGTCTCCCTGTCGTCCTTGTTCATGCGACGCTCCACGCCCGATCCCCGACGCGCGCTTCGCCAGTGGCTGCCTCCACTGGAGCAGGAAGAGGTCGCGCTGGCGGAGCAGCTGGCCGGTAGCCCGGAACGCGTGGAAGCCGTGCGCTCGGGCATCGAGCTCTATGCGTCGGGTGCCGCCGCCAAGGCCGCCTGGGCACTTCAGCCGGTCGCCGACGCGGCCGAGCGCGACGCCGTTCGCTGGCTGGCTTATGCCTTCCGCGCGCGCGCCGCGCTCCGCGCCGGACTGAAGGACGACGCCCGCGAGGCGCTGGCGCTGGCCGACGCGCGAGCTGCGGCGCTCGGGCCCCGCGCGCGTATTCACGCG
>CALCTH010000684.1 GCA_937893795.1 uncultured Myxococcales bacterium | reverse complement strand
CGGTGAAGCGCTGCTCTTACTGCACGCGGACACGCGGCTCGGCCCCGGAGCGCGGGACGCCATCGACGACGCGCTCCTCGACCCGCGCATCGTGGGCGGCAACTTCCGTCTCCGCTTCGAGCCCGGCGGCGTCTGGGCGACGCTCTTCGCCGGGGCGAACGACCTCCGGCGCCTCGCCTTCGACGTGTACTACGGCGACTCCGCGATCTTCGTGCGGCGCCGGGTGCATGCGGAGCTCGGCGGCTTCGGCGACCATCCGCTGATGGAGGACTACGCCTTCGTCAGGCGCCTCGAGCGCGCCGGACGTACGGTCTATGTGCGTGAGGTCGAGGCCGTGTCGAGTGCGCGGCGCTTCGCCGGCAGGCCCCTACGTACCCTTGCCGTCTGGGCGATCGTGCAGGGCCTTTACGAGGCCGGCGTCCCCACGCCGTGGCTCGCGAAGCTCTATGCCGACCTGCGCTGATGGCCGCGTCTCCTCGCCTCAGCCGACGTCCGTGCTCTCGAAGATCCGGTCGGCGGATTGCGTCACGAAGCCCTCGAAGCGCGTCCCGTCCGGGAGCGCGTGGCGCTCCGCGAGCTCGTAATAGGCGCCGCTGATCTCCGCGCGGCCGTCCCGGAAGTCGACGGGGATACGGTCGGCCTGCGTGGATGCCTGCGTCAGCCCCACGCGCGCGCTGCCCTTGATGACGCCGCCCGCGTGGCTCAGCGCGACCCCCTCCCGCGCCAGGCGCTCGACGACCTCGGCGAGGGAAGGCTGCCCCGGTAGCGCGTCCACGGACGCGGTGAAGTGATTGACGCGGAGACCGTGCGCGGCGACCCAGGCCGCGTACTCGCTCTCCTCGCGGAGCGCTTCGTACTCGGTGTAGCTGACGTCCCAGACCCGCCCGAGGTCGCACGCGAGCGGCACGTCGTAGGCCGCCTCGGGGACGCTCTCGACGAGCGCGCCGACGCGGCCTCGAAGCGCCGGGGAGCAGGCCTCGAGCACGAGCTCGCTGACGAAGATCTTCGGGTCTCCGGGGCCTCGCTCGAAGTGCGTCGCGTGGAGCTTCTTGGCCTCGAAGCGGTAGTGCCCCCCCGCGACGTAGCCCGCGGCCACGAAGGGAGCCGCCAGCTGCGCGATGCCGAGGCGCGGGTGCGCGAAGGTGCGGAACGCCACGTGGTCGTTGCGGACCACGTCGCCGCCCAGCAGCGCCTTCACCGCCGGCGCGGAGGGGCAGAGCGGGAGGTAGCTCCGCCAGAGCTGGCCGAAGAGCGCGGGCAGGTGCGGCGGGGCGTGGTCCGAGGGCACCCCGGGAGCTTCCCACAACGCGCCGCGGCCCCATGGTGTCGGCGTGCGTCTCACGCCTACGGGACCGCTTCCAGAGGGTATCGGCGAGGCCGACCGCGTCCTCCTCTTCGACGCGGCGTGCGTCGTGTGCGCGGGCTGGGTGCGCTTCGTGCTCCGCTGGGATCCGCCGGGGCGCCTTCGCATCGGCGCGGTGCAGGCGCCGCTCGGGCGTGAGCTCCTCGCGTACGCGGGCCTGCCTACGGAGGACGTCGACACGATGCTCTTCGTGGACCGGGGAGTGCCCTACGCGAAATCCTCTGCGTTCTTGAGGGCTTGCCGCTACCTACGCTTCCCGCTGCCGCTGCTCCGGGCCGGGCTCCTCCTGCCCGCACCCGTGCGCGACTGGCTCTACGACCGCCTCGCGAAGAACCGCTACCGGCTTTTCGGGACCCAGGAAATCTGCCTCGTGCCGACGCCGGATCAGCGAGCGCGTTTTCTTCCGGAGTGAGCGTGCTATCGATCGCCTCCCGGTGGACGAGGAGAGCATCGAGAAGCTCTTCCGACGTGCGAAACAGCACATGGAAGAGAGCAAGCACGAGGCCGCGCTCGCGGACCTCGACCGGCTGCTCGAGATCCAGCCGGAGCGCACCGACGTGCTCGGCCAGCGTGGCGAGGTTCTCCGTCGCATGGGCCGCTACCGCGAAGCCATCGAGACGCTGAGCCGCGCCATCGCCAAGGACCCGCGCTACGCCTTCGCCCTGGCGAGCCGTGGCGACGCCTACGCGCGGCAGGGGGATCGGCCGCTGGCGCTGGTGGACCTGAGCGCCGCCATCGACGTCGACGAGAAGTACGCCTGGGCGCTCTTCCGCCGCGGCGAGGTGCACCTGGACCAGGGGCGCTTCGACGACGCCATCGCAGATCTGGAGCGTGCCGTGGACGCAGACCCGAAGCGGGCGGCGGTGGTCGCGACGCTCGGTGAGGCCTTCCGGCTGAAGGGGGAGCACGAGCAGGCGCTCACGCGCTTCGACGAAGCGCTGGAGATCGACGACTCCGTCAGCTGGGTGCTCGCGAGCCGCGGCAAGAGCAAGGCCGTGCTCGACCGGCGGCAGGAGGCCCTCGCCGACTTCGACAAGGCGCTCCAGCTCCAGCCGGACTACCCCTGGGCGCTCGCCCAGCGGGGCGAGGTGCGCCGGCTCCTCGGCAACCACAAGGGCGCCATCGACGATCTCAGCCGGGCCCTCGCCCTCGACCCGAAGAACGCCTGGGCCTGGGCCAGCCGCGGAGCGAGCTACCGCGCGCTCAAGCGCCTTCCGGAGGCGTGGGCGGACCTGGCGCAGGCCGTGGCCCTCGACGGGCGCTACGCCTGGGCGCTGGCGAACCGCGGCATGGTGCTCTTCGACCTCGGTCGCTACGAGCAGGCGCTGGCCGACCTCGACCGCAGCATCGCCCTCGACCCGAGCAACCCCTTCGCCATCGGTCGTCGCGCCGAGACCTACGTGGAGCTCCGCCGCCACGAGCAGGCGCTCTCGGACTTCGAGAAGTTGCTCGAGCGCGACGCGAAGGACAGCTGGGCCATCGCCCACCGCGCCGACACGCTTCGGCTCATGGAGCGCTTCCGCGAGGCCCTCGCGGGCTTCGACCGGGCCCTCGAGATCAAGCCCGAGTACGCCTGGGCCCTCGCCTCGCGCGCCGAGACCTATCACATGCTCGGCAACGAAGAAGAGGCGGTGCAGGACTTCGACCGAGCCCTCGAGATCCAGGCGGAGTACCCCTGGGCGCGGGAAGGCCGGGCGCGGAGCCTCATGAAGCTCGGTCGGCACGAGGACGCGGCCGAGGACTACGACGCGCTGCTCACCCGGAAGCCGAAGTCGGCCCGGCTGCTTCGCATGCGGGCCCAGGCGCGCGTGGCCCTCGATCGCCTCGACGAGGCCCTCGACGACTTCGACAAGGCGCTCTGGCACGAGCCCGAGCGCATCGAGACGGTGCTGGGGCGCGCCAACGTGCTCCGCTTGCTCCATCGCTACGAGGAGGCGCTCGTCGCGCTCGACAAGGCCATGGCGGACGCGGAGCCGACGGCGCTCGCGCACGTGCGTCGCGGCGAGTGCCTTCGAGCGCTCGGTCGGACGGCCGAAGCGCTCACGGATTTCGAGAAGGCGCTCGCGCTCGACCCGCACGAGCTGCAGGCGCTGCTCGGCCGCGGCGACGTCCACCGGGACGCGGATGCGCACGAGGAAGCGCTCGCCGACTACGATCGGGCCCTCGAGCTCGACCCGAGCTCGCGTACGGCCGTGTCGCGGCGGGCGGAGGCGCTCCGGCGCCTCGGGCGCTGGGACGAGGCCCTCGAGCTCTTCGGCCAGGCCATCGAGCGGGCGCCGAACGACGCTGGGCTGCTCTCCCGCCGGGCCGACGTGCTCGTGCGGCAGGGTCGTGCGCTCGAAGCGGTGGCGGATCTCCACCAGGCCCTCGAGCATGCGCCGGGCGACCGCTGGGCGCTGATGCGCCGGGCCGAGGCCTACGTGGCCATGGAGCGCTTCGCGGACGCCGAGCGAGACCTCGGCACGCTCCGCGAGTCGCAGCCCGGCGACGAGGAGGTGCTCTTCCGCCTCGTGCACGTGCAGCGGCGGGGTGGGCGCCTCGACGAGGCTCTGGCGACGGCCACCGAGGGGCTCGTGACCCACGAGACGAGCGCTCCGCTACGTCACGCACGGGCCGCGGTGCATCGAGCGCGCGGGGACGGGACTTCGGCGCAGGCGGACCTCGACCGCGCCGTGGAGCTCGCGCGGGCGGCCGTGGATGCCGCCCCGGAGAGCCGCCCGCGCCGCCTCGCCCTGCTCCTGCATCTGGTCGCGCGGAACGACGAGGCGGAGGCTTCGCGGCTCGTCGGGCAGCTGGCGCCGCTTCGCGCCGGCGAGCGCGTCGAGCTCGCGGACCGACTGGCCGAGGTCGACGAGGCGTTCTCGGCTGGGCCGGCACTCGCTGCCGTCCGCGCAAAGATCGGTTGACCAGCGGAGGTCTGCTAGGTTTCGCGCGTGGCGGACCGCCCCCGCAAGCGTGCTGCAAAGCGCTGGACATATACCGAGCACTCCGGTCTGCGGGTGGAAGACGTCCTGGGGAGCACCGGGATACCGGGGCTGCGAACGACGGACCTGGACGTCGTCTTTCAGCCCATCGTGGACCTGCGCACGAAGCGTCTCTTCGCCGTCGAGCACCTCGTTCGCTCGAAGAACGAGACCTATCCGCACCCCGGGGCGCTGCTCCAGGCCGCGGTGGATGCGCAGGTCATCGGCCGCCTCGGCCGGATGATCCGTGAGGTCGGCTTCCAGCGTTGCCCCGGCACGACGGCCTTCGTGAACGTTCACCCGCTCGAGCTCGCTTCGCGCTGGCTCGTACGCCCGGACGACCCGATGACGCTGCACGACGGCTCGCTCTTCATCGAGGTGACGGAGACCACGGCGCTCGAGTACTTCGACCTCTGCCGCGGCGTGCTCCGGGAGATTTGCGCGCGTACCGGCGCGAACCTGGTCGTCGACGACCTCGGCGCCGGGCACAGCAACCTGCTCCGGATCATCGATCTCGAGCCGACGGTGGTGAAGCTCGACCTGGCGCTGGTACAGGGCGTGGCCCAGAGCCGGCGCAAGCAGGTGCTGATGCGCAACGTCGTGCGCCTCTGCGAGGAGCTCGGCGCATCCGTCGTCGCCGAAGGCATCGAGACCGCGGACGACCTGGCGGCGGTCATCGACCAGGGCTGCCACTTCGGCCAGGGCTTCCTCTTCGCGCGCCCCGGCTTCCCGATTCCCGAAGTGGATTGGCCCGAGGACGGGCCGGCGCCGAGCCGATCGGTCCATCCGCCGCCACGTGTGCGCGAGCGACGCGACACGGAGCCGACGGGCCCCTTCGTCCTGCCCCAGGAGTGACGACGCCCTTGCTGTGGGTGGCGCCGCCCGCGTACACCCGGAGCACATGATCGTACGGGACCGGAGCAGCTGGCTCGCGACGCTCTTCATGGTGCGCGGCAGCACGCTGTCGCAGACCTGGCCACGGCTCCTGGCCGTGACCGCATGGTCGACGGGCATCACCTACCTTCACTGGCGCGAGCCGGACGGGCTGCACCTCGATCTGACGATCACGCCCTTCAGCCTCATCGGGCTGGCGCTCGGCATCTTCCTGGGCTTCCGGAACAACACCTCCTACGACCGCTTCTGGGAGGGCCGGAAGCTCTGGGGCCGGGTGGTGAACGCGAGCCGTACGCTGACGCGGCAGATCCTGACGCTCATCGGGGACGCCGAGGACGGATCGCAGAGCTACCGGACCACGGCGCACGAGCACCTCTCGAGCGACTCGCGGGTGCATGCGATTCACAAGCGCTGCACCTATCGGGTCATCGCGTACGTTCATGCGCTGCGGCTGCATCTGCGCGACCAGGAGGACGTGAGCGAGCTCGAGCCCCTCCTCGACTGGGCGGAGGTCGAGGCGCTCAAGGGGGAGCTGAACCGGCCCATCGCGCTCCTCCAGCGGCTAGGCGCAGAGTTTCGGGAGGCGTGGGACGAGGGTCTGCTTCACCCGATGCACCTGCCCGTGCTGGAGGGGTCGCTGACGGAGCTCGCGGGTGTGCAGGGCGGCTGCGAGCGCATCAAGGCCACGCCGATCCCCTTCAGTTACAACCTGCTGCTCCACCGCATCGTCGCGGTCTACTGCTTCTGCCTGCCGCTCGGGCTCGTCGACGTGGTGAACCTCTACACGCCGGTGGTCGTGCTGCTGGTGAGCTACGCCTTCTTCGGCCTCGATGCGGTGGGCGACGAGATCGAGAACCCCTTCGGCCTCGACAAGAACGACCTTCCGCTCTCGGCCATCACGCGCATGATCGAGGTCAACCTCCGCCAGCGCCTCGGCGAAACGGAGCTCCCCGCGCTCAAGACCCCCATCGACTACGTGCTCGAATAGGGGACGGACTGAACTAAAGAAACTAAAGCGCCCGATTCCGTAGTGATTGCGGCTCGCCAAGCGCAGCGAAGCTGCGCACGCAGTCGTTCCGGCCTGCGCTCATCAGGCGCCGGGGCGCGCAAGACGCTGATGGCGCAGTGGAGGCGGCCTTCGCGAGTTCGGGATCTCGAGATTGCTGCGCTTTTGGGCGCGTTAGTTTCTTTGGTTCAGTCCGTCCCCTGCGCGCGTAGGCTCCGCGCTCATTGGGCTTCTCGATGGGTTAGTTCGGCTTGTTTGGTCCGTCCTCTTGGGATGGGGAGTGGAGGGTGACCGGGTGGTAGGACGGCAGTCCGAGTGCCTGTTCGAGGTAGGCCGCGAAGGCGAGGCACTGCTCCTCGGACGGGCTCCGGAAGACCTCGACGCGGTCTCCCGAGGCGAGCCGCAGGGAGCTCACCCACTCATGCGCCGTGGCCTGCAAACGGCAGATCACCGCGACCACGGTGTCCGGCGCCCAATGCACGCCGTCGATGTCCACTCCCGTGTCGTCGACCACGACCACCACGCCTGGGCCGGACGTCGTTGCTACCCGAAGGACGGTTCCCACCGCGACGCTTCGTGGCGGCTCGAGCAGGAAGAGCCGACCAGGCCGTCCCCGCGACCCTGAGGGGGCGCCGTCGCGCCAAGGTCGGGTCTGCGCCGCGTCGCCCCTTGCGCGATGCGCGAGCTCCGAGGCCGTCCGTGGCAAGTCGGCGCGCTCGCGGAGCGGCAGCTTCGACACGGTCTCGAGGGTGGTGCCCGGCGACGCCTTCCGCGGCGCGTGCTCCCCGTCGTAGTGAAAGACGCCACCACAGCGCCGGCAGCAGTAGACGTCTTCTGAACCACCCTCGACTCGCCAGTCGTGGTGGGCGAGGCGCGTGCAATGGGGACAGCGCAGCCGATGCAGCCCACGCTGCGGCCGCCGCTCTCCCTTCTCTCGGTACGCCACGCACTCCTCCGCGCCTCGCGGCGTCAGCGATCCAAAGCAGGATCAAACCGCGGCACGCGCGTTCATTCCAGGCTCACTCGGCTTCGAGCTGGCCGCGCTTTTCCAGGTCGTCGACGATGGTCTTCACGGCGTCTTCGATGCGGACGCTGTCGAGCGCCATGGTCAGGTCCGGGTGCCGCGGCGGGTCGAAGTCCTCGACCTGGGCATCCGGCCGCCGCTCGGCGCAGAGCGCCGGATCCGTGTTCACGTAGACCTGGATGACCCGGTCGGCGCCGATGCGCTCCCGAAGCATCTCGCGGTCCTCGATGTGGTAGCTCGGGAAGGCGCAGATGCAGACGAGGCCCGCGTCCGTGGCCGCCTTGCAGGCGCTGACCATCGAGCGGAGATCTTCCCCGGTCGGGTCGATGACCGTCGCCGTACGCCCCAGGTCGAAAAGGTGCCGCTCGAGCGCGTAGGCGAGGCTCCAGCGCCCGCTTCCCGGCCGGCCGGTGAGCCACACCGTCGCGCCCTTCTGCCCCATGCGTGCCACGCGCTCCCGCGGGCTCACCTGCGTCTGCGGCCGGAGCCCGGACCCCGCGCGAAGCTCCTTGAGCGCCGCCTCGAGGTCCTGCGCCGCCCGCTCGCGGTCGCCGATGATCATCCCGGCGCCCACCGTGTTGTTGGTGAGCGAATCGATGAGGATGAAGGCACCCGTCGCGCGGTTGTCCTGGTAGCCGTCCACGTAGAGCGGCTTGTGCGTCGTCAGCGAGAGGCGCCCGATGTCGTTGAGGCCGAGCGTAGGCGCAGGCTTCTCCGCGAGGGTCTCGAGGTCTTTCTTCCAGTGCACCCGGTCGACCTGCGCGCGCGTCTCCTGAGTCGTGTGCTTCAGCACGTAGGTCTTCTGCGGGTCGAGGTCCGCCTCGGCCATCCACACCACGTGCGCCTCGAAGCTCCGCGTCCCGCGAGGCCGGTCGTCGGGCAGCACCATCATGTCGCCGCGGCTGCAGTCGACCTCGTCTTCCAGCCGAAGAACGACGCCCATGGGCGCGTGAGCCTCCTCGAGGGGCCCGTCGTAGGTGTCGATACCCTTCACCCGCGAGCGCGTGCCCGCCGGGAGCACGAGCACCTCGTCGCCGGGCTTCACCTTGCCGCTCGCCACCTCGCCGGCGAAGCCGCGGTAGTCGAGGTTCGGGCGGAGCACCGTCTGCACCGGGAAGCGGAAGCTCTCGAGGTTCCGGTCCCGCGCGATGGGTACGTTCTCGAGGTACTCGAGCACCGTCGGCCCGTCGTACCAGGGCGTCTTGTCGCTATGGGCCACCACGTTGGCGCCCTTGAGCGCGCTGACGGGGAAGTAGGTCACGTCCGCGAAGCTCAGGTCCGCCGTGAACCCGTCGAGCTCCTTCCGAATGCGCTCGAAGACCTGCCGGTCGTAGCCGACGAGGTCCATCTTGTTCACGCACACGGCCAGGTGCCGGATGCCGAGAAGCGAGGCGATGTAACCGTGGCGCCGGCTCTGCTCGAGCACGCCGTGGCGCGCGTCGATGAGGATGAGCGCGACGTTCGCCGTCGACGCGCCCGTCACCATGTTCCGCGTGTACTGAACGTGACCCGGCGTATCCGCGATGATGAACTTCCGCTTCTCCGTCGCGAAGTAGCGGTAGGCCACGTCGATGGTGATGCCCTGCTCGCGTTCGGCCTTCAGCCCGTCGGTGAAGAGCGAGAAGTCGATCTCCTCGCCCTCCATGGTCGTGGCCTTCTTCACGGCGTCGAGCTGGTCCTGGTAGACCATGCCCGTGTCGTGGAGGAGCCGTCCGATGAGCGTCGACTTGCCGTCGTCGACGCTTCCGACGGCCACGAAGCGGAGCAGCTCCTTGCGCTGGTAGCGTTTCAGGTACTCCGTGATGTCTTCACGAACGAGGGCGCCTTCGCCCCCGGCACCGGGCTGGAGCTCGCTCATCAGAAGTACCCCTCGCGCTTCTTCTTCTCCATGGAGGCCTCTTCATCGAAGTCGATGAGCCGGCCCTGCCGCTCGGACCACTTGGTGAGGAGCATCTCCTGGATGACCTCTTCGACGGTCTCCGCCTCGGATTCGACACCCGCCGTGAGCGGATAGCAGCCGAGGGTCCGGAAGCGGACCTTCTTCATCTGCGGCGTCTCGCCTTCGCGGAGCCGCATGCGGTCGTCGTCGACCATGATCCACTGGCCCTCGCGCTCAACGACCGGGCGCTCCTTCGCGAAGTAAAGCGGCACCACGGGGATCCGATCGACCATGATGTAGAGCCAGATGTCGAGCTCGGTCCAGTTCGAAAGCGGGAAGACGCGAACGCTCTCCCCCTTGATGATCTTCGCGTTGTAGAGGTTCCAGAGCTCGGGTCGCTGGTTCTTCGGGTCCCACTGATGGTGCTCATCACGGAAGGAGTAGATGCGCTCCTTCGCTCGGCTCTTCTCCTCGTCCCGGCGGGCACCACCGAAGGCGCAGTCGAAGCCGTAGCGCGTGAGCCCCGACTTCAGCGCGACGGTCTTCATCAGGTTCGTGTACTTGCTCGACCCGTAGTCGAAGGGGTTCACACCGGCCGCGACGCCGTCCTCGTTGCGGCTCTCGATGAGCCGGAGCCCCAGCTCCCGCGCGAGCTGGTCCCGGAAGCTGATCATCTCCCGGAACTTCCACGTCGTGTTGATGTGCATCAACGGGAAGGGCAGCGTGCCCGGCGCAAAGGCCTTCTGCGCCAGCCGAAGCATCACCGAGCTGTCCTTGCCGATGCTGTAGAGCATCA
Source organism: uncultured Myxococcales bacterium (assembly GCA_937893795.1). Classification (GTDB taxonomy): domain Bacteria; phylum Myxococcota_A; class Polyangia; order Polyangiales; family Houyiibacteriaceae; genus CALCTH01. Next base: position 1,483 of record CALCTH010000684.1, on the reverse strand, counting down.
CCGGGTTGTCGAACTCGGCGGCCGCCTCGCGGATGATGTGGATGCTCTCCGCCTCGAGGGCCTTCAGGTGCTCGAGGGCGTAGGGCGGCAGCTCCCGGAGGAGGGGCGCGTTCGTCGTCTCGCTGGTCAAGGGCGGTCCTTCATGGCGTCGGAGGTCGCGCGGGGGTCGCGGAGCGTCGCCTGGGTGCGCGGCGGTCAGAGCACCCCGCGATTCGGTCTCGCTTCGCGGACGTGGCCGGTCTTAGGCCAGGGCCGAGCGCCCGGCAACGCGCGGCAAGCGGCGCGCGGCGCGGACTTCGGGTATGCGAAGGAGGTGCGGGCGTCCCTGCTCCTCATGCTTCTAGCGTGCCTCGGTTGCGGGCCTTCGCCACGCCGGTCGGTCACCGCCTTGCCGCCGCCGACGCCCGCGCCCTCGCCGGCCGCCGTGGGCCCTGGCGTCGTGGGACTCGGTGTGCCCTTTGCCGCCCATGGGGTGAGCGCCGCCTTCCCCGCGGCTCCCGCGGTGACCCGCTTTCACCGTGAGTCCGGCGGGCGGGGCGTCCAGGTCGTGGACGCCCGCGTGAGCCTCGGCGCGGCAAGCTACGGGGTGGAGGTCGCGCTCCCGGACGACGGCCTCGCCTGGGCGCCGCCCCTCGGCGCCGTCGCGCACCTTCGGAGCCGCCGGCGCTATCGGAGCTGGCTCGGCACCTTCGTCGATGAAGGCGTGCTGGACCTCCCCGGCGGCATCGTGGCCCGCGCGCGCGTTCACGTGGCGCTCGGCGTGCGCGTGCGCATCTGGACGCAGGTGCCCGCGGCCCAGGAGCCCCAGGCCGCGGCCACGCTCCGGCGCTTCTACGACTCGCTGCGCATCGAGCCCCGCCTCGGCCTCGCGCCGGGTGGGGAGGGTCGCCTGGACCTCGGCGCGGGTCGCTGGCTGGAGGAGCCGGCGGCGGGCTTCGCCGCGTATGTGCCTGGAGCGCCGCGCTGCGAGGCGCTCGAGGAGGCGTCCACGTCCGAGGCCTTGGAGCGCGCGGCCCATCGCTACGTGCTCGCCGGGCCGCAGGGCCGCATCGAGCTGCAGTCGGTGCCCACGGGGCGAGGCGCGCCCGGCGCGTCGCTGGCGAGGCTACGCAGCGCGGGGTGGGTGCCCGCCGGCGCGCCCGCGCCGGGGACCCTCCAGGGCTACGCGCTTCGGAGCCTGGTGCTGACCAAGGAGGGCGCGCGGCGCGAGGTCGTGCAGGTGGCGGCGGGGTCCCGCGCCCTCGAGGTCGCGCTCGAGCATGCGGGCGCCGCGCCGGACCCGGCCCTTGCGCGGGCCTGGAACGTCCTTCGCGCGGCGCTTCGCCTGCTCGAGAGCGCCGCGCCGGCCGCCGCCCAGGACGCGGCGCAAGCCGGCGCGACCTATGTCTTAACCGGCTTCCGGTCGGCTGATTTCGGTATGAATGAAGACCAGTTGCGCGACGCGATCGAGAGCGATTTCGGGATCAGCGGCGACGACGTCCGC
>CALCTH010000683.1 GCA_937893795.1 uncultured Myxococcales bacterium | reverse complement strand
TCGCGTGGTACGCCCAGCGAGATGGAGGGGAGGCTTTCGGGACACGCGGAGCCGACGGAGCTTCACCTCGAGGTCGCGCCGGGCACGACCGCGGGGCTGCAGCTGGAGCACGTAGCACCGTGGCGGCAGCGGCTCGTGCGTGGCGGCGTACCGGTGATCTGGACGCGTACGGAGGCGTGGCTGCAGGGATTCTGGATGCTCGCGGAGCCGCTCGCTTCGTCTCCCGGGGTGCTCCCGCCCTTCAAGGCTGCCGAGGCGCGAGCGAGGGCGCGTGACCCAGGGCGCTGGCTCCACGCGATCCGGGCTGCCCTGCTGAGCACGAGCCACGGCCCGCTGCGCGCGGGGCGGTGGCGGCTCCGTTGGGTTCCGCCGAATGTCGCCGGCGATGCTTCTGAGCGGCAACGGCGGTCGTTTACACGAGCCCTGCGGGAGGCCTTCGCGCCTCCTGGGCCGCGGCTCGAGCATTTCTCACTCATCGTCGAGGAGCTCCGATGCGTCGTTCTGCGCCGTCCCTCCTCCCCGGATGCGCCGCGCGTCAAGGCTTGGCGCAAACACGCCCGGGCCGGGAGCCTCCCGCCGGTCGTTCTGTGGGAGCTCGCTACCCTCGACGGGTACGTGGTGCTGGATGGTCACGACCGCGCCTGCGCGGCGTTGGCCGAGGGCGTCGATCCCCCGATCGTCGTGCTCGAGCAGTGGGCCGAGGACCGACGGTTCAGGCACGAGCGCATCGCGTGGCGCGCCAAAGCGACGGAGCGCTACCTCTGGCTCTCGGACACCGTCGGCGAGCTGATGTCGACCCCATCGTGGCGCGCCGCCACAAGCCATCTCGTCGAAGCGCACCGAGCGGCCGAGCGCTCGATCACGACGGCTGCCTGGCGCCCCGCCCACTACGAGGCGTGGCGCACCGAGGTCGAGGCACGCGTGACCCCCGAGCATCCGGGCCGCGAGGGTTTCTTCGCTGCCGACGAGTAGCTCGCCTAGGCCTTGGCGAAGACGCGGGAGCGGAGCTCGTCGATGGCCTCCGTGGGAAAGCCGCGGCGCCGTCCGATGGCGCTCAGGAAAGCGAGGCCGCGCTCGCTTTGCGTCCGCATCTTCGTGAAGTGGTAGCGGAGGTAGACCTCGAGATCGAAGGGCGCGAGGTGCGGCGCGAACTTCGAGGAGAGGTAGTAGGCCGTGGACCCGAAGAGCACCGTCTTGGGCGGCTTCTTCACGCCGGTGCGGTCTTCCACGATGCGCCGGGCCTCGGCGCCGGCCTTCGCCGCGAGCTTGTAGTAGTCGCTGTGGCGGACGTCCTTGAGCTTCCAGCCCGCGCCCTCGAGCGCCACCACGATGGGCAGCATGGTGGCGCCGCTGAAGGCCACGGCCACGCGCGCATCCGGGTGCACGCGGGCCTTCATGCCGCCGGCGCGGAGGATGCGCACCACCTCGTTCGCGTTCGCGCCGCTGAAGGGCGCCGGCGCCGTCAGCCGGAAGGCGACGCCGGGCTCCGGCACCTCGTCTTCGACGAGCGGCGCGTCGTAGGCGATGAGCGTCACGCCCCCGTCCACGCGGCGCCGCGGCGGCACGTAGGGCGCGAGGAGGTCCGGCACCTCGAGCCCCGGAGGCAGCGCGACCACCGTCTGCCCGAGCTCCTTGAGCGCCACGCTCACCGGCGAGCTCGGGTTCTTGGCCGCCCGCGCGAGCGCCGCCGTGGACATGGCCAGCCAGAGCTGGTCGAAGCGGCGGCCGCGCAGCGACGCGACGTCCCCGTGCACCGCGTCGGCCTTGAAGGTCTCCGGGACCCGGCCCTTCTTGCTCGTGATGCGGTAGAGCTGGAAGCCCTGGCGCGCCGCGGCGACGTGCTTCGGCTTGAGCAAGAGCTCCACGCGCGCGCCCCCGCGCTGCAGATGCCACCCGTACACCTGGCCGACGGCTCCGGCGCCGATGAGAAGCACGCGTGGCGCGCTTCGGCTCCTTCGGCCGCGCCCTTCCACCTCGCCTCGCCGCGGCATCGCCTGGGTGTCCCTCGTTCCTCGCTCAGGAGCCGCGGATGCCGTAGCGCTTCGCGAGCTCGCGGAGGTGATAGCGCGTGAGCCCGGCCGCCTGCGCGCTCCGGGTGATGTTGTTGCCGTGCTTGTCGAGGAGCGCCTTGAGATACGCCGCCTCGAAGGTGTCGAGGACCCGCTGCTTGGCCTCCTTGAAGGGCACGTCGTCGTCCACGAAGGACTCGGCGGTCCCTCCGGGCAGCGCGCGCGGCGGCGTCTTCTGCGAGGCGGGCAGGAGGTCGCGGATGGTCAGCTCGCGAGCCTCGGCCAGCGAGGCCGCGCGCTCGACGGTGTTCTTCAGCTCGCGAATGTTGCCGGGCCAGGGATAGCCCATGAGCCGCTCCATGGCGTCCTTCGTCACGCGAAAGCCCTCGGCCTCGGCGTCCTCACCGAAGCGGCGGCGCGCGTGCTCCGCGAGGAAGTCGCGCACGAGCAGCGGGATGTCCTCCGGGCGTTCCCGGAGCGGCGGCAGCTCCACCTGCACCACGCTCAGGCGGTAGTAGAGGTCCTCGCGAAAGGTCCCCTCGTTGACCATCTGGCGCAGGTCCCGGTTGGTCGCCGCGACAACGCGGACGTTCACGGGGATCACCTTGTCGCCGCCGACGCGTTTGATCTCGCGGTTCTCGAGCACGCGGAGCAGCTTCGGCTGCAGCATGGGCTCGAGCTCGCCGATCTCGTCGAGGAAGATGGTGCCCCCGTCGGCCTGCTGGAAGCTCCCGCGGTGCCGGTCCCGCGCGCCGGTGAAGGCGCCGCGCTCGTGACCGAAGAGCGTCGACTCCACGAGGTCCTTGGGGATGGCCGAGCAGTCCTGCACGACGAGCGGCTGGTTGGCGCGCGCCGAGCCCTGGTGCATGGCCCGCGCAGCGAGCTCCTTGCCCGTGCCCGTCTCGCCGCGCAGCAGCACCGTCAGGTCCGTGGCCGCCACCTTCTCCAGCACGGCGAACACTTCGCGCATGCGGACGCTGTTCCCCACCAGATCGAAGAAGCGATTCGCCGGAGAGAAGGCGATCTCCACTTCGGCCTTCAGGGGCTCGAAGCGCACGTGGGTTTGCCCCACCTTCAGCTCCGTCCCTTCGCGGAGCCATACCTCGCGTACGCGGAGGTCCCCCACCTTGGTGCCGTTCGTGGAGTCGAGGTCACGGAGGAGAAAGCCCGGCTCCTTCACCACGACTTCACAGTGCGTACCGCTCACCGAAGCGTCGGCGACGACGAGGTCGGAGATGACGCTCCGGCCGATGGTGACGCGCTCCTTGTCGATCACCAGCTCGCGGCCCCGGTCCGGTCCCGCCGTGACCACCAGCTTCGCGGTCTGGAGCCGTCGCCCGACGACCTTGGCGTCGCTGACCGAGGTCAGGCCCGGATCCACCGCGGGCCGCTGGGAGTGAGGCACGTCCGCGCTCACGCGCTGGCCCCGAAGTCGTCCCGAATGGCCTGGATGTTCGCGCGGTAATCACCGGCGCCGCGGAAAACGGCGCTCCCGGCCACGATCACGTCCACGCCGGCATCTCCCACCTGGCGGGCGGTGCCGGGCTGGATTCCCCCATCTACCTCGAGGTCGATGGGCTGGCCCCCCGCGGCCTCGTGCGCGTCGATCATCGCGCGGAGCGAGGCGATCTTGGGCAGCACGTCCGGGAGAAAGGCCTGGCCGCCGAAGCCCGGGTTCACGCTCATCACCAGCACGAGGTCCAGGTAGGGCAGGACGTAGCGAAGCGTGTCCTCGGGCGTGGCGGGATTGAGCGACACGCCGGCCCGGCAGCCCCGGTCGCGGATCTGCTGGAGCGTCCGCTGGAGGTGGCCGGCGGCCTCCTGGTGCACCGTGATCACGTTGGCGCCGGCGTCGGCGAAGGCGTCGACGTAGCGCTCGGGCTCGACGATCATCAGGTGCACGTCGAGGGGACGCTCCGCGGCACTTCGCAGGGCACGCACGACGGGCGGCCCGATGGTGAGGTTCGGGACGAAGCGCCCGTCCATCACGTCGACGTGGATCCAATCGGCGCCGGCGTCCTCCACGGCGCGAATCTCGTCCGCGAGGCGCCCGAAATCGGCCGAAAGAATCGACGGAGCGATCCGGAGGGGACGAGGCGAGCGCGGCACGCCGGCAGTGAACCGGAGCGGCCCGGCGGAGTCAATCCGCACCCCGGCCTCGCGGCGGCGTAGCAAGCGTGTCGCGCCACCCACCTCTGGCTTGACGGCCCCGACTCGGGGACCACAGAATCCCCGGTGATATGGCGGGTTTCGGCCCGCCGGAGCCCGGCAACGCGCCGCGCTCGCGAACCCGGACGAAGCATGGCCGAGCAACGGTACCGCGTGACTCAGCGCCTCGAAGCCGGCGGCATGGCCGAGGTCTTCGTGGGCGAGTCGATCAGCGTCCAGGGTTTCAAGAAGAAGGTCGCGATCAAGCGCGTCCTTCCGCACCTCGCTCAAAACAGGAACTTCATCGGGATGTTCCTGGATGAGGCGCGCCTCGGAGCGCGCCTCAACCACGCTAACATCGTGTCCGTGTTCGATATCGGCGCCGCCGACGACACGTACTTCATCGTGATGGAGTTCATCGATGGCTGTAACCTGAAGAAGGTCATCGAGGTGCTTCGGGATTCCGGGCGGCACATCCCGCTCAAGGAGGCGATCTACCTCGTGATGGAGGCCTGCCGCGGCCTCAGCTATGCGCACGAGCTCGAGGGCGACGAGGGCGAGCCGCTCAACATCGTGCATCGCGACATTTCGCCGCCGAACATCCTCATCTCGAAGCGCGGCGAGGTGAAGGTGACCGACTTCGGCCTCGCGAAGGCGCATACGCAGCTCGAGAAGACCGACCCCGGGGTGGTGAAGGGGAAGTTCTCCTACCTCTCGCCCGAGGCCGCGGATGGGCAGCCGGTGGACCAGCGGGCAGACATCTTCGCCATCGGCATCGTGCTCTGGGAGATGCTCGCCGGCCGGCGTCTCTTCCTCGGCGAGACCGACTACCAGACGGTCAAGCTCGTGCAGCAGGCGAACGTGCCGAGCCTGAGCCGGCTGAATCCCGAGGTCGATACGGAGTTCGAGGCCGTGCTCGGCCGCGCGCTCGCCAGGAACCCGGAGGAGCGCTTCCGGACGGCGCGGGAGCTCGGCGACGCGCTCGCGAACTACCTCTTCAGCCACCAGCTGAAGGTCACGAGCTACGACATCGCCGCGCTGGTGAAGAAGGCCGTCGACGAGGGCGGCGCGTCGATCCCTGCGAGCCAGCAGTCGATCATCGACAAGCTCATTCAGGAGGAGCTGCTGCGCTTCACTTCCATCGAGGACCTGCGGGAGACCCCGCTTCCGGGGTCCCAGCCCCTCGTTCCGGAGGAGGTGGGCGCCGAGGCCGCGCCGGATGGGGCCTTCGAGGATCCCTCGGCGTGGTTCAGCGACGATGACGAGGTCGCCGAGGCCGTGGGCCAGGCCGGGAGCACGCCCTCGGACCAGCCCGTGTGGCGCGAGTCCGGCCTGGAGGGGCTCGAGGACATGGCGGGCATCGACCCCTCGCTGCCGCCGCCCGCGGGTACGCCTTCGCCGGTGCCGAGCCCGGCGCGTTCGATTCCGCGCGACGAGCCCTCACCAGCCGCAGCAGCCACGCCGCCCTCGCTGCCGCCGACGGCCGCGCCCCCCGCTGCACCGCCCGCCCCAGAGGCACTTCCCGCGCCGAGCGAGCCTGCGCCGGACGCCAAGGGCAGCTCCGTGGGGCTCTACGTGGCCGTGGTCGTGGGCCTCGTGGACATCGGTGGCGTGGCCGCGTTCCTCCAGGGCAGCTGAGCGGCCCACGACGGTGAGCTAGCACTCGCCTAGGTAGGCGACGTCCTGGCCGGCGACGTTCGCTTCGCACCCGTTCCCGTAGGTCTCGCCGTCGCAGCCGCATACCGGCTGCCAGATGTCCAGGCAGCCGTCGGGACGCGGCGCGCAGGTGCCTTCCTCGCCGTCCGCGCCGCAGGTGTTCGGCGTGAAGTCGCAGAAGAGGCTCGGGTTACAGGCGCCCTCCTCCCGCGTGCAGCCGGGGAGGCACTCCGCATGCGCCGTGAAGCAGGTGCCGAGGTCCGGGTAGAGCTGCGCGCAGTCGAGGCCGACGCACTCGCACCCGCTGATGAACTCGCAGGTCTCGCCATTCCATGTGACGCCGAGCTCGGCCTCGCACCCGCCTTCGCCGCGCACGCGCAAGGGATCGCAGGGACCCTGTCCGGGGCAAGGCGCCTGGTCGGGGCACACGTTTCCTTCCAAAGGACACAGCGCCTCCGTCTCCCCGGTCAGGCAGTCGAGCCAAGGGCAGCAGCTGTCGGCGCCCACGGCACACACCGCGTCACCGCAGACCAGGGGCTCACCGAGGTCGCGGCCGCCGCCGTCGGAGCCCCCACCGCCAGCGTCGGGGCTCTCGCCGTCGAGCCCGATGTCCGTCGCTCCAGCGTCTGGCGCACCGACGAACGTGGTTTCCGAACACGCCACGAGCACGAGCAGTGGCACTGCCTGACACAACCAATACCGCATGCGGCGTTGCCAGCACTCGGCGTGCCAAGACGAGTCAGGTGTCTCGGACCACGTTGCCCCGGGCCGAGGAGCCGGCGCGGAACCGACCAGCTAGCTCCGCCCGTACACCGGCACGATCGCCCCGCGCGTGCTCGTGTTGCCCGGCGACGCGAGGAAGGTGATGGTCGCCGCCAGCTCCTCGGGCTTGGGCCAGCTCGCGTGGTCCGCGTCGGGCATGTCCGCGCGGTTTCGTTCCGTGTCGAAGATCGAGGGCGCGATCGCGTTGACCCATACGCCGCGCGGGGCGAGCTCCTCCGCGAGGCTGAGCGTCAGCGCGGCCACGCCGGCCTTCGTCGCCGCATAGCCCGCAACGTTCGCCGTCGGCACGAGCGCCGGCCGCGCCGCGACGTTCACGATGCGCCCGGGCCCCGCGAAGGTCCGCGCAGCCGCCCGGCAGCAGAGGAAGCACGTGCGCAGGTTCATGGTCACGAGCTGCTCGAAGTCCTCGAGGGCCATGTCGGTCAGCGGGCTCCAGGCGAAACCACCGGCCAGATGCACGCTCGCCCAGAGCTCCGGCACGTCGGCGTAGAGCGCGTCCACGGACGCCTCGTCCGAGAGATCGACCTTCGCCGGCGCCACGAGCTTCGCGCAGGCGAGCGCCGTGAGCGCGGCGTCGTCCCCGGCGGTGAAGCTCGGGGCGACCACGGTCGCCCCCCCGTCCAGCAGGCTTCGCACGACCGCACGGCCGAGGGCCCCGCCGCCGCCGGTGACCAGCACCGTGCGCCCTTCGAAGGAAGCGTCTGAGCTCATGCGCCGGTCGTACCACGGCGCCGCGCCCAGAGCGCTAGCGCGAGCGCGACGAGCGGACCCGGTGGCGGTCCACCGGCCGCGCAGCCGCCGGCGCCCGCCGGGAGCCGCCCGACGATCCAGGCGTCGGGCGTCGGGCAGAGCCGCGTGTCGCTCGGGTTCGCCTGGCAGTAGCCGTCGAAGGCGCTGTCCACGTAGAGGAGCGTCTCGCCGGACGCGCTCTCGCTCAGCCGGTTGACCGCCAGGCACGCGCCGCCGTCGCCGGAGACGTAGTCCGGCGCGCCGCCAAGGAGCACGCCCACCAGCTCCCCGCCGCGGAAGACCCCCGAGCCCGAGTTGCCGGCGAAGGCGTCGACGGTCGCGTCGAAGGTGAAGCTGCCCAGGCTGCGTACCCGCCCGCCGGCGTCGACCTTGAGCGGCAGCCCATTCGGAAAGCCCAGCATCGTGAGCGGATCGCCTACGGCCAGCGAGCGAACCGCCTCGGGCGTGGCCGTCGCGACGGGGCGCCCCGTGGCCGGCCGGTCGAGGCGGAAGATGGCGTACTCCGGGTCGAGACCGATGGCGTTCGGCGGCTGCCGGGCGACGATGTCCGCGCAGCGGTAGACGTCGTCGTCCTCGATGACCCCGAGCGCGTCGCCTTCCCAGCGGTAGTCGAAGACGAAGAGCGCATCGCGGCAGCTGCTCGCCGAAAGGCAATGCCCCGCCGTGAGCACGAGGTCCTCCGCGATGAGCGTGCCCGAGCAGAACCCGGCCGTGGGCTGCTCGAGGAACCGTTCGTCCGGGCAGAGGCCGAAGAAGCTCTCGAGGTTCGGCACCGTGTCCGCGACCTCCCAGCGACCGCCGGCCACCCGGCGAAGATCTCCGTCCTCGATCAGCGCGCCGACGCTGGCCGCGAGCGCCGCGTTACCGGGCGCCGCGTCCGCCGGCTCGCGGCGCCCATCGTCACCGTAAACGACCTCGCTCGCGCGGCCCTCGACCGGCTCTGTAGGGGCGTCGCCGCAGCCGGACAGCACGGCGACGAGCAGGGTGAGCAGAGACCGTCGAAGCACGCTGCGAGCCTACCCGCGTTGGATGAGCCCGCCACCCTCAGCCTGGGTGCGCGAGCGCTCGCTTCGGCGTTGGAGCGGCATGTGCGCTCTGCCAGGCTGCCCCCGATGCCCGAGCTCTACTTCACGCCTCTCACCGGATCCCTCGCCGCGCGCATTGCCTGTTGTCATTACGGCGTCGACGTCGAGTACGTCGAGGTCGACCTGGCCGGGCCGCGGATCCGCGACGGCGGGCGCGACTACCGCGAGGTGCACCCGCTCGGTCAGGTACCGGCGCTCCGCCTCGACGATGGACGCCTCGTTTCGGAGATTCCGCTCGTCCTCCGGACTCTGGCGCGGCTCGGCGGTGCGCCCGAGCCCGCGGACCCGGACGAGGAGCTCCGTTGGCTCGTCTTTCTCGGCACCGAGGTTCACAAGGCGATTTTCCGCCCGCTCTTCGATCCCGCCTCGAACGAGGGGGCCCAGGCGTACGCACGGAGCAAAGTCCCGACGCGTTTCGCCTACCTCGACGCGGCACTGACCGACCGCGAAACGCTGCTCACCGAGCTCGGCCTGCCCGACATGTACCTCTTCACGCTCCTGAGCTGGACGCGCACCGCCGGCATCGACCTGAGCGCCTTTCCCGCGCTCCGCGCGGCGTTCTCGGCGCATCGCGAGCGCCCCGCGTTCAAGCGCGCCTTTGCCGAAGAGCTCCCGCTCTTTCAGGCAGCGGTACAGGCGCGTCGATAGCGCGCCCAGACGAGTCGCGGCGCGCTCCATAGGCACGTCGCCATGAGCAGGCCCACCGGGGCCGCGGCCACCACGATGAACGACTGGAGCGCCTTGACGCCGTCCTCCCCCGTCGCAAGGAGCGCGGCGGCCACCACGCCCATGGCCACGGACCAGAAAGCCCGTTGGCGTCGCGGCGGTGTGGCGGAACCGCTTACGATGATCGACGCCGAATACGCCATCGAGTCGGCGCTCGTCGCGAGGAAGACGAAGATCAGCACGACGAAGGCCGGTGTGAGAAGCGACGCCGCGGGGAGCTGACCGACGATGGCGAGCAACGCAGCCGGGAGCCCGTCGCTCTCGAGGGCGCCGCTCACGCTTCCGGGCGCCTCCAGCTCGAGGCCGATGCCGGTCCCACCGAGCACGGTGAACCAGAGGTTCGTGAGCAGCGGCGCCACGACCGCCACCGCGAGCACGATCTCACGCACACTCCGTCCACGGCTGATGCGCGCGACGAAGATCGACATGAGTGGCCCGTAGCTCAGAAACCAGCCCCAGTAGAACACGGTCCAGTAGTCCAGCCATCCGGGATCGTCCCGAAACAGCGCGAGGCGCGGCAGCTCGACGAGGTACGTGGTGGCACCCGCGCTCAGAGCTCGGGCCACGAAGCCCGGGCGACCGAGCGCCAGGAGGGCGACGGTGAGGCCGAGCGCGAGCGCTACGTTCAGGCGCGAGAGCCACTGAATACCGCGATCGATGCCGCTCACGGCGCTCGCCGTCGCGAGCGCAACGAGCGCCCCGAGCACTGCGACCTGCGTCCCATAACCGTCCGGCGCACCGAGAAGCACCTTGGCCGCGTAGGCCAGCTGCAGGCCGAGGAAGCCGATGGGCCCGATGGTACCCGCGAGGGCCGCCAGGATGCTGACCGCGTCCACGGCGCTGCCGGCGGGCCCTCGAAGCCGGCCGCCCAGCAGGGTGCGCGGGAGGAGTGCGGCGCCGTCCTCTTGGCGTATCAAAAGTACCAGCGCGCCGAGCGTGCCAACGAGACCCCACGCGAGAAAGCCCCAGTGCAGGTAGCTCTGCGCGAGCGCGGGGCCGACCGCCGCCGCGCTATGCGCCGCCACACCGCGGAAGACGGGGGGCGGAGTCTGAAAGTGGACCAAGGGCTCCGCCGCCGACCAGAACACGCCGCCCCCGGCGAGCAGCGTACAGAGGATCACCGCGAGCCAGCGCCCGTACGGCATCTCCGGCATGTCACGGCCCCCGAGGCGAAGCCGTCCGGCAGGTGAGAGCGCGAGGCCCAGTGCGACGACCAGGGTCGCCACGGCGAGCAGCTGCCAGAAGAGCCCGAAGGTTGCCGTGGTCCAGGCAAAGGCGGCGTTCATGCTGGCCCGCGTCGCGTCCAAGTCGACCAGGGCAGCCAGCGCGAAGAGACCGAGCGTGCCCGCGGCCAGGCGTCCGGTGAGCACGTCGCCCCGCGTCGACGCTCCCTCGTCGTGCCCGTCCTTCGCCCGCACCGTCACTGGGCCGCGGCCGAGTCGCGGCCGCATCGGAGTCGTGCCGCGTTCCAGGGACCGATGTCCGCGGATAGCGTGTCGCCACGAACCAGCTCGGCCAGGAGCGTGCCGAGCAGCGGGCAGAACTTGAAAGCTTGCCCCGACCCGCCGGTGAAGCACACGAGGCTTGGGTGCAGTCGGTCGAGCACGAAGCCGACGTCGCGGGTCATCGTGTACGGGCTGGTGCGCACCTCGAGGCGCGGGCCGACCGCGGGGAGCTGCTCGCGAAGGAAGGCGTCGAGGAGCGCCACCGCGTGCGGGGCCGGCTGCCGGTCGAGGGCCTCCCAGCTCGCCGCACGGTTCTCCTCCGGGGCCCAGTCGATGCCCACCTTGATGCGCGGCTGACCGTCGGCGTGACGGTCGAGGGCCGGAAAGCCGTAGTAGCGGCCACCGTCACGTTGCGCGGGGCGCGCCTCTTGGAAGTAGAACCACTGCGGGTAGCGGTGGGCGTCGGCCTCCGGCACCGCGTAGTGCGCCCAGAGCATGGCCCAGAGCTCGAGCTCGAGGGCGAGACCCAGCGGCCGCAGCAAGGCGTTGGTCCAGGGGCCTGCGGCGAGCACCACTTGCCGCGCGCGGAGCGGGCCCGAAGGCGTCGCGAGCACGGCGCCATCGGGCCCCAGCTGCAGTGTGCGTACCGGGCGCTCCTCGTGAATCTGCGCTCCGGCCGCACGAAGCTCGCGCGCGAAGAGGGTCAGCGCTCGGTCGGAGCGGATCGCGCCCGCCGTCGGCTCGAAGAGGCCAACGTCACCCCCACGCGGACGCAGCGGGAATCGCGCAGCGATGTCCCCGCTCTCCAGGGCCTCGTAGGGAATGCTCTGCGCGTCCATCACCCGCCGAGCTCCCGGGATGGAGCCTTCGATGGTCTCTTCGTCAAAGGGTTCGCCGTAGAAGAGCAGCCCGTGCGTCTCCCGGAGCTCCACACCGTGCGCTTGCTCCAGGGCACGCCAGCGCCGGTTCGCGGCCTGGCTCATGCGACAAAGGTAGGGGTCCGAGTACATCTCCCGGAACATGCGAGAGGCTCCCACGCTGCTGCCGTGGTCGTTGCCGATGCGCCGGGCGTCGAGCACGGCGAGGCGCGGGCCGAGGTCGCGCAGGTGATAGGCCGCGGCGAGGCCGGCCATGCCAGCCCCGATGACGGCAACGTCGACTTCTTCCATCAGCCTGCCAGCCTCGCCGGTGTCACGGGCGCGAAGGCGCGACCCACCGGCTCCTCCGTCGCGCCGTCGCGCCGAAGCCTCGTGAGCACGTCATCAGCCCGCTCACGCTCCGCGCGGTCCCAGAAGAGCGCCACCTTCCGGCGGTGGAGCGTTCGCACGAAATCGTAGACGTCCCCGGGGCGAGCGCGGCGCCAGGTCGACCGGGCGTAGTGCTCGATGCTGTCGACCACGACGGCGCCGGCATTTGCGAGCGCGTCGGGAAGCACCCGCGCGCCGCGCTGCGCGAGGATCGCCTCGGCGCCCGCCGAGCTGAAGGGCGCGTTGGCGCCGCTCACCACGAGTCGCGTCGCGAGCCGCGCGGCGAGAACGTCGTCGATGAGTCCCGTCGCGCTGCACAGGACATGAGCATCGGCGGCCTCGGCCGCCCAGCGATGCGCCGGCACGGGCAGGGCCCCGGCGACGGTGCGCGAGGGATCGCGGTCCACGGTGCGGACGTCATAACCCCTGGCCACGAGCTCCTCGGCCACGACGCAACCGACGGCGCCGATGCCGTGCACCACCACCCGCTCGACGGGGCCGCCCGGGAGCGTCGCCACGCTCGCCTGGAAGGCGCCGAGGACGCCATGCGCCGTCGCAGCGCTCGCATCGACGCGGTGGCCGACGGCCGCGAGCACCCAGGGCGAGCGCCGGGCGAGCAGCTCCATGTCTGCGGCGCTCACGTTCAGGTCGCAGCCGGTGAGCATGCCGCCGTCCAGTGCATCCAGGAGCGCCCGGGTGATGCGCAGCACGCGCGCCTTCGCGGACGCCGGCTCCGATGCCCGCGCGACGATCTTCCCTCCGCTGAAGCCCGTCGCGTAGAGGTCGTGCTTCAACGCCATGCGTTCCGCGAGCAGGACGCCCTCGGCGACGGCGGCGGCGTCGTTCGCGTAGGGCAGGAGCCTCAGCCCGCCGTTGGCCGGTCGCGCTCGCGAACTTGGCTCGGCCACGACGAAGACCCCCACGCTCGGCTCGCTCACGCTCGCGACCACCCCGACGCTCACGCCGCCACCTTCCGGAGGCGGAGATAGGACTGCACGTAGTCCATCGAGTGGCGCTCCGGCGCCGCCGCGATGGCGGCGCGGTACCGCGCGTAGAGCGTGTCGCAGACGGCCTGCCGATCCGTGCGCTCGCCGAGCGCGTCGCGGAAGGTGTGCTCGCTCCACGAGCGCACGGTGCGCATGAGCCCGTCGGCGAAGGCGTCGGTGTCGCCGTCCTTCGCGAAACGTGCACGGTAGAAGCAGGGCACGAGCTCCACGCGGGAGGTCACGAGGCGAAGCCCGGCGCGATGGGGCGTGCTCGCCGCGTCCGTCAGGCATTCCGTCAGCTCCGCCTCCGACTTGTAGAAGTTCTGGAAGGTGCCGCGTACGTAGGCCTCCTCGTCGATGCGGCCTTCCTCGCGGAGCCCCTTCCAGAGGTCGTGCAGCACGTCGTGCATGCACTCGTGTTCGTGGTTGCGTCCGAGAAAGCGACCGTCGCCGTCTCGGGCGAGGTTCACGAGCACCAACTCGCCCCCGGGCGCCAGCTCCTCGGCTCGGCGCGTCAGAATCCGCCGCCAGTCGCGCTGGGCCACGGCGGCGAAGGCGTTCCGAGCGGCCACGTCGGGGGTGGCGTTGGCATGTGTGTGCGTGCGGAGGAGTATCGGCTTCTCGCTCAGCCAGTGCATCGCCGTTGCGCTGAAGCCGAGATGCACGGAGCCCGGGGCTGCGACGGGCGCGTAGAACGAGCGCGGGACCATGAGCCCGAGCGCGTCGGGCCGGTCGGCGACGGTGCGCGCCACGTTGATGCCGAGCGCGTCGAAGTCGTTGGAGGGAAGGTCGTTTGCCAGCAGCTCGAAACGAGTGACGCCTTCGCGGCCCAGCGCGAGCTCGAGCACGTTGCTCCAGAGCCCAAGCGCGGTGCCGCCGTCGGCGGCGCCGCAATCCAGGAAGCGAAAGGTGTCGGAGTCGACGGGAACAGCCCCAGTGGCGGCCCGGATCATGTCGAGCGAACGCTCGAGGCAGACGCGCGCGCCTTCCGTGTCGTCCGAGTAGTTTGCGGTCATCGCGATGGCCAAAGGGCCGCTTCCTTCCTCGCCGGACGCACCCCTCCCGGGCGGCGCCGGTCGTCGGCGTCGCCACGGGACAGTCGCCGGCGAACCAGGCCTCTAGGCGGACCTCGCGGGCCGGAGAATCCCGAAACGCGGGTGGTGCTTCGCTTTCTTCGGCCTCGTGCCTCGGCCCTCGCGAGGTACAAGGCGGGCATGTCCGTTTCGAGCGTCGAGGCGGCTCCAACTCCAGCTTTCGGGCGCTCCCGCTTGCTCCTGCTCTTGACGATCGGCTGCGCAAGCGGCGCCGCGGCACCGGCGCACCCCCGGACACCCGTGAGCCCCACGCACCGCGAGCTCGAGGTTCCCGCCGAAGGGCTCACGCTCGCCGGCACGCTCTCCCTGCCAGCCGCGACGTCGCCCGTGCCGGGCGTGCTGCTCGTGCACGGCTCGGGCCCCAACTCGCGCCATCAAGCCTCCCGCGGGCAGCTCGGCATGGGCTTCGGGGTCGAGGTGGCGACCTTCGACGCGCTCGCGGCGGGGCTCGTGGAGCGGGGCATCGCCGTGCTCCGCTACGACAAGCGAAGCTGCGGTCCCTTCAACGGTTGCGCCGACAACGGCTATCCGCCGCCCTCGCCGGAGCTGCGCGCGGACGCCTTCGTGGACGATGCCGCGCTCATGCTCGACGCGCTCGGGGTGGCGCCGGAGGTCGACGCCGCGAGGCTCTTCGTGGTCGGTCACAGCCAGGGCGCGACCTTCGTGCCGCTCCTCGCCGAGGCGCGCCCCGCGCTCGCCGCCGGCGTCATGCTCGCCGCCGCGCATCGCCCCATCGACGCGCTCCTCGGCGCCCAGCGCGATCTGCTCGTCGAGCTTCTGACCGAACAGGGCGCCCCGGCCGAGGCCATCGCGCAGACGACGGCACCGCTCGACGCCGCGCTCGCGCAGCTGCAGCTGCTTCGCGCGGGCACGCTCGCAGGCGACACGCCCGTGCTCGGCGCGCCGGCCCTCTTCTGGCGCTCGATGATCGTGCTCGGCGAGCGCGCCGAAGCGGCCGCGCAGGCCGTCGCGACGCCGCTCCTCCTCGTCGGCGGGAGCTACGACTGGAACGTGCCGCTCACCGAGCGCGAGGCGTGGGAGACGACGCTCGAGGAAGCGGGCGGGCCCCGTACCTTTCGCCGCTTCGAGGGCATGACCCACGCGCTGAACTGGATCGCAGAGCCGGACCGAACGCAGCTCGGCCCCGCCGACATCGGCGCCCACGTGCACGCGCCGCTCCTCGACGCCCTCGCGGCCTTCGTGCGCGCGCCGCGCTAGAACCCCTGGGCGAGGAGGGCGTCCGCGACGCGCTTGAAGCCGGCGCGGTTGGCGCCCGCGACGTAGTCGATGGTGCCGTCGTCACGCGTTCCCTCGGCGGCGCAGGTCGCATGGATCCGCTCGATGATCTGGCGGAGACGCGCGTCGACGTCCTCCCGGCTCCAGCTCAGGCGAAGGGCGTTCTGGCTCTGCTCGAGGCCGCTCACGGAGACCCCGCCGGCGTTCGCGGCCTTGCCCGGCGCAAAGGCGACGCGCGCTTCCTGCAACCGGCCGATGGCGCGGGCCGTCGCCGGCATGTTCGCGCCGGCGGCGACCACGCGGCAGCCGCCCTCGATGAGCGCACCCGCGTCGTCCGCGCCGAGCTCGTTCTGCGTCGCGCAGGGCAGCGCCAAGGTCGCGCCCACGCCCCAGGGGCGCTTGCCCTCATGAAAGGTCGCGCCGGCAAAGCGCTCGGCGTACTCGCGGATGCGCCCGCGGCGCTCGAGCTTGAGCTCCCTCAGGAACGCGAGCTTCGCCTCGTCGATGCCGTCGGGGTCGTGCACGAAGCCGCCGCTGTCGCTGACGGTCACGGGCCTGGCCCCGAAGGCGAGGAGCTTCTCGATGGCGTGGAGCGCCACGTTCCCGGAGCCGCTGACGGCGGCGGTCTTGCCGTCGAGGCCCTCCCCCTGAGTCGCCAGGACGCGGTCGACGAAGTACACCAGCCCGAAGCCGGTCGCTTCGGGCCGAAGCGCGCTGCCGCCGTAGCTCGGATGCTTGCCCGTGAAGGCCCCCTCCCAGCGCCCGGTGAGGTCGCGGAAGGCGCCGAAGAGGTACCCCACCTCGCGCGAGCCGACGCCGATGTCACCGGCGGGGACGTCCACGTCGGCGCCCACGTAGCGCGTCAGCTCGCGCATCATCGCGCGGCAGAAGCGGCGCACCTCCCGGCCGCTCTTGCCCTTCGGGTCGAAGGTGGCGCCGCCCTTGCCGCCGCCCATGGGCAGCCCCGTGAGCGCGTTCTTGAAGGTTTGCTCGAAGGCGAGGAACTGGAGCGTGCTCTCGTCCACCGAGGGGTGGAAGCGAAGGCCGCCCTTGTAGGGCCCGATCGCGCCACAATGCTGCACGCGCCAGGCCCGCTCGACGTGCACGCCGCCGTCGTCGTCCTCCCAGGTGACCCGGAAGCGCACGACGCGATCGGGCTCGACCAGCCGCTCGAGGATCGCCGCGTCCCGGTAGTCCGGCTCCTGCGCGAGCTCCCACACCGACTCGACGACCTCGTGCACCGCCTGGAGGAACTCCGGCCGGTGTGGATTGCGGGCCTTCACGCCGTTCAGGAAGTCGTGCATCGAGGCGGCGGTTCGCGGGGTGTCCATACGATCTCCGGGCGGGCGCGGCGGAAGGCCGGCGGTGCGGCGGTGCGGCGGTGCGGCGGTGCGGCGGACGTTAGCGCTTCGCCTCTCGCGCCGGTGCGCTATCACTCACGCATGCCCCGGCAGTACTGGCTGATGAAGTCCGAGCCCGACGTCTATTCCATCGACGACATGGAGCGCGACGGCACCGAAGAGTGGGAGGGCGTCCGGAACTACCAGGCGCGGAACTTCATGCGCGCCATGAAGAAGGGCGACCTCGCGATCTACTACCACTCGAACGCGAAGCCCTCGGGGGCCGTCGGCGTCATCCGCGTCGTCGGCCCCGCCCGACCCGACGCCACGCAGTTCGACCCCGAGCACAAATACTACGACGGGAGGTCCAAGGAAGAGGACCCGCGGTGGGACGTCGTCGACGTGGAGTTCGTCGAGAAGTTCGGGGAGATCGTCGGCCTCGCGGAGCTCAAGGCGGACGCCGCGCTCGAGGGCATGCACGTCACGCGGAAGGGATCGCGTCTGAGCGTCACGCCCGTCGAGAAGGCGCACTTCAAGCGGGTGTTGAAGCTCGCCGGCGCCAAGATCCGCGTGCGCTGACTCCATGGAGGCTCTGACGCTCGGCGTCGTCGGCGACGTCCACACTCACTTCGGCGTCGGGGACGTGCGCGCCCTCGACGCCGAGGGCTACGACGCCTTGCTCTTCGTCGGCGACCTCGCGGCCTACACCGAGCGGGGCGGCGTCCAGACCGCGCGCCGGATGGCCGCCCTTCGGACCCCGGCGTTCATGATCTGCGGCAACCACGACGGGACCTGGTTGCCTCAGCTCGCCGCCGAGACGCTTCCGCCGCTCTTCCGCTTCAAGCCGGCCTTCGGGCACCGACAGGCGCGCCGCGTCGCCCGGCTCCGTCGCGCACTGGGCCCCGTGCGTCTCACCGCGTACGAGCGCATCGACCTCGGAAGCCACGCGCTCGTGGTCGCACGGCCCCACACGAACGGGGGTCCGGGCCTCGCCTTTGCGCGTCACCTAGGGGCCGCCCATGGCGTCCGGGACCTCGATGCCAGCGCGGCGCGCCTCGGCGCGCTCCTCGCCGACACGTCCAAGCCCATCGTGGTGCTCGCGCATAACGGGCCCGCGGGCCGCGGGGATCGTCCCGACGACCCCTGCGGACGCGATTTCGCGCTCGAGGCGACGGGGCTGCCCGGTGACTGGGGCGACGAGGACCTGCGCCGCGCTCTCGACGCGGCCCCGGCGCCGCCCCAGGCCGTGTGCTTCGGGCACATGCACCACGCGCTGAAGACGGGAGGAAGCCGGCACTGGCAGCGTCGCGATGCCGCCGGCACGCTGCACGTCAACGCGGCGCGGGTCCCGCGCATCGACGAGACGGGCCGGCGCCACCACGTGCGCCTCACGCTTCCGGCGGACGGAAGCGACGCGCGGGCCGAGGAGCGATGGTGCTGAGCGTGCCCGACGAGGCCGCCGTGGCCCGAGCGCTCGCGGCGCATCGCTGGGTCGAGTACCCGCCGCTGCCCGGGCGCACGAACCATCGCCGCGCCGGCGTGCTCGTGCCGCTGCGCTGGCGCGCGACGGTCGCGGCCATCGAGGTGCTCGTCACCGAGCGGGCGGCGCACCTCAGCCATCACGGCGGCGAGTACAGCTTCCCCGGCGGCAAGCCAGAGGCCAGCGACGCGAGCATCGAGGCGACGGCCCTCCGGGAGGCGCGGGAGGAGATCGGCCTCGGTGGCGCCCGCGTGCTGGGGCGCCTCTCGAGCCTGCCGCTCTACACGAGCGACTACCGCCTCGAGCCTTTCGTCGCCGCCGTGCCCACGGAGGTCGCGCTCGTGCCCAACCCGGGCGAGGTGGCCTCCATCGCGACGCTCGACGTGGGCGAGCTCTTCGACCGCTCGGCGTGGCCGGGCATTCCCTACAAGCGACAAAGCGAGACGCGGCTCTCCCCCGTCTTCGAGCTCGCGCCGGGCCGCTGGCGTGAGGGCGTCGTCTACGGCGGAACGGCCCACGCCCTGCACGAGCTGCTCGGCGTTCTGGCCCCGCTCTTTGGAACCTCGGTGCCACCCATCGTGGAGGCGGACTTCGGTTGGGACGACGTGCTGCCCGGTGAGCGTGGCTGACGCGCTTCAGGGCCGCACGGGCCAGGCGCTACCGACGCAGCCGCAGCAATCGCGGCCGTCGGAGCTGACGAAGTCGACGTCGAAGGTCGAGCCGTCCGGGAAGGTCCCGGCAATCCGGGCGCGGAGCGCGTCGCCCGCCTGGGTGACCTCCACCTCGACCTCCGTGCGCGCCGCCGGGTAGCCCTCGACATATTCGTTGGGCGGCGGGCAGGGGGCCGGCCCGCGTGTCACGTCGGCGACCTCCCGTCGCGGCTCGCCCTCGTTCGGGAAGAAGCGGTCGCCGAAGGTGGCGATGAAGCACTCGTCCTCGGTCTCCCGTACGAGGAAGTAGTCGAAGATCGCGCGGCACCCGTTGGCGTAGACCCACATCTCGGCCGTGCCGGCATCGGGCGTCGGCGGGGCACCCTCGGGCCCCCCCACGCCGGTGCGCGAGCATGCGGCGAGGAGCAGCAGGAGGGCGAGCCGAGCGGAGGTCACCGGGCCAGCCTTTCGGTCCACGCTACGGACTGCAAGCGTCGACGTCGTCAAGCTCACGCGCCGCGGGAGCGAGGGGCCAAGGCGCGTCGGAGCCCTCGGCGGGGTGAGGCCAATTCACGAGTCCTTTCCGCGCGGCACGAGCCATGCAGACCCTCCGAGGGCGCCCCGTGCTCAAGGCGGCCCGAATGGCCGCCGTAGAGCCGCTCCGTGGATCCCCTCCCGCCCGGCCCCGCTTCACTGCGCCTCCGCGTCGTCGTGGCGGCGTGGTCGCTCGTGCTGGCCGGCGCGATGACGGCGCTGGCGGCCTACGGCGCCGCGCCTGGGGAGCAGCGGCCGGCTCCGCGGCGCTGGCCCGCCGCGCTCGACGCCGCTCTGGCGCCGCCCCCGGGCCGGCTTCGCCTCGTGCTGGCCGCGCATCCGCGCTGCCCCTGCACGCGGGCGTCGCTTCGTGAGCTCGAGCGGCTCGTCTCGCATCGGCCGGGCGCCCTCGAGGCCACCGTGCTCTTCTTCCAGCCAGAAGGCGCGGGCTCCGCGTGGCGCGAGACGGCGCTCTGGCGCCTGGCCGAGGAGCTGCACCACGTCACGCCCGTCGCGGATCTCGAGGGGGGCCTCGCCGCGACCGTCGGCGCGCTCACGAGCGGACATGCCGTGGTGTACGACGCGAGGGGAACACTGCGCTTTCAAGGCGGGCTCACCGGCGCCCGCGGACATGAGGGGGACAACGCCGGCACCGCCGCCGTACGCGCGCTCATCGGCGAAGCGGCCACCGCAGCAGCGTCGGCCGAGGCGCTTCACGGAAACCCCGTGTTCGGCTGCGATCTCTCGGACCCCGAGCGCGACACCACGCGCCCTGCCCCCCGGACGCCATGAACACCCCCACCACTCCGCGCGCCACCG
>CALCTH010000682.1 GCA_937893795.1 uncultured Myxococcales bacterium | reverse complement strand
TCTTCGGGTGTTTTGTTCTGTCTTGCTTGCGGGGCGGTTGTTTTTTGCTTGTTCGCTGTTGTGTTGTGTCGCAGTCGCGATCAGGAGATCGGTCGCAGGTTGCGCAGTGGCGATCAGGAAATCGGCCGCGCGGCGATCAGGAGATCCGGCAGGAGATCGGTCGCACAGATCCGGCAGGAGATCGGTCCGGCAGGAGATCGGTCGCACGGTCCGGCAGGAGATCGGTCGCAGGTTGCGCGTTGAGAATTTCGATGTCGCGGACGTTTTACCTCTATGGCGGGCTCGAAACAGCGCGGACGTGGCGCTCGGTCCCACTGGCCGTTGGCTCCAGATCCGTCCTGGGAAGACGAATCCGGCCAGGGCGCAGCTACTGGCGAGCCTGCGCGCCTAGAGGACGCACCGGTGCCCGCCGGAGCCTCGTCCAGCGCGCCTTGGGCCGCGTTCAAGCGGCCTGTCGAAGGTCGTCGGGTGGCGGGGCCGCCCTGGCTCCGTGGTAGCGGACCATGGCCCAGGTTCCGGGAGGCCACTCGACGTCGTGGTCACCGGCTCTCCAGTGCTCGAGGCACTGGGCATAGAGGCCGTCCCAGGCGCGTGTGCGCTCGAGGTAGGCGCGGACGGCCTCGGCATCACCGGCAGCGGCGAAGTGGGGGACGAGGGAGCCGAAGTCCTCACGGCTCGTGGAGCGCTTGGTGTGCGGCTGCCGGAGGACGCGGGCGCGACCCAGGAAGGACCAGCCCTTGGCGCGTATCTTCTGTAGTGCCTTCCGCTCGCGCGTCTCGACCTCGCGCTGGAGAAGCCGTCGGGTGCGCTCGGCACCGTAGAGGGCGAGCGCGCGCGGCGGGAGCTCGAAGCGCACCTCGACCTCGTCGGGGAAGGTGGTCGCGTCCCGGAGGTAGTAGTCGGGACGCGTCACGCGCTCGATGCGGGTCCCGAGGTCCCGGGGGGCGGTGGTCAGGCCGGGCCAGTCGCGCGCGTAGCGCACGGCGGCGGCCTCGACGGGGTTGGCGATGGTGTAGGCGATTTGCTGGAGCTCCGCGTTGGCGGTGAGGAGCACCGTGCGCGTGGTGGGGTTCTTGTCGAACACCTCCGCCGGCCAGCCCCGGAAGTTCTTCACGCTGTTGGCCAGGAGCCGATGGAACTCGTGGAGGAAGAGCGGCAGCACGCCTCGTGGGTCGGTGACGACGTAGTGCAGGTGCGTCGACATCACGCACACGGCGTGGAGCTGGACCCCGTGTTTCTTACACAGGTGCCCGAGCAGGAAGAGCACCATCTGCTCCACGGCTCCGCCTTCGTCCGGCGTCAGGACGTAGTGCCGCCGCGTCGTGCGACGCGTCAGGAAGTACGTCACGCCCGGAAGCGTGCATTGGCGGCGCATGCCCATGGCCGCGTGCGATGCGAACCACGTGCCGCGCGCTCCGTCGGGGATTCCCTGGGACGTTTGGCTGTCCCAGGCGCGCCGACATGCGGCGGACGGCCGGCGGACGGCCGCCGATCCGCCACCCCGGTCGGCCCTCACGTACGGGAAGAATGCTCTGAGTTCCGTCGGAGCCGAGGATCGGAGATTCAACCCGCTACGGGTTTCGCCGCCCAGCGCGACGGGTTTCGCCGCCCAGCGCGCCGCTCGCGACAGGCCTCGCCGTTGGGACGGAGGATCGGAGATTCAACCCGCGACGGGTTTCCGCTCGCGACGGGGACGGAGGATCGGAGAATCAACCCGCGACGGGTTTCCGCTTGCGCGACGGGTTGAGGATCGGAGATTCAACCCGCGACGGGTTTCCGCTTGCGCGACCGCGACGGGTTTCCGCTTGCGCGACGGGTTTCCGCATGAGGTCGGCTGCAGGACGTGGCGCCGCATGGCGGCGCTCCCGCTCATGGCGCTCGCTCGCGTAGGCGCTCAGCGACCCACACGTTGGCCTGCGCCATGGTCGAGGTGACGGTCCAAGGGTACGGCGGTCGAATGAGCCAGCGAATCGCCGTCACGATGCCCCGAACCACGTGGGACTCGGTGACGCAGACGACGCCCGCGCGCGTCGCGGCGAGCTGCCCGCTCCGCTGTTTGATCCAGGCCGCGATGCGACGCCGCTGCTTCGCCGTGTTCGCGCCTCCGGCGCGGAAGTCGAGCACCACGGCGTGCGGCTCGCCGGTCTCGAGCCAGCGGTCCATCCACGCGAAGTACTCGTCCATCTCCTCGTCGATGGCCTCGCCGGAGAGCGTGGCGACGAGAACGGGCCAGCGAGAATCGTCCAGGTCGAGCGGCATCGTGGGGTGGGTGAAAGCCCCCTGGCTCTCTCCATCGTTCGTTCCTGCCGATACTTGACCACGGAGAACCCCCCGTCGAGCGGCGTTTCCCACCCCGGCGACACATCCTCCGCTCGATGCACGACGCCTTCCCATCGAGGAGCACGGCTGCGTCGACCTCGTGCCTCGGCTGGGTGAGCCGCTTCGAGGGACCGTGCTCAGCCGGGGAAGCTGAGGCTACGCGTCAGCGCGCGCAGCTCGGTCAGCAGGCCCTCGGCCGCGGCGGCCGGGAGCAGGCCCTGCACCAGCGTGTAGCCGCCGCCGTGGAAGACCACCGTCTGGTAGATGACCATCGGCGCGTTCGTGTCCTCGTCGCGGGCCGTCGCGGTGAGCTCGTAGCCGGGATGACCCGCGACCGTGAGCTCGGCGCCGGGCCGGGGCGTGATGTCGACGGCCGACGCGGTCTGCTGCACCCGGCGCCGCGCGAAGCTCGCCCGGTCGCTCACCTCGACGCGGCTGAGGGCAGCGCCCACGACGACGAAGGGCTCGCCGGGCGGACGCGGCAGAGCCCGGCCCCCGAGCGTGAGGATGACGTTGTTGCCGACGCGGGTCGCGATGGCGAAGGACGGCGTCGGCCCCAGGCGGAAGGGCAGACCCTCGAGGCTCACCACCCCCGGCGCGGTCGGCGTCCACTGCGCCGAGAGCACCGCGCGCCGGAGCGGCTCGCTCTCCGCATCCGCGCTGGCCTCCCGGAAGGTCGCCGTCACGAGCACGCTCGCGGAGGGCGTCCCGAAGACCACCATCCACTTCCGGTAGGGAACGCCGCCGGCGCTTTGGTTCAGGCCCAGGAGCAGCCCCGTGTGCCCGGCGACGGTCACCTCGGCACGCGAGGTCAGCGTCATGCCGCGCGTGGCGAGGTTCTCCCGGGTCATGCCCGACGTGACGTCGGCGAAGGGGCCCGGGATCTCCGTCACCATGATGGTCGCGCCCGTCGTCGCGTTCTGAAAGCCCGGAAAGCGGCTCGCGGGCGCGAAGGAGGCGGGCGGGACGAGCCGGACCGCGGTCCCGGGTACGGACGTCAGCCCGGACTGGGCCGCCGCCGGCAGCGCGACGAGGAGGAGCGCCCACGGAGAGAGGAGGACGAAAGGAGGCCGAAGCATCGCCGTGCATCCTACGCCGCGCGGAGCGTTTCCCCACGCTCCCTCTATGCTCGCGGCATGGAGAAGGTGAACCTCGCGGCCATGCTCGCGCGCTTCGACGAGCGCTGGAGCCCGCGCATCGTCGGTGAGCTCAACGGGCAGCACGTGAAGCTCGCGAAGCTCGAGGGCGAGTTCGTCTGGCACCGCCACCCGGACGCGGACGAGCTCTTCCTCGTACTCGAAGGCTCGCTGCTCATGCGGCTCCGGGGTGGCGAGGTGCGGCTCGGGCCCGGCGAGATGCTCATCGTGCCCCGCGGCATCGAGCACCAGCCCGTCGCCGAAGGCCTCGTGCAGGTGTTGCTCTTCGAGCCCGTGGGCACGCTCAACACCGGCGACGCGGAGCCCGAGGCCCGCACCGTGCGGGACCCGGAGCGGCTTTAGCGCCAAGACGCGGCGCGAACGCGGGTCGAAGGTCCATGCCCGCTCGCTCCGCGCCGTGCCTCGTCCTCGCGCTCGTCGCTCTCGCCACCGTGGCCGTGCCCCTGTCGGCGCAGCCCGACCCGGGTCTCGTGGTCGAGGAGCATCTGCTGCCGCGCCGCTCGTCGACTGGCGTCGGGGACCGGCGGCTCACGGTGGTCCGCGTCGACCCCGGGCGCTTCGAGCTCCGGCTCTTCACCGCCGGCTCCCGCGCGGCGGCCCGGACGGCGCCCGGCTGGGCTCGCGCCGAGGGCCTGAGCGCCGTGATCAACGCCGGCATGTTCCTCCCGGACGGTCGTAGCGTCGGCTTCCTGATGGACCGAGGCGAGGTGCGGAGCGACCGCCAGCCTGAGCGCTTCGAGGCCGTGCTCGGCTTCCACCCCCGGACCGCCAGCGGCGCCCTTCGCGTGGCTGGGCCGGGCTGCGGCGGCAACGTGGCGGCCGTGCGGCGCACGCACCGCTCGGTGCTCCAGGCGCGGAAGGTGATGCTCGACTGCGAAGGCCGCGCGCGGCCCTGGCGGTCCCGGCGCTACAGCGCGGCGCTCTTCGGTGTCGACCGGCGCGGCTGGGCCGTGCTGCTCCACGTGCGGACGCCCTACCGCATGGACGCGCTCGCGCGGATGATCGAGGGCCTCGAGCTGGGCCTCCGGGGCGTCGTCTACATGGAGGGCGGGCCCGAGGCTTCGCTCGTCGTGCGACGGGGGGACCAGCGCGTGAACCGCATGGGCAGCTGGGAGGACGGCTTCTACGCGCGCGACGACAACCGCGACTTCTGGGAGCTGCCGAACGTCATCGGAGCCCGGGCACGATGAGCGCGGCGAGGCGCACGAGCGCCCTCGTCGCGGCGCTCGTGATGGCCTCGAGCGTCCTCGCCCAGGACGCGCCCTCCGCCGCCGACCCGGTGCTGATCATCGCGCTTCATCCCTGGGGCAGCCGGGGCCGGGCCATGGAGCGCGTCGTCGCCGCCGCCGGGCTGCCCTGCGATCACGTGGTCTGGGCGCCGGACGGCTCCCTCCCGGCAGGCCGAGGGCACGCGTGGCTCGGCCACCTCGTAGGCGACGGCGCGCATCGCGCCGCGCTAGGTCGGGACGCTGCGCGCGCCGCTGACACCCTGGTGGCGCGTCTCCGCGCCCGGGCTCCCGGACAGCGCGCCATCGTCACCGGCATCTCCCAGGGCGCGGTTGTCGCCTATGCGCTCGCCGCCGCCCACCCCGACGCCGCCGACGCGGTGGTCGCGGCGTCCGGCCTGCTTCCCGAGGGCCTTCCCGTGCACGAGGGCGACGTGCCGATCGTCGCCGTGCATGGTGAACGCGACGCCTTCGTGCCCTTTGCCCGCCTGCAGGCCGGCCTCACCCGCCTCCGCGCCGCCGGTCGCCGGGTGGAGCTGCATCGCTTTCCGCGGGCCGGACACCGGGTACGCGGCCCGCTGCGCGCGGCCCATCAGGACGCGCTCCGCGCAGCCGCCTGCCCGGAGGCTACTCGCGGCGAGCCGTGAAGCGGCTTCGCCGGCGCTACATGGGCTCGGGGCGGAAGAACACGGCCAAGCGCTCCGCGATCACCTCGCCCTGGTCATCCTGCAGGAAGTGGCTCGCCTCCTCGAGGCGCACGTGGGGCATGCCCTCGGCCCCGGGCACGGCGTCGATGAGCGCCTG
This sequence comes from uncultured Myxococcales bacterium, assembly GCA_937893795.1. Lineage (GTDB taxonomy): Bacteria > Myxococcota_A > Polyangia > Polyangiales > Houyiibacteriaceae > CALCTH01. The sequence continues at coordinate 14,680 of CALCTH010000682.1, read as the reverse complement.
CTGCGTGGCGCATTGGCCCAGGTTGCCTGGGTCGTTCGCCGCCCAGATCGTGAGGAAGGGCCGCGTGAAGGAGGTGAGCCCAGCCCACGCGTCGCCGTTCATGCCCGGAAGCTCGTTGATGAGCGAGGGGAAGGTGCGCACGCCGGCCATGTACGTGCGCGAGGGGAAGGGCGCGTCGTAGGCCGCCTCGACCTCGGCGCTCAGCGGGAACCAGGTCAGCGCTTCGAGCACCTCGCCGGGGCGGAAGTCGCGCGCGGTCATCGCGTAGGTCATCCACGCGAAGAAGTCGGTGTCGCCGCCCCCGAGCGGCTCGCAGCCGTCGTAGTAGAGCGGCTGCTGGTCCGGGATGAGCCCGAACGGATTCGCCAGATCGCGGATCACGTCCGGGTCGTCGACCGCGGGCTGGGGCATCACCCCTGCCGGGATCACGGGCAGGGCCCCATCGCCGACCGCGATGCGCCGGAAGCGGTCCGGGTTCAGCCCGGCGTAGCGAAGCCCGATGAGGCTCCCCCAGTCCTGCACGAAGAGGTGGATGTCGCTGAGCGCGAGCGCGTCGACGAAGGCCGCCAGCCGGTCGTGGTGGCCGAGGTAGCCGTAGGCCTCGATGTCGACGGGTTTGTCGGAGCGCCCCATGCCGAGGTGGTCCATGGCGATCACGCGGTAGCCCTCGTCCACGAGCCCCGGGATCATGTGGCGATAGAGGTAAGACCACGACGGCTGGCCGTGTAGCAGGAGCACGACGGGCCCATCACCCTCGTCCACATAGGCCTGCCGCAGCCCGTCGATCTCCACGTAGCGCGGCGCGTAGGGCCAGTCGGGCAGGTCCGCGAAGCATGCGTCGGGCGTGCGCACGAAGGCGACGCCGCTGGCGGTCGTGAGGACCTCGGGCTCGGCGTCGCAGCGGTCGGCCCCGGTGCCCACCGGGTCGTCGCCGCATCCCGTGAGGGTCGCGGCCACCAGGACGGCCGCCTTCCAGCTCGTGTGTCTCATCGCGTCATCTCCTCCCGCGGGTCCATCGATGAGCGTCACGATGCGGCCCGGCGCCGCGCGGCACCGTCGTCAAAGGGCAGCGTTCTGTTGCGAAGCGTAGCCACGCTTGCGCTCGGGCGTGGTGAGCCCGCACGGTGAGAGGGTGCAGAAGGAGCGCCTGCTCATCGTCGAGGACGACGACCAGTTCGCGGAGCTACTCGTAACGTACCTCGGCCCCCACGGCTTCGAGGTCTCCCGGGTGGCGTCCGGCGACGTGGGCGCCACCCGGATCCTCGAGGCGCAGCCGGATCTCGTGATCCTCGACCTCATGCTCCCCGGGGCGAACGGCCTCGACGTGCTCCGCCGGGTCCGCGCGGGCTACGCCGGCGCGATCCTCATGCTGACGGCCAGCCAGAGCGAGGCCGACCACGTGGCGGGGCTCGAGCTCGGCGCCGACGACTTCGTCATCAAGCCCATCGAGCCGCGCGTGCTCCTCGCGCGCATCCGGACGCGGCTCCGGCGGCGTGGCGGCGCGCGCGCGGCCGAGCCCCCGAGCCTCCTCGACGTCGGGCCCATTCACATCGACGTGGCGACGCGCGACGTGCGCATCGACGAAGAGCTGGTGTCGCTCACCTCCATGGAGTTCGACGTGCTCCGCATGCTCGCCACGGAGGCGGGCAGCGTCGTTGCCCGTGAGGACCTCTACACGCGCATCCTGGGCATCGAGTACGACGGCCTCGACCGCGGCATGGACGTACACGTGAGCCGGCTGCGCAAGAAGCTCGGGCACGCCGGCTTCGACCCGAGCCGCATCAAGTCCGTGCGCGGCGTCGGCTACCTCCTGGCCTACCGGTGAAGCGCTCCCTGTCCCGGCTCGTGGTGCGGAGCGTGCTCGTCTGCTGGGCGGTGAGCTTCGCGGTGATCGTCGGCTATGCCTCCAGCCAAGGCTGGACCCGGGAGCGTGCGCAGCGTGACGGCATCTTCCTCGTGCGCGACATGCTGGCAGAGCTGCCACCGAGCGAGCGCGAGGCACGGCTCCGCGAGCTCCGGCCCCACTTCTGGTCGCCGCTGCACGTCGTCTCGCCGGGCGAAGCCCGCGCCCAGCTCGACCGCGACGTCGCGCCGGGCGAGACGGTGCACCACGGCGTGACGATGCACGAGGAGTGGTACTTCCTCGCCTTCGACGATGGCGACGTGCTCGCCGCCGGGCCCTTCGACCCGCGGCTGGCGCCCCATGCCTTCCCCATCGCCATGCCGATACTGGTCGTCGGGCTCCCGCTCATCGCCGCGCTCATCGCGCTTCGCGTCGGGCGTCAGCTCGCCAAGGTCGAGCGCGCCACCATTCAGCTCGCGGCCGGTGAGCTCGGCGCGCGCGTCGACAACCGCGACGGGCCCTCGAACGAGCTGGCGACGGCGTTCAACGTGATGGCCGAGCGGCTGGAGCGACTGGTGCGGAGCCGGGACGAGCTGGTGCAGGCCGTCTCGCACGAGCTGGGCTCGCCCCTGGCGCGGCTCCGCTTTCGCATCGCGCTGCTGGACGAGCCCGCGAGCGGAGACGAGCGCGAGGAGCGCCTGGCGGCCATGACGCGGGAGCTCGACGCCCTCGACGAGCTCGTCGCGGAGCTGCTCCGCTACGTGCAGTCGGACGAATTGGCGCTCGAGCGCCAACGCTTCGACCCGACGCGCCCGCTCGCGGACCTGGCCGAGCTCGCGCGGCTCGAGGCGACCGAGGAGCGCGAGGTCGAGGTGGCCGTTCCCGCGGACGCGGAGGTCTTCGCCGACCAGCGGCTCTTCCTGCGGGCGGTGGAGAACGTGCTCCGCAACGCCGCGCGGCACGCGCGGGCGAAGGTGCGCCTCGAGGTCCACCAGGAGGACGATCACGTGCGCGTCGCGGTACACGACGACGGTCCGGGCATCCCCGAGGAGCAGCGTGAGGCCGTCGTCGCCCCCTTCGCGCGGCTCTCGCCCGAGCGCGACCGGAAGACGGGGGGCGTGGGCCTCGGCCTGGCCATCGTGCGCCGCATCATGGACCGGCACGGCGGCGCGCTCCGCATCGAGACCTCGGACCTCGGTGGCGCCTGCGTGGTCACGTGCTGGCCCGGCGCGCGCGCGGACGGCTGATTCCGCCGGGCGCCGAGCTCAGAGCTTCGGATGCGCGAAGAGGAAGTCGAGGATCCGGTCGGCGTAGTCCGGCTGGAAGAGCGGCCCGTGGCTGCCGGATTGGATGGTCCACAGGGTCGCGCCGATGCCCTCCGCGCAGCCCTCGTCGTAGGAGGCGGGGTCCGTGTCGGCGCCGGGTAGCGTGCGGACGAGGTCGAAGCTCTCGCCGGGGACGGGGTCGCCCGTGCAGCCGGCCCGGAGCGCCCAGCGACGCACCGTCTCCTCGGCGCCCGGGTAGGCGCTCGGTCCGATGGTGCCGCCGGCGTAGCGAATGACCACGTCGTCGGTCCCGTGGATCTGCAGCACGCTGACGGGCTCGCTGGCGGCGCAGTCGGCTTCGTCGTCGTGCGTCGCGCCCGCGAGGGAGACGAGGGCGGCGATGCGATCGGCCGCGTCGCACGCTAGCCGGTAGCTCATGAATCCGCCGTTCGAGTGGCCCACCGCGTAGACCCGCGCCGGGTCGACGGAGACGAGGGCGGACGCTTCGTCGATGAGCCCGGTCAGGTAGGCGACGTCGTCGACCCGCGAGCCCCGGAAGTTGCAGCAGGCGTCGGTGGCGTTCCAGAAGGGGTTGCCGCCGGCCGTCTCCTCGGTGCCCGTCGGGCTCACGAGAAAGAAGCGGCGGTCGTCGACGCGCCGGGAGAGTCCGAAGTAGGCGTCGAGCTGCTCACCGTTGCCGGTATAGCCGTGGAGACCGAGCACGAGCGGAAGGCTCTCGCCGGCGTAGCCCTCGGGAATCCGCAGCGTGACCGGCCGGTCGCCGCCGATGACGACGTCGCCCGTCGCGATGGGCATGTCCTCGCGGCCCGCGTCCTCGGGAGGATTCAGGTCCGCCGAGGGCCCGTCGACGGCGAGGTCGCTCTCGTCACCGCCGTCGGGTTCCACCTCGCTTCCGTCGCCGCATCCGACGAGTGAGAGGTGAATGCAGGTGAGAAGCACGAGGGAGCCGCAGCGCACCGGCGCATGCTACCCGATCTCCCCTCGGGCGCTCCTCGCCGGCTCGTCGCGGCCGGTCGTGTTGACGGCGTCGCTCGCCCCACTAAAGTGCGAACGTTCGCTCTCTTTATATGGCGAACGGAGGGGCCCATGAAGCGTCGGGATGTGTTGGAGCTGCTCACCGCGGGCGGTGCGGGGACGTTGTTCGGATGCCACCCACGGCCCGTGGGGAGCGGGCGGGGGGAGCGTGTGAGCCGCACGCCGCGCGCCCATCTCCGAACCAACTGGAGCCGGGATCCCTACGCTCTCGGCGCCTATTCCTACGTCTCGCGGCGCTCTCCGGGGACCGGAGAGTCGGACAAGGCGCTGCTCGGGGCGCCGGTGGGCGGCCGGCTTCACTTCGCGGGCGAGGCGCTGAACCCCCGCTACGCCGGGACGGTCCATGCGGCGCACGAGTCCGGACTTCGCGCCGCGCGTCGCCTGCGTGAAGCAGGGCACGCTCGCGTTGCCGTGATCGGAGCCGGGATGGCGGGCCTGACGGCGGCCTCGACGCTCAGCGCGGCGGGGGTGCGGGTGACGGTGTTCGAGGCGCGCGACCGGATCGGGGGCCGAATCCTGACCGATGGCTCCCTCGGGACCCCGGTCGATCTCGGAGCGAGCTGGATTCATGGCCCCGAAGGCAACCCGCTGAGCGCGTTGGCCGACCGCGCGGGGGCCGCTCGCGACGAGACGGACGACACGCTGGTCATCCGCGGCGCGGGCGGCCGACGCATCCGTCAGCTCGGCGCTCCGGACTGGCTCGAGCGGGTCATCGAGGAGACGCCGGCGGGCGTGTCGCTCGGCGAGCTCAACGCCGCCTACTTCTCGGAGATCTTCCCTGCCGTCGGGCTTGGCTATCCTGGCCGCGACGTGACCCTTCGCGAGGGCTACGCCTCCCTGCTCGAGGTTCTCGCCGGGGACTACGAGGTGCGCCTCTCGTCTCCCGTCGGCGTCGTGTCCCTCGCCGGCGAAAGCGTTCGCGTGACGGTGGAGGGCGGCGACGGGGGGTCCTTCGATGCCGCGCTCGTCACCGTTCCCTTGGGCGTGCTCAAGGCCGGGACCCTCGCCTTCGACCCGCCGCTCCCCGCGGCCACGCGGGGCGCCATCGAGCGCATGGGCATGGGCCTGCTCGACAAGCTCTACCTGCGCTTCGACGACGTCTTCTGGGACGACGCCACGGTGATTCTGACGCCGGAGAATGGGCTCCCCCGCGGCCACTTCAACTACTGGGTCAACTTCGACCGGATTCTGGGAGCACCTCTCTTGATGGCGTTTCACGGGGCAGGGCCCGCGCACGAGCTGGCCGGCCGGACCGACGCGGAGCTGCTCGCGATGGCGCAGGAGACGCTCGAGCGGGCCTACCTGGCCGCCTGAACGCGGAGGTACTCGACGAGCACCGCATGGGACCAGCTCGTCCCGTCGGCCTGGAGGTGGGCGCAGTGGCTTCCGTGGCGCGTCACCACGAGGATGCCGTGGCGCAGCGAGTCGATGAGGCGATGCCGCACGCGATCGACCATCTGCATGCGGCAGATGGGGTCGTCGGCCGAGTTCATCGCCAGCACCGGGATCGTGATGTCGTAGGCGACCTCCATCGGGTTCGAGGCGCGCAGATAGGCGGCCCGGCTCTCGAAGCCCGCCAGGCCGTGGGCGTGGCGGTGGAAGGCGCCGAGGTCGCGCGCGTTGGCGCACTCCGCGTAGCCCGGCCGGTCCGCGAGGAGCGCCGCATGGGGCTCGAGGAAGTGGCGCTTCAAGCGCTTCGCCATGACGCGGCTGTAGACCGGGTGCACGTGATCGAAGAGGTCCTCGAGGTCGTACCCCGGGCAGTAGAGCGCGGCGGCCCGGACGGGCGTGTCCGGCGTTTCGCCCAGGTAGCGGGCGAGGAGCCCGGAGCCCGCCGAGCTGCCGAGGGCGAAGAGCGGGGCACCTGGGCGCTGCGCCTGCACGTGGGCGATCTGGGCCCGGAGGTCGCCCACGTCGCCCATGGTGTTGAAGCGGGGGGTTCGAAGCGCCACGCCGGCGTGGCCCCGCCGGTTGCAGACGACCACCGTCCACCCGAGCTCCGCGTTGACCTGGCGCACGAGGTCGCGGAGGTCGTCTCCCCCGCCGGTGATGGTCGGCATGATCAGCAGCACCGGCGGCTCGGGGCCGTCGAGCCACTGGAGCGACACCTCGCCGCCGTCCTCCATGCGGAGGCGCTCGTCGCGGTCCCAGGGGACGCTCGGCGCGCGATTCTCCCCGCGCACGAGTAGCCCGATCTGCACGTGAGGGTTCCGCGCCCAGCGCCTCGGGCGGAAGCCGGCCCGGAGCGTCGGGCACGCGCGCACCGTCCTGCGGTTGGCTGCGTTGTCCTGGTGGAAGAGGGTCGTGCTCATCGCGCTCAGAGGCAGGCCGGATGCTCGATCCAGAGATGCGGATTGCCCCGCGATCCCCGGTTGACGACCGCGAAGACGTGCAGGTCGTAGCGTTCGCCCACCGTGAGGCCCAGCGCGTCGAGCTCGAGCACGCCGCGCTGGAAGCCCTTGTTGAGGAAGCCGCCGCTCTCCCAGGCCAGCCGGTGGTTCACGAACACCCACAGGTCCGCCGTCGCCCCGTAGCGGAGCCGTCGCCCGGCCTCGTGCACGAACTCCCCGGCCACCTCCACGGTGAGCGCCGTGTTCATGGGTGTCGGGACGCCCTCGAGGTTGAAGCTCAGCTCCTCGGCGCCGAAGCCGAAGTCGCCGTCGACGAGCGGCGTCGCGGCGTAGCGCGGTCCGTTGCTCGCGAAGAAGCCGAAGGTGTCCTGCCGCGTGCGGCGGAAGGTGCCCGCGTTCGGCGTCGTCGTGTTCCGCCCCGGACCGTCCGTCCACCAGCGGTCGAAGCTCTCCGCGGTGGTGTAGGGGAGCGCGCCCTCGGGCCACGCGAGCACGGGCTTCCACGCGCCGTCCCGGAGCTCGAGGTCCGGCGCGAGCACGCCTCGGAGGTCGCCCCGGGCCCTCTCCTTCACCGGGTCGCCGTCCTCGAGCGCGGCGTAGGCGTCCTGCAGGGGCTGAAAGTCCGGGTCGCTCCGGGAGAAGTCGCGAATCGTCACGGCTGGAGGCGAGGGGCAGGTCGGGAGTGGGTTCGGCGCGATCGTCGCCTCGCCGTCGGCGCCGTAGAAGACCAGCCAGACCGTCGACGTGAGACCGCCGCCGGGCGGCCAGTCGTCGCCGCGATAGGTGCCGGTCCACTCGATGGTGTTCGCACCGGCGAGGTCCACGGCCGCCGTGATGTCCTCGCGCCAGCGCTCGACGGGCCCGCCAGGGCACCAGGAGCCCCGGTCGAAGTGCCAGGTGCCGTACTGCCCCGCGACCACGCCCTCGCCGGCGCGCCGCGCGCAGGCGTTGCGGTCGCCCTCCATCACGAAGGTGTGCTCGAAGGGCGTCCCGTTGATGGCCGCCGTGTGCGTCGTGGAGCAGAACTCGGCGCAGCCCGAGGGCTGGTTGTTGCCGCCGCCCTGCACGCGAGCGTCGAGCACCACGCGTACGGTGCCGGCCGGCGGCGTGAAGGTGTAGCTCCCGAAGGAGTCGTTGTGCGTCGGGTCCCAGGGCGCCGTCCCGAGGCCGACGAGGTGGTCGGCGAAGGCCACGTGCGCGTCCGCCGGCGTCTCGCCGTCGTCGTAGAAGCGGAGCTCGATGGTGCCCACGAAGTCGCGGCGGTTCGTGCGCATCCAGCGCGTGCCCCCTTGGCGGAAGAAGGGCAGCCCGTGGGACACGTCTTCGGTCCACCAGCCGCCGCTGTGGTAGCCGGTCACGTGGCGGAAGAGCTGCCGCCGCTCGTCCGAGGTGCAGTCGTCCTCGCTCGCGCAGAGCGTGATCTTGTGGCCCACGTCCCAGGCCGGGCAGAGCCCGAAGTGCACGGGGAAGCGGGCGTCGGCGCCGCAGGTCTCCTTGAGCACGATCTCCACGCGGTCGAAGCGCGCCATCTCGGAGGCGGGCGGGAGCGACACCGCGAGGCGGCCCTCTTCCGTCTGCGCCCAGCCCTCCGTGACCCAGGGCACGACGAGCACGTCGGGGTCCGCGTCCTCGCGCGCCAGGCGCTCCTCGAGGCGGCGCTCGTAGTTGAACCAATGCCCGGCGAAGCGCGCCATGGCGATCTGCGGCTCGAAGCTGCCGGTGAAGGTGTTGTAGCTCCCGGCGTCCCGGAGCCGCTGGCGCGAGTCGATGAGCGCGACCTGGCTCTCGATGGTGCCCACGTGGTTGAGCACCTGGCTCGCCGCGGCGGGTGTCGTGGCGAAGTGGAAGCGCGCCAGCGCCTCGGCGCGGGCGTCGCTATCGCGGCCGGCCACGTGCGCCGCGATCCGGTCACGCACCGCGCTCACGTCGCCCGTCGGGTCGGGGCCGCGGGAGAAGAAGAGGAAGTGCACGTTGGGCGCGCTCTCGTCGACCATGGTCTCGACGTCGCCGAGCGCGGGGACGCCCGGAATCGGTACCAGCGTCACGATGCGGCAGTCGCCCCACACGTCCGAGAGCCGGAACATGCCGTCGAGCGTGCGCACCTCGAAGTCCGGCGTGAGCTGACCGAAGCCTGGCGTCGTCGCCGAGCCGTCGAAGGGCGTGTCGGCGTAGCCAGCGTGCGTGCAGCCCGGCCCGGGTGGGGGGGCGGCGTCCGGGACGCCCTCGTCGGCCGGTGCGGCGGCATCCGGGCCTGCGTCCGACGTCTCGCTCGGGCCTCCGCCGCAGCCCGCGATCAGCGCGGCCGAGGCGAGGCCAGCCCAGGCCCTCCTCCAGGTCATCAGCGCCGGACGCTACCACGCGGGCGTCGCCTTTGAGCCGGCGTCCTCAGCGCCGCGCGCCCTGAACCACGCGGGGAATCTCGCCACCGAAGATGGCGCGCAGCGCCGCCGGGGCGTCGTGCCGATGCCGGGCGAGCACCTCGTCCAGCACCTCGACCTCGACGGGCGCGGCGCAGGCCTCGCGCAGGTAGCGCGCGAGCGAGCTGGGCGCGCCGCCGTGGTCCGGAAGGAGCTGGCCCTCGAGGCGCTGGAGCTGCGAGGCGAAGCCCAGGTTCGGCAGCACGCCGGGGCGCTTCGCGCGCAGCGCCTCGTAGGCCTCGACGAAGGTCAGACCCCCGTCGCGCATCAGCAGCGCCGTGGCCAACGTGGCCGAGCGGCTCACGCCGGCTTCGCAGTGCACGAGCACCTTGCCGCCGCCGCGCCGCGCCGCGTCCGCGAAGGCGAAGAAGGCCGAGAAGAAGCGCGCGGCGTCTTCGTCCATCGCATCCCGGAGCGGGAGTTGCAGCGTCTCGAAGCACGCTCCGAGGAAGCCGACCTTCGGAAAGACGTGCGCGTCGAGGCAGCTGCAGACGTGCGTGATGCCTTCGGCCTCGAGCGCCTCCAGCTCGTCGGCACGGGGTCGCGCCCCGACCACCAGGTGCGGCGTGATGGGGCTGCGGGCTTCGCTCCGCAGCGAGATGCCGCCGAAGTCGAGCCCGAGGCGGGTCAGGAGCCGGTCGACGAGGGCCATCAGCGAACGAGCTCCCCGCCGCCGATGAAGAAGCCGCCGCGAATGGTCAGGGCGTCGCGAATCGCGGCCGGGTCCGTCACGTCCTGGAGCACCGAGCTGAGGAAGTCTGGCTCCAGCCGGAGCAGGTAGCGCCGCCCGCGGGTCTCGAAGATCTCGTTGCCCTGTCCGGTCTGCACCGGAAAGCCGGCGACCGCGTCGGCGGTCGCGACGTCGTCGAGGTCCTCGATGCGAAAGACCCGCCACGACGCGGCACCGACGACCTGGAAGGTCGTCAGGAAGTCGCTCGGGTCCAGCACCGCGGCGTCATAGGCCTTGAGGAGGGCGCCGTCGCCGGGACCGCGCAGCATGGCTCCGGTCGGCAGCCCGCCCGTCAGATCGCTCAGCGCCACGTAGAAGTCGGGGTCGAAGCGGGTCTCTCCCGGGAGCACGCGGAGCATGCACGGCGCCTCGTCCGCGAGGCCGAGCATCCGCTGCGCCGTGACGAAGGTCGAGCTCGCGACGTAGATCGTTCCCTCGCTCGTCTGCACGTCGTTGGCGAGACCGCCGCAGCGCGCATCGCGCGTCACCGTGTGCTCGAGCGTGTCGACGTCCAGGCTGATCAGAGCGGCCTGCGGAAGCTGCACGCCGATGGAGCTGACGTAGCGGACGTAGAGCAGCAGGTCGTCGCGCCCCTCGCTCGCGATCGGCGGCACCAGCGAGGCCGTCGCGCCCTCGACTTCGAAGCCCTCGAGCTGGACGCTCCCGAGGACGACCATCTCCGTGGGGTCGAAGACGACGACGATGCCCGTCGTCCGGTCGATGTAGAGCGCGCGCTCCTCGGACAGAAAGCGGAAGTAGCGGCCGCGCCCGCTGAAGATGCGTTCGACGCCCTCCCCGACGAAGCTGACGCGCGGCCCGGGCACCATGAGTCCCTCGTCGTTGCGTTCGTAGCGGGTCACGACGGGCGAGTCGCCGACGCCCACGAAGGCGGAGCCGAAGGCCGTCGCGCAGGTCGGGCCGCCAGAGCCGATCTCGACGCCGCTGCCCAGGGTCAGCACGCCCTCGGCGACGTCGTCGACGCCGACGATGAGGCCGGTGGAGCCGTCGGGCGTCGCCGTGGACACGCAGAGCGCGTAGCCCGTGACGTCCGGGCCGGCGAAGCCGTCCGGCGTGCCGGTGTCCCCCCTCGAGGCGTCGGGAGCGTCTCCGCCGCCCTCGCCGCATCCGGTGCCCGTGGCCGCCGAGAGCGCGGCAAGACCCAGGAGCAGGAGCGTCTTCGACATGATGATGGAGCCTCCGGCGACTGCGCCCTCGCGAGCCGAGGGACCCAGCACGGGGAGCGCCGAGCGCACGCCCCGACACCTAGCGCGAAACCGCAAGTTCGGTCGAACCGCGCCGGGCGAAACGCTGCTACCACCGGCTCGTGCCCACCTCACGCGAGATGCTGCAGTTGCTGGCCGCGCTCAACCGTCGCCTCGACGCCGGTGAGGACGTGTCCTTGGCGGCGCTGTCGGACCTCGGAGGCTGGTCTCCCTTTCATCTTCACCGAGCCTTCGCGCGCTCGGCGTGCGTGATGCCTTCGGCCTCGAGCTCCTCCAGCTCGTCGGCACGGGGTCGCGCCCGACCACCAGGTGTGGCGTGATGGGGCTGCGGGCTTCGCTCCGCAGCGAGATGCCGCCGAAGTCGAGCCCGAGGCGGGTGAGCATGCGGTCCAGGAGGGCCATCAGGCACCGGACTCCGGGTAGCGCGGTTGGCGACCGGGCTCCTCGACGAAGCGCGGCTCGCCGGCGATGGCGAGCTCGAGGCGCGCGCAGGGGACCTCGAGGAGTGCGCTCTCGCCCCAGCGAAGCGCGAAGGGCTTCGTTTCGTCGCGAAGAAGGGGCACGGGCATGCACACGTCGCTCCCGTCGGGACGCTCGGGCACCAAGGCGCCGGGCGTCGGCAGACGCGGCGGCTCCGGACAGTCGGTGAGCGTCAACGTGACGGGTGCGCTCCAGCCTGTGTTGCGGGCGAAGCCCGGCCCACTCTCGTGCTGAAGCACGTAGCCCTCGAAGCCCACGGAGAGCACCCGGTCGGACCAGGCGGCCTCCGTGATCCTCGCGCCCGAGAGGAAGAAGAGGCGGTGCACCTCCCACGCGTCGCGGCAGAAGAGCCCTCCAAAGGTGGCGTCGAGTGCTTCGCGCCAGCCGGAACGCGCTTCCTCGGCGTCGGGGTCGAAGGCCTCGACGGTGCCTCCGTCTCCGATGTGATGTTCGAGCAGCATGCGCGGCAGGGCGATGGCCGTGGCCAAGGCGCTGAAGGCGCTGTCTCCGAAGATGGGGCGGGCCTTCTCCATCCAAGGTGAGCAACGCACCAGGCAAGCCCAGGTCCCGTCGCCCGCCTCGTGCGGGGGCCCGAGCGTCATGCGCACCGGGAAGCGCCCGCCCGCGGCCGAAAAGGCCATGAGCTCCAGCTCCGCCATAACCTCGTCTGCGTCCTTCACGTGCGCACGCTACCCGCTTCAGGTGCTGACCGCTTTCGCGTCGACCCCTTTGGGTGGATGGACACCTGGGCAGGCGAATCCCTTCGTTCCCTCGGTCGGGTCCGTCTCCTAAGGTCCGCACCGTGGGCGAGGCGAAGCGGGTCGTGGTGCTGGGGCTCGGGGATACCGGGCTGCTCGTGGCGCTCGGGCTCGGGAAGCGCTTCGAGGTCACGGCGCTCACGCCGCGCCCCTTCTTCCTCTCGGCCCAAAACGCGGGCGGCCGCCTCGCCTCTCCCGAAACGTGGGAACGCATCGGGAAGATCGCGACGCGCCGCTTTCGCCGCCTCGACCCGGTGCGCATCGTCCAGGGCCTCGCCCAGGCCGTCGACCTCGACGCGCGCACGGTGACCTACCGGACGCCCGCCGGGACGGCGGAGACGCTCCGCTACGACGCGCTCGTGCTCGCGACCGGCGCCGACAATGGGTTCTGGCGCCGCACGCTCCTCGAGGGGAGCGACGAGGAAGACGCGCGTCGCGCCGCGGAGCGAGCGCGCCTTCAGGCGGCGGAGCGCATCGCCGTCGTGGGCGGCGGCGGCTCCGGCGTCAGCCTCGCGGCGAGCCTCGCCGAGCGCTTTCGCGACAAGCGCATCCGGCTCTTTCACGGCGGTGAGCGCTTGCTCCCCGTGCATCACCCGCGCGTCGCGACGAAGGCCAGGGACCACCTCGAGAGGCTCGGCGTCGAGGTCCGCCTCGGCCATCGCGCCGCTCTGCCGGATGGCGACGCCGCCGATCGCATGGCCGAGGGTCCCGTCACCTGGACGACGGGTCAGCCGCCCGAGGACGCGGACCTCGTGCTCTGGGCCCTCGGCCGGGCGCGGCCGAACTCCGGCTTCCTTCCGCCGGAGCTCCTCGACGCGGACGGCTTCGTGCCGGTGCGCCCGACGCTTCAGCTCCCCGCCCACGACGAGGTCTTCTGCGTGGGCGACCTCGCGGCGACGGACCCGCTGCGAAGCTCGGCGCGCAACGGCGGCACCGCGGTCGTCGTCGCCAACGTGACCAAGCTCCTCCGCGGTCGCCCAGCGACGCGCACCTATCGCGCGCCGAAGCATCGCTGGGGCGAGCTCGTGACCTCCCCCCGCGACGGCATGCTCCTCTTCACGCCGAGCGGCCGCCGCGTGCGCATGGCCAACTGGTTCCTGCGCCCGGTGATCCTCGACTTCGTCCTCTTCCGGCTCATCTACGGCGGCGTACGCTCCCGCGACGACGAAGAGGCAGCCGGCTAGCGCCGGCGCCGTCCGCGGCGGAGCCGCGCCGAGGGGGGATAGCCCTCGCCGATCTGCGGCAGGCGGGCCGCCATCGCGCGCCCCTCCGGGGTGCCCCAGGCCCGGCCGTAGCAGGCTCCGGCCCGCGCGGCGGCGGGATCCGTCCGCGCGTCGAGCGGGCTGTCCGCCGGGACGTCGCCGTCGACGAGGTGCCATCCCTCCGGCAGCGAGAGTCCGGCGGCTTCCTCGGGGTGCGCGGCGATCCGTCCGTTCGCGTCCACCTGGAAGCGCACCACACGGAAGGTCTCGCGCTCCTCGTTCCTCAGCTGGCACTCCCACGCGCCGGGCTTCGTTCCGAGGTCGACGTAGTTCTGGCGGAGGCTCGCGCCGAAGGTCAGCGGCAGCTCGTAGCTGTAGCGGCGAAAGCGAATCTCCTCGCGCTCCGTGCGCCGCTGACCGCGTACGACACGCACCTCACGCACGTGCTCGTCGTCGGAGCTCGCGCCGACGCGGTCGTAGCTGAGCGGCAGGTGCTCCCCATCGACGCTGCACCGGAGGCGCGGGCTCGCCACATAGCCCTCGACGGCTGCCCATACGTGGAGGTGCACGGTATTGAGGCCGCTCCGCGTCCGCGTCGGGAAGCCGGGGTGCTGCTCGATGAGCATCGCCGCCACCTGCGGGTGCCGGTTGATGAAGTACGCGCCGGGCAGGTCGCCGCCGTCCCGGTCCGACTGCGCCACGCGGCGCATGTCGATCGTGTGCGTCCGGACCAGCGTCTCGGCCTCCGTCGCGTTGTCGATGAAGAAGACCTCGACGGTGATCGGCCCCGTCGCCGTGAGGCGCAGGTCCGTGTCCTTGCAGCCCGTGACCCAGAAGCGGTTGTGCGGCGCGTCGTTCGGCACCCCGAAGCGGTCGAGTTGTCCGTCACAGGTCTTCCGGCCGAGCACGCGCCGGCCGCTCTTGATCACGAAGCGAAAGGCGCTCCCGGGCGTGACGCCCGTCCCGAGGAGCTGGGCCTCCGCCTCGAGGTACCAGCCCTCGCTGGGCACGCCGTTCGAGATGGAGCTCCGCGTGGTGACCCGGTAGTGCGCGAAGGCGTCGTCGAAGCGGACGCCCTCGGGGAGATCCGCGAAGGCAGGAGGCGTCGCAGCGAGGACGAAGAGGAGGCCGAGGCCCAGGCAGAGAAGCGCGCGTCGCGTCATGGCGGCCCGGAGGGTTCCCGAAAGCCGCCGGCGATTCCTGCCCGACCGGACTGTCCGCCGTGCGGCTGCGAGGCGCGCCTTGGAGCGCGCGGCGGGCCCGCCTAGCCTCCCGGGCGTGCAGCCTCTCCGCATCGCCGGGCGCTTCAATGGGCCCCCCACGTCGGCCAACGGAGGCTACGACGCGGGTGCGCT
>CALCTH010000681.1 GCA_937893795.1 uncultured Myxococcales bacterium | reverse complement strand
CGGGCGGCGCGGCGCGCCAACGATCGAGAGTGTCGCGCAGCTCGGCGAGGCCCTCGCCGTGCTCGCACAGCTCCACGCCCGCGCGCTCCGCTTCGCCCCGGCCCAGGTCGGCGGCCGCCCGGTCCCGGCCCGCGTCGGCTTCGTCGTCGTCCTGCGAGGGGCGGGGACTGGAGCGGAGACGGGCACGGACACGGAGACGGACTCGGACTCGGACACGGAGACGGAGACGGAGACGGACCCCGAACCGGACACGGGCTCCGGTCTCGGCGCGACCGGCCGCACGGAGGCCCCCGTCGCCGAGCGGGCTCCGGTCGCGGCGAGCGACTTCGACCTCGAGATCGGCGAGCTTCGCCGCGTCCCGCGCACGAGCGCGCAGGGCATGCTGAACCTGGTGCCCGGCGTGCTGCTCACGCAGCACGCGACCGAAGGGCACGCCCTCGGCATGTACCTCCGCGGCTTCGACGCCGGCGAGGGGGAGGACCTGGAGGTCCTCGTCGACGGCATGCCCATCAACGAGGTCTCGAACGCGCACGGCCACGGCTACGTGGACACGCTGATGGCCATCCCGCAGGTGGTCGACCGGCTTCACGTCGTCCAGGGGCCCTTCGACCCGGCCCAGGGTGACTTCGCGACGGCGGGCACGGCCGAGTACGTGCTCGGCCTGCGCGAGCCCGGGCTGCATCTCAGCCTCGGCTACGGCCGCTTCGGCGAGCTTCGGCTCTCCGGCGCCTGGCGTCCGGAGAGCGCCTCCGAGGGGACCTTCGCGGCCCTCGCCTACAACCAGGGCGACGGCTTCGGGCCGAACCGCGCCTTCCGCAACGGCTCGGCCATGGGCCGCTACGCGGGAGGCTCGGAGACGCTCCGCTACAGCCTCCTGGCCTTCGCCGCCTCGGGAAACTGGAGCTCGGCCGGCGTGCTGCGCCTGGACGACGTGCAGCGCGGCCTCGTGGAGGACTGTCCGCCCGGCCGGGACAGCCAGTTCTTCTGCTTCTACGACCCGAACCAGGGCGGCAGCACGTCCCAGCTCGGCTTCGTCGGTCGCCTCGAGCACCGGAAGCCCACCGAGCGCTTCGAGCTCACGACCTTCGCCCGGGCCCGCTCGCTTCGCATCACCGAGAACTTCACGGGCTTCACCACCGACCCGCGGACCGATGGCCTCGAAGAGCGCGGCGACAACCTCGACCAGCGCTACGACGCGAGCACCGTGGGTGCCCGCGGCCGTTACCGCGTGAGCCGCGCGTGGCTCGGCTTCCCGCAGCGCTTCGAGGCCGGCGTGCACCTTCGCTACGACGACGCCGACACGCGCGCAGATCGGCGCCGGGTGGACACGATCCCCTACCGCACCGAGTTCGACCGGCGCGTTCGGGAGACCGTGGCTGCGGCGTACGTGCGCGGCGATCTCCGCTTCACCGAATGGCTCTCCTTCCTCGGCGGCGTCCGCCTCGATTACTTCGGCTTCAACGTCGAGGACCGGAACTTCCCGACCACGGACTCGGACGGCGAGCGCTTGTCCCGCCAGAGCTCTTCCGCGGCGGGCGCGGCGGTCTCCCCGCGCGCCACGCTCCGGGCGCGCCTCGCCGAGGACCTGCACGCCGTGGTCGCGGCGGGGCTCGGCGCCCGCTCGAGCGATGCCGCGGGCCTCTCGGACGACGAGATCGCGCCTTTCGCGCGCGTGACCGCGCTCGAGGCCGGCGCCGTCTACCAACGACACCCCGAGGATCACGAGAGCCCCTGGTTCGGCGAGGCCCGGGCCTCGGCCTTCACGACGCGGGTCTCGCAGGACCTCGTCTTCAATGCGGCGGACGGACGAAACTCCGTGCTCGGGCCGTCGACGCGCAGCGGAATGCTGGTCCAAGGCCGGCTTCGCTACGGCACCTACGTCGACGTGCTCGGCAGCCTCACCTACACGCGCAGTCACCTCCAGCCGGATGGGGCCAACACCTTCGAGCTCTTCGAAGGGCCGCGGCTGCCCTTCATCCCGGGCTGGCTCGGCAGGCTCGACGCGACGGGCAGCCTGCCCGTCGCCATCCGCGAGCAGTCGCTCACTCTGAGCGCCGCGCTCGGCGTGCAGTACGTGGGCGAGCGTCCCCTGCCGCTCGGGCAGGTCGCCGAGCCCTTTTCGCTCGTGGACGTGGCGCTCGGCGCCCGCTGGCGCTTCGTCGAGGTGGGCGTGGCCCTCCGGAACCTCTTCGACGCGCGCTACCGGAGCGATGAGCTGAACTACGTCTCGAACTTCCGGGACGCCACGCTGCCGCCTTCCATGCGCCCCGCGCGCCACTTCGCCGCGGGCGCGCCGCGCACGTATCTCTTGACCCTCACGCTCCACCTCGACCCGCGCGCGGGACGTACGGAAGACGCCGCGGAGGACTGACTTGCACGAAGCCTGAGGTCGCTCCTGTAACTGAGTTGCATGTGACCGCGTATGACGGCAGGTTCCTACTGCGATGCTCTCGCGCGTCCCGATCTCCGCCTCCCGTGCCGCTGTGGCAGTCGCCGCGTGCGTCCTGGCGAGCTGCGCTCTGCCGGGCACGGGTGGCGAGGTCGTGGCGGTCGAGTGGAGCTTCCGGGCCGACGTTCCCGAGGGACCCGTCGTCACGGAGACGCTCGGTCCGGACCCCTGGGAGGTCGAGATCGTCGAGGCGCGCTTGATTCTGGGCCCGGCCTACGGCTTCGCCCCGCAGCGCACGAACCGCCCGGGCCTGGCCTGGCTGCTCGGGCCCTCGCGGGCCTATGCCCACGCCGGCGACGACAACACCTCCGCTGCCCGCGTCGTCTGCGAGCTCCTCGATCGGAGCGTGGTGGACCTCTTGGACCCGTCGCCGCGGGCGATGCAGGCGGAGGCCGCGGCCTTCCTCAATCTGTCCGAAGCGGGCCCCGTCGAAAGCATGAACATCGTGCTCGACCTGGCGCGTGGCGAGTTCGCGAACCCTGAGGGGCCCACCGGCGGCGGCACGGCGCTGGTGCGCGCCGTCGCGCGGCGCACGCACGAGGGCGTCGAACAGGAGGTCCGCTTTCGGGCGGTGCTGGAGACCACGGGCATCGGCGTCGACCAGATTTCGCGTCGCATCGAGCGGCTTCCCGTCGACGGCGAGCTCGTCGAGGGCGCCGTGGTCGAGATCCGCGCCGACCCGCGCGCCTGGGTGCGCCAGATGACCTTCGACGACCTGGTGGGTGCGGCCACCAACGAGGCCGGCGAGGTCGAGGTGGCCGAGGGCTCGCAGCTCCACCTCGCCTGGTACCTCGGTCTTCGCGACCCGACGGGGTGGGACGTGTCCATCACGCCGCCCGAGCCCGCGCAGGCTCCCTGACGCCCAGGGGGGCCGGGCTTCCACAGGATGCTGCGGGGTCGAACCGTCCCCGCGTCAGGAAAAGGAGACGACACGTGAAGCGATGGCTCATGCCCGTCCTCGCGGGCGGCCTGCTCGGCGCCTGCGGCAGCGACGCCAGCTCGACGATCGAGGTGAGCGCCTTCGGTCTCGCGGAAGCGGACCCCGCCGTGGGCATCACGGTGGAGCAGAGCGCTGACCGCTACGCCGTGACCTTCTCGAACGTCATCGTGGAGTTCGAGGGCTTCTACGCCCGCACCACGGGAGGCCTCGACGCGGACCTCGACCCGTCCCCGGTGCTCGTCGAGCTCGTGCCCACCGGCGCCTCGGACGTCTACCGCTTCCCGGGCGTCGACGCGCGCCGCTGGGACGACGTCGGTTATGCCTCGGCGCCGCCCCCGGCGGACGTGGAGGTCCTGGAGGGCGTCGACCCGGCGCTTGCGCAGCGCATGATCGACGAGGGCTGGTCGCAGCTCATCGCGGGAACGATGACTGCCCCGGACGGCGAGGTGTTCCCCTTCGAGCTCGGCTTCCCGATGGCCATCGAGTACACGAACTGCTCGAACGGTACGGACCGCACGCTCGGTGTCGTCGCGCCCGTCAACGGCGTGGCCCAGGTCGAGCTCACCTGGCACCTGACGCATCTCTTCTTCGACTCCTTCGGCGAGAACTCGGAGCTGCGCATGGAGCCCTTCGCGGCCGTGTACGACGGTGTGAACCCCATCTCGATGGAGGACCTCGATCAGCAGCGTCTGTCCGGCGTCGTCGACCGGGACGGCGAGATCCTCCGCGACGAGGAGGGTAACTTCGTGGTCTACATTCCGCCCTCGCTCAGCGACCGACCCGCGCTCACGCTGCGCGACCACGTGCTCGGGGCCCGCTTCGGCCACTTCAACGGGCTCGAAGGCTTCTGCGAGACCGCCCCTCCGGTCATCTTCGACTGAGGACCCGGCGCGAGCGTCCCGCACGACGCGGGGCGGGCCGAGCGCGCCGGACGGAAAAAAAAAACGGCGCGGTCCCGAGGGGGCCGCGCCGTTCTTCGTGGTCACGCGGCCGCCGAGCGTGGGCCCGGCGACCGCGTGGGGTCGGGCCTCACTCGAAGGCCACCAGCTCCACCTCGTCGTGGATCATCGCGCCGTCACCCGGGAGGAAGACGATCTCCGTCTCCGCCTCGAGCTCCCCGCCCTCCATCACGAACTTCGTGATGGCGCCGAGCGTGACGAAGTCGGCGGCGAAGGGCCCGACGGGCTCCTCCGTCTGCACGTCGATGGTGCCGTCGCCCTCGAGGTCGAGGCCGATGGTGAGCGCCTCGCGCGCGATGGAGAGGGGCGCGGCCGCCGCCGTGCCCTGGGCCAGGCCCATGAGCACCTCGGGGTTCGTCATCCCGTCGATGGCGTGCACGTCGACGGCCGTCGGCACGCCAAAGGCAGCGTGGAAGACGCGCAGGTTGACGTTGCCGGCGGTCAGCGGGGTGAGCTCCTCGAGAATGGGGAGCGCCGCGAAGGCGGCGGGGTCCGTGCCGAGCTGAGCCGCGATGATGGTGTAGCTCTCGCCCTCGCCGAGGGAGAGCGTGGCGCTGATGGCGGCCATGTCGGGGCCCATGCCGGCCGGCGAGATGTCGATCTCGTAGTCGCCCGCGAGGAAGGGCGTGAAGGCCGTGTTCAGCTCGAACTCGACGCCCGCGGCGACGGAGACGCCGTCCACGAAGATGTCGACGGTGCCAGCCTCGTCCGCGAGGTGCCAGAAGCGGACGGCGCTGAACTCGGCGGCCTCGAGCTCCGTCTCGTCGTGAATGTCCGCGCCCTCGCCCACGAGGAAGACGATCTCCGTCTCGACCTCACCGGGCTCCTCGCCGGACTTGCTGATGGCGCCCGCGAGGACGCGCGTGCCGCCGGGGGGCTGGTCGATGGGGTTCTCGGTGACGAGGTCGATGGTGCCGTCGTCGTCGGCGTCGAGGCCGAGGGCGTAGGCGCCGTTCGGGATGACGAGCGTCGTGGGGTCCACGGTGCCCTGGGCGAGATCGTCCACGATCTCCGGGAGGGTCGGGTCGCTCGCGTTGTGCACGTCGACCGCGCCCGGCACGTCGTACGCCGCGTGGAAGACCTGGAAGGCGACCTCGTCGGCGCCGGGGGCGGTGCCTTCGAGGACCGGGACGATGGTGAGCGCGCCGTCGGCCATGGGGTCGGCGTCGAGCTGCGCCGCGATGAGCGTCCAGCGCTCCCCGGCGGCGAGGGCAAAGCCGTCCACCGTGATCACGGCTTGTTCGATTCCGGCGCCCGCGGCGGCCACGGCGACGTCGTAGCTGCCCGCCGGGAGCTCGATGTAGGCCGTGTTGGCCTCGAAGCCGAAGCCCGTCTCGACGGCGTCGCCGTTCACGAAGACGTCGACGTCGCCGGCACCTTCGGCGAGATGCCACACGCGGACCGCGCCGGTGTCTCCACTCGGCATGTCCATGGCCATGTCGTCCATGGTTCCGGTCGTGCCGTCGTCGTCGCCGCACGCTACGGCGAGCGACATGAGGGCCATCAGGACCCAAGGTAGTCTACGCATTGGTTTCGTTCTCCTGGTCGTATGAACCGAGCGTCGTGCTCGGAGCTCATGAGGGCGGAGTTTTCTTCCGCCCCGTACCTGCAACTCGGTTGCGAAGGCCCCCCAGCTGAAGCATGATCCTGGGCGTCATGCAAATGCCGATTGAACGGGTCCTGCGCCTTCTGGTACTCTGCACGTTTGTCGCTGCTTGCGGAGACGGCGGAACGCCTGCGCCGCCGCGCACCGATGACATGGGGCCCCTCGATGGGGACATCTCGCGCTCCGACGGGAGCTTCGGTGACCCCGTCGTCCCGGAAGGCGAGATCTTCGACACGGAGACGCGCGGGCGGCTGAGCGTGGCGGACGCGAACGTGGCGAGCGTGACCGTCTGGGACCTCGACGTGCGTGCCCTCGTGACGACGTATGAGATCAGCGCACCCGCGACGCTCCATCGGGCGACGAGCCGGCAGATCACGAGCGTGGTCGCCGTCCAGCCCGAAGCCGACCGCTACGACATCTTCGGCGTCGGCGTGTGGGTCTGGGACCACGTGGACCACTTCCACGTCTACAAGGACATGAACGTGATCCAGGTCGACGAGGACCTCACGTTCACCGGCGGGGTCGACGAGCTCCAGGTCAACGGCGGCTGGATCTTCGCCTTCGACGATGCGTCGGGCGGCATCACGGGCCTCTTCGAGCGCTCCATCGGCCCGCTCCGGACGGACGTCGAGCGAACCCGCCTCCCCATCTTCCAGAGCGTGGAAGGCCAGGCCCACGACGGCATCGCCGTGGTGGCACGGGGCGAGCTCTTCGCGACGCGCGCCGACGGCGGCGTCGACCGCTACCGGCAGACGACGAACGGCTTCGAGGATCCGGAGACGCTCGACTGCCCGGTTCCCGGCGCCGGAACGGCCGCGGGGCGAGGCGCCATCTTCGACTGCGAAGGCTACCTGCTCTTCTCCCGCTGGCTCGAAGACGAAGAGGTCTTCGAAGACCTGCGCGTCACGCGGCCCGAGGGCGCCGGCCGGCCGGCGTGGCTGCTCGGCGAGGACGACCTTCCCGTGTTCGTGGGGCCCGTCGACGGTGGGCTTCTCTTGGCGAGCCGGGACGACGCCACGGCAAGCTTCGTCGCGCTCGAGGCCGACGCCGTCGCCATCGCGCCGGACCGCGACGGTAACTTCCTCTTCGTGCTCGACGCGGCGGGGCGTCTCCTCGACCTCGACCCGGTCACCGGCGCCGAGCGCCGGCGCCTCGATCTCGCGGCGGAGCTCGGGGAGGGCGCGACGCTCACGCATCTCGCCGTGGGCGAGGGCTTCGCCTACGTGTCGGAGCCCGGCGCCGGGCGGGTCCACGAGGTGGACATCGACACGCTCACGGCGATGGAGCCTCTCGAGGTTGGCGGCAACCCGGGCAGCCTCGTCGTCACGGCCCTCTGGCCCGGCGGCGAGCCCACCCGGCACTGAGCTGGGCCGCCGCCGCTAGGCGTCCCGGGGGCTCACCCTCCCACGGGACGCGCGGAGGTTGCCGACATGGGCCCCGGCCAGGGCGAGCCCCGCGACGATCCCCAGCACGGCGGGCATCGTGGGGTGCGCGGCGCGCTTCTCACCCGTCGTCTGGTGGGTCTCTTCCCGGGCGTGGGCATGCCCGTCATGGGCGTGCGCCCCGGCTTCGAGCCAGCGCGCGGCGAGGAGGCCGAGCAGACCCGCGACGAAAAGCGCGGCCACACCCCGGGAGCGCCGCGCACGCCAGCTCTGCCAGAGCGCGGCCGTGCCCACGACCACCGCCACGAGCGTCAGGCCGAGCTCGACCTCGTGACTCGCCAAGAAGCCCACGCCGAGCGCCGCGAGAGCCGCGGGGAGGAGGGCCGTGAGGGCGCAATGGACGGCGCAGAGCGTGCCGGCCACGCTGCCCACCCGGTCCAGTCGTTCGCCTGCGTGGTCCATGGCGCGCTTCCCCTCTGGAGACTATCGGCGTGTCGGAACCGGGCGCAACGCGAGCGATGCGCACCGAGGCGTCATCCGGCAGCGCTCTCTCGCGCCCGCTGGAGCAGGCCGTGGAGCAGCGGATGGGGGGTCTGGCGCTCGGCCGTCACGGCGAAGAAGCGCTCCACGAGCCCGGGGAGCTGCATGCGCAGCGCGAGGCTGCCCGCGTCGAGCTCGTCCTGCACGACGATGGGCGGGATCACCGTGAGCCCCGCGTGGCTCCGCGCTACCAGGCGCAGCATGGCCATATCGTCGACCTCGGCCGCGATGCGCGGCGTCGTTGCCAGCTCGGCCGCCAGCGCGTCGAAGCCCATACGGATGCTCGACTCCTTGGTGGGCACCACGAATCGTTCCTCCGTCAGCAGCTCGCGGAGCGTGCGCGCCCGCTTCCGAGCCCGCGGGTGCCCGATGAGGCTCACCGGCTGCTCGTCGATGGTGTGCGAGACCCAGCGGTCCTCGCGGGCGCGGGCCGGCACGGAGCTCGTGAGCACCACGTCGAGCTGGAAGGCGGACAGGCGCTCGAGCAGGTCCCCGAGGGGCCCCGAGCGTACCTCGAGCGCCACGTCGTCACGGTTCAGGAGCGGCGCCAAAAAGCCGATCTGGAAGTTCCGGGAGAGCGTCGCCTGTACCCCGACGCGCAGCGTGCGACGGGCGCCGGTGGCCTCGTCGTCGAGGACCTGAAGGAGCTCCTCGCCGGTCTCGAAGATGGTGTGGGCGTAGTCCAGCGTGGTGCGTCCCGCGGCGGTGAGCCGGAGCGTGCGGCCGGCCCGCTCGAAGAGCGCGTGACCGAGGGCGTCCTCGAGCTTCCGGATCTGCGCCGAGACGGCGGACTGGGAGACGTGAAGCCGCTCCGCGGCCCGCGTCAGGTTGCCCTCCCGGGCCACGGCCCAGAAGTAGCGGAGGTGGTGGTAGTTGAGCTCCACGCGAGGACGAGCATAGACCGAGGCCGGCTTCGGGTAGGCTCCCGGCATGACGCGCATGTGCCTCGGGGCTCTCCTCTTCTGCTCTTCCCTCGTCGCCGGATGTGGCGACGACGCGGCCGCCGATTCCGGCACCGACATGGCCGCGGAGATGATCACCGTCGACGGTGCGGTCGACGGCGCCATGGATGGCCCCGCGGACGACCCCGACGCGCCCTTCGAGGTGGTCTTCGACACGAGCGCCGGCACCTTCGTCGTCACCATCGACCCGATGCGCGCTCCCCTCGGCGCGGCGCGCTTCCGGGAGCTCGTCGAGACGGGCTACTACGACGGGTCGAAGTTCTTCCGCGTGGTCCCCAGCTTCGTGGTGCAGTTTGGCCTGGCGGCGGACCCCGCCACGACGGCGACGTGGGTCGACCGGGAGATCCTCGACGACCCGGTCGTGGGGTCGAACACGCGCGGTACGCTGACCTTCGCCACGCGCGGGCCCGACACGCGGACGACGCAGCTCTTCATCAACCTCGTCGACAACGCTTTCCTCGACGCGATGGGGTTCTCGCCCCTCGGTCAGGTGACCGAGGGGCTCGAGAACGTCGACGCCATCAACGACGAGTACCGCGAGCGGCCGGACCAGCGCCGCATCACGAACGAAGGCAACGCCTACCTCGACGCGGACTTCCCGCGGCTCACCACGATCACCACGGCGCGCATCCGCTGAGGCGGAGCGTGTGCGCCAGCGGGGCCGTACGCACCGGACGCTCGCCCCGGGTGTAGGGCGCCGCGAGGGTGCATGCCCGGGCGCCGTCACCGGCCGCCCGCGCGGCGCGGATGGCCAGGTCGCGCGCCCGCTCGGTGTCGCGGTTGGCGAGGTTCTCTTCGGCGAGGCGAAGCGCGCGAGCGGCGTCGGCGCCGGGGCCGAGGAAGAACTCCGTCGCGTGGTCGGCGTAGGCCAGGCGATGCGTACGGAGCAGAGCGTCGTAGCTGGCCCGCGCTTCGGCGACGAGGGCCGCGGCGCGAGCGTCGTCCGCGACGAGCTCGCCGAGGAGACCCGGCGCCTCGGGATCGGGGCTCGCCGCCCGCGCGTCCTCGAGGCGGGCGATCGCCGCGGCGAGCTCGCCGGCTTCCGCCTCGAGCTCCGCGAGGTGCACCTGCGCCACCGTGTAGAGCGGCGAGCGTCGAACGGCTTCTTCGTAGAGCGGCCGCGCCCGCTCGGGTCGACCGGCGCGCTCCGCCCACATCACGCCTCGGGCGAACTGCACGAAGGCCACGGGGAAGGGCGAGATGCCGCCGTAGGCCGCGAGCGCCTCCCGGTAGGCGAGGTCGGCGTCGTCGTAGCGGCCCGCCGCGTTCAGCGCGGCGGCGAGGGCGAGCCAGGTCGCAAAGGCCGGCGCACGCTCCACGCGGGCGCGCCGTGCGTCGATGATGGGCCCCGGGTCCGCGCCCCGCGCGAGCGCGATGGACTCGGCCTCACGCGATGCGTCCGGGAGTGCGGCGAGCGCCGCGTCCCACTCGTGCCGGGCGTCCTGCACGGCGGCCTCGGCCGCCGCACGCCCCGGTCCTTCGAAGGTGCTTGCCAGGGCGTCCGCGGCCGCCAGGTCGGCGGGATGGGCCAGCACCTGGTGGCGCAGGAGATGCTGGTCGAGCGCCCGGCGTCGCAGACCGTCCCGCGCGTTCGATGCGTCGAGGCGCGGCGTGATGGCGCGGAGCGCGGCCTCCAGGTTGGCCATGGCCACGCGCCCGTCCGTGGTCGGCGCGTCGAAGCCGAGGAGGGGCGCGTCGGCCGCGGTGGTGCCCTCCGCCGCCGCGCATCCGAGCGCGGCGGCGAGGAGGGCTCCGAGGAGCGGGAAGGGAACGCCGCGGCGCGGCGCGCGAGGGTTGGAAAGCTGCGCTCGAGGCGCCATCGCCACGGTGGTCTCGTCCCGCATGGCGGCCTCAGTTGCTCGGGGCCGCGAGGAAGGGGAAGGCGTCGTTGCTCTGCGCCGCGTCGTCCGTGGCGAGGGTGTCGTCGACGCCGTTCAGGGCCCCGGCGACGAGCGCGGAGTAGCTCCGCTCGATGATGTCGTCCGTGGGCCGCCGTCCGCCGGCGCCGCCGTCCGGGAGGACGCCCAGCGCCTCGGCCTCGACGCCGAGGTAGAGGTTGCCCTCGTTCGTGCCGCTGGCGGCGTTCACCCAGAGCCGGTCGTCGGCGAGCACGCCCGCGAGTCCGTCGTAGCGGCCCGCGACGGGCATGTCCCCCGCGAGGAGCTGGTTGCCGCAGACGGTGTCCACGGCGTCGAGAATGGCGAGCGTCCCCGCGATCTCCGCCTGGAAGTCGCTCACCCAGCTCGCCGGGTCGTCGGCGGCGGCGTAGGCCGCGCGGCGCGCGTCCCGGGTCGCGTCGGGCGTGAAGGTGCTGACCGTAGCGGTCGAGATGGCCGGGCGGCCGTTGCGGTCGATCTGCGCGCCGAGCGCCGGGGGCGCGTCCATGCCCCGGGGCATGACGCCGGGCATGTCGAGGACCGGGCCCGGTCCGTCGGCGGGACCGCCGTCGTCATCGCCGCAGGCGAAGACCAGGGCGAGCGAGAGCGTCGCGAGGAGGTGCAGCTTCGAGTGCTTCATGAGTCGTTCCTCAAAGGCCACGGTGCGTGCTGCCCCAGATGGCGAGCACGTCGTTGCCGGTGCGGGTGAGAAGGGTGCGGTCGACCTCGAGGACGAGGGAGAGCACGTTCGAGCCGGCGAAGTCGTCGCTGGCAGGCGCGCCCTCGGCGTCGTCGCTGGTGAGGAGACCGACGAGGGCGTTCGACGTGGCCTCGTCGAGGGCCGGGCAGCCGGCCTCGTCGAAGGTGAGCGCGCCGGCGGCGCCGAGCACCGTGGCCCGGGTGTTGTTGAAGCCGTTGAGCTCGAAGAAGAAGGGGTCGTTTCGCGGGCCCGCGAAGACACGCAGGTCGCCGTCCGCGCTGGTGACGCCCGCCGGGTCCGAGGGGTCTCCCTCGACGTAGGCGAGCACGGCGCCGTCCGCGCCCTGCACCCAGCACTCGAGCGCGTCCGCATCGTAGAACTGGCAGAGCACGGTGCGCTCCTCGGTGGCGCCGCCGAAGGCGTCGGTGTTGCCCACGTGGAATACGTACTGGGCTGCCGTGCCAAAGGCGGTCTCCGCCGTCGCGAAGGCCGCCACGTTCATGGCCAGCCGCACGCGCGTCGCGTCGTCGCTCGTCCAGGCGAAGACGTCGGTGATGTCGGTGGTGGGGTCGCCGCTCGCCCCCGGGTAGTCGAGGTGGTCCGCGGCCTGCACCATCGCCGGAGCGAGGCACGCAGCCAGGGCCATGAGGGTCCATCGCTTCTTCATGTTCGTCCTCCAGCCGGACGTCCTTCGCCCGGCACGCCGCGCTCCATCGCGCGGTCGGCGGGAACTACGAGCGAGGCCCCCGGGCGGATCGACGCGGCGTGCACTTTTCCCTCGGAGGCCCGCGCCGGGCCGGCATCTGCTAGCGTTTCCGGGCGTGTCGCCCTCCGACGATGAGCTCCTCCGGCGGCTCGCCCGAGGAGAGGAAGCGAGCCTCGGCCTTCTCTACGACCGCCACGCGGACCGTCTGCTCGGCCTCGCGCTCACGCTGCTTCGGGACCGCTCGGAGGCGGAGGACGCCGTGCACGATCTCTTCGTCGAGGTGTGGCAGAAAGCGGGCGAGTACGATCCGCGACGCGGAACCGTGCGTACGTGGATCGTCATGCGACTCAGGTCTCGCTGCCTCGACCGGCTGCGGCGCGCCAAGATGCGCCGCGACAAGACGCCGGAGCCGGTCGCCACGGCGGCGCGGCCGGAGGTCATCGAGCATGCCGCGGACGAGCCGCGGGTGCGCGCGGCTCTCGCTGGCCTGGCGGAGCCGCAGCGAGAGGTCGTCCTCCTCGCCTACTTCGGGGGGCTCACGAGCGCGGAGATCGCCGAGCGCCTCGCCATCCCCATCGGGACGGTGAAGTCGCGGCTCCGCGCGGCGCTCATCGCGCTGCGAAGCGCCCTCGAGCCGCCGGGAGCGCGCCCATGAGCGAGGACAAGGACCTGCAGGAGGAGCTCGCCGCCCTCCTCGGCGGCGGGCAGGGCGCCGTGCTGGACGGCACCGCGCCCCGCGTCGCGCCGGCCTCGCTGAAGGGCCGGCTCCTGGCGAGCCTGAAGAGCACGCGCCGCTTCGCCCACTTCGAGGATCGCGTGGCCGCCATGCTGCAGATCCCGGTCGAGCGCGCGCAGGTGGTGCTGCGCGCCTTCGACGACCCGGGCGTCTGGGTGCGCGAGCTGCCCATGGCCGAGTTCTTCTGGGTCGAGCGCGGTTCGGCGCTGAAGGACGCCGTCTGCGGCTTCGTACGCGTCGACCGGGGCACGACCTTCCCGGAGCACGAGCACCTCGGCCGCGAGCGGGTGCTGATGATCCAGGGCGCGATGGTCGACGTCGTCACGGGCGAGCGCTTCGGACCAGGCGACGTGTCCGAGCGCGAGGCCGGTTCGAGCCATGCCTACGTGGCCGAAGATGGCGGCGTGGACATGGTGCACCTCGTCGTGGCCGACGTCGGCTATCGCTTCGGGGACGTCATCGCGGGGCCGCGTGAGCCTGCGGCCTACTGATCGCTCCGCCGGTGCAGATCGCGCAGGCCACCGAGCCGGGGCGGCCATGCGCCGTCGTCAATCGCCGCTGGCGGCCTTCTTCGAGGCCTTCTTGCTGCCCGTCTTCTTGCTGCCGCTGTCCGACCCGCCGCTCTCGGACTTCTTCTTCTTCTTCTTGCTGCCGGAGCGGTTCGAGGGGCCCGAGTAGAGATCGGACTCCCAGCCGCCGCCCTTCAGGATGAAGTTGCCGCCCCCGATCATGCGCCGCGCCTTCATCTTCCCGCAGGCCGGGCACTTCTTGATGGGCTTCTCGGTGATGCGCTGCACCTTCGTGAAGGACTTGCCGCAGGCATCGCACTTGTACTCGTAGGTCGGCATGGCTCGACCGGCAGGTTAAGGTGGGCCCCTCGTCGGTCAAGCACTCGACGGGGGAGAGTGCCAAGGACGCCGTCCGCGCTTCGGGAGGGGTGAGCGCCGGCACCCGACGGGTGGCTCCGCCGTGTCCCCCTCCGTAGGGTGAGCCCATGACCGAGCTGCTCGAGCTGGACACCCTGACCGTTCGCGGGACCCCGCGGGAGCTGGGCCGCGGCGTCGGCGAGGCATTTCGAGAGCGCGTTCAGTCCTTCGTCGCCATGCGCTACGAGGCGCTCCGCGGCTATTTCGCGGATCGCGGCCACGGCGGCGAGAGCGAGCAGGTGCTGGCCGTGGGGGAGACCAGCTTCGGGCTCTTCGAGGCGTGGGACCCCGCGGGGCACGCCGAGCAATGCGGCATCGCCGAGGGCGCCGGCGTCGACCCGCTGCGTCTCTTCACCGCCGCCAACATGACCGACTTTCGCGACGCGGTGCTGCTCGGGGCCCCGAGCGGACCGCCCATGGTGCGGGTGAACGACCCCATCGACCAGGGGTGCTCCTCCGTGCTCGTGCCCGGGAGCCACACGGCGAACGGCGAGGGGCTCGTGGGTCAGACCTGGGACCTCAACCCCCCAGACGTCGCCTACGTGGTCGCCATCAAGCGGGAGCCCACGCAGGGCCCGGCTACCTGGGGCGTCACGGTCACGGGCTGCCTCACGCTGATGGGGCTGAACGAGCACGGCCTCGCCGTCGGGACCACGAACATCAAGACCTACGGCTCGCGGCCCGGCGGCGGCTACCTGTCGATCCTCCATCGCGCGGTCCGCACCGAGAATGCAGCGGAGGCCAAGGCGCTCGTCGAGGGCGCGCCGCACTCGGGTGCGCACACCTACTGGATCGCCGACGCGAACGAGCAGCTCGAGTGGGAGGCCTCGCCTAACGGTACCTTCCTGCGCGAGACCGGCGGGGGCCCCATCTTCCGGACGAACCACGTGCTCGCGGAGGCCCACCAGGCCATCGAAGGCGAGGTCCCCGGGGAGAGCAGCCGGGCCCGCTTCGCGCGCCTCGGCGAGCTGCTGGCCGGGAAGGGCCAGGACCGTGCGTCGTTGACGACGGTCTTCAGCGACCGCTCCCGCGGGGTGCAGAGCATCAACCGCTACGAAGAGGACGCGCAGGGTACGGCCACCAACGCCGTCTTCATCGCCTCGCCGGCGGAGAAGAAGGCCTGGGCCTGCCGCGGCCCGGCGGACCGTGGCCGGTGGATCGAGCTCGCGTTCTGAGCGCCTTCGGGCCCCTGGGCGTCAGCTGCCGCAAATGAAGCGGTACGCCCGCTCGTCGCGAAGCGCCTCTCCCGTCGGGACGGGCTACGGCGTGTCGGCGACGGGGGCGATGAAAAGCGAGGCCCCGACGGCCGGGAGAGCGAGGCCGGCGCTCACCCGCCCATCTCGCGCTGCTTGAGCGCTTCGAGGGCTTCCTCGAGCTCCGCCATCTCCTGCTCGCTCATCTCCTCTTCCTCGTCGGCCTCGACGCGCGCCGCGACGGGCGCGGCCTCCTCGGGCTCGATGAGGCCCATCTTCTGCTTCAGGGCCTCGAGGTCCGCGTCGGCGCCGGCAGTGGTCTCGAGCTCGCGGAACTTGTGGGTGAGCACGTCGCCCGAGTACTCCTCGCTGAGCTCGGCGCCGGCCTCGGCCTCCGCCTCGAGCTGATCGATCTTCGTCGCCATGCGGTCGAAGGTGTCGAAGGCGCTCGTGTCCGAGAGACCGCTCATGGTCTCCTGGATGCTCTTCATGGCCTCCGCGCGGCGCTTGCGCGCGATGAGCACGTTCTTCTTGCGCTTGGCTTCCTCAATCTTGTTGTTGAGGGCCCGGAGCGCCGTCTTCAGCTGGCCCGCGGCTTGGTTCTGCTTGTCCCACTGCTCCTTGAACTGGGCGGCGAGCTGGTCGTGCTCCTTCTTGCGGAGCAGGGCTTCCTTGGCCAGCGCGTCGTCGCCGGCCCGGATGGCCATCATGGCCTTCTTTTCCCACTCCTCGGAGACGGCCTTCTGGTTGTTGTACTGCTTCTGCAGCCGCTTCTCGTCGGCGATGGCGACGGCGACCTGCTTCTTCGCCTCCACCAGCTGCTGGTTCATGTCCAGAATGACCTGGTTCAGCATCTTTTCGGGATCTTCCGACTTGCTGATCAGGTCGTTCAGGTTGCTCTTGATGAGCTGCGCCAGGCGTCCGAAGAACCCCATGGTGGTCGCCTCCCGGCCTCAGGCCGTCGCGCCGGCGCGGTAGCCGGCGAGGGTCTCGTAGTGGTTGGTGAGGGCGAGGCTGATCTCGTCGATGCTCCCCTGGAACTCGTTGTAGTCGAGCTCCTCGAGGAGGTGCCCGGCCGTGAGGACGACGGATCCGTCCGAGAGACCGTAGCTGGCGTGCACGAGATCGCTCGCGTTGAGCTCGAGGAGCTTCTCGAAAAGCTCGGCCTTTCGATCGACGACCGCCGTCTCCAGCACCTTCACGCGCAAGAGGCAGAGCGGCGAGGCCACGCTGACCACGATGGCGCCCGTCTCGTCCTCGGGCACCGTGGTCTCGCGGACCAGCCAGGTCGCCGCGCCTTCGCGCTCGCCCTCGCCGATGGTCTTGAAGCTGAGGCTCGACCTCAGCAGGTAGGACTCGATGTCTTCGCGCGTCGCCATGTGCCTCGCCCCGCCAGCCTTCAGGCCGGCGCCCGCGAGGCTAGCAAAGAACCCCGCGGCGCGAAGCGTGGCTTCGCGGGCCGGCCCTCTCCCTACGCTTGGTCGCGCCCGGGGATTTCATTCCGCGCTGCGCCTTCTCGGCGCCGCGGGCCCGAGGGGGCCGAGCGCTCAGTCGTCGTCGCCCGTGGCGCTCGCGAGCTTTCGGGTCCAGAGCACCGCGTCCTTGCGCTCCCCCTGGTACTTCACGCCCTGGGCGAGGAGGCCCGTCTTTCGGTAGCCCGCCGCCACGAAGGCCGTCGCCGCCAGCTCGTGATCGATGGGCGCGAAGCTGAAGGCGCTGACGATGCCGCGCTCCCGGAGCACCTCGCCCGCATGGCGGAGGCCCGCGACGAGGCAGCGTACGTCGTCGTCGGTCTCCGGCGCCCGGAGCACCTCGATGAGCGAGTGCCCGAAGCAGTCCTGGAACTCCGTCGAGACGTAGTTCTTCGGGGCCTTCTTGTAGCTGGCCTCGAAGTAGAAGCGCGCCGCGTCGCGGCCGAAGGCGTCGAAGCTCCCGAGGCCCTGCCCCTTACGCCACACCTGGTCCCGCGCCTTGAGCGCCGTCGCCTCGTCGCACTCGGCGGCGCTGGCGCCCTTGATCTTCTCCGGGACGTCGGCCGCGGCCTTCTTGGCGCGGTTGATCACGCGGTCCGTGAGCCGCACGGCCTTGTCGTCGACCTCCACGGACGCCGTCCGGTCACCGATCACGCAGCCGCAGAGGTGCCCATCGCTCCGCTTGTAGAAGCCCGGGATGGTGCCTTCGCGGACGAAGCCGACCTTGGTCCAGGACGAGACCTCGTCCTTCTCGACCAGGGTGATGACCTTCGCCACGCCCTCCTTCTGCGCCACCGACTGGATGAAGAGCCGCTTGGCCGGCAGCGCGCCGGCGCGGAAGTCGATCACGCGCACGAAGTCGGTCCGCCGGTTCAAGATCAGGCAGAGGTATGCGCTGTCGCTGCGGAAATAGAGCTCCTCGACGGGAGCCGGGGCCTTCGCTTTGGCTTTCGCCTTCGCCTTCGCCATGAGGGAGTGCGTATCTCTCGCTGCCCGGGGCGCGGGGCTGTCAACGCGGCCGACCGCCGCCCTCATGGCGCGGCCGCCTCGAGCGCCAGGGCGGCCGCCGCTTCGAGCGCCCGAAAGTCCGCGCCGTAGGGCAGCACGGTGCGGCCGATGACGACCGCAGGCGTGACGCGCAGGCCAAGGCGCCGGGCCTCCTGCCGGTCCGCCTCCACCAGGGCCCGGTGACGGCGCTCGGCGAGCGCGGCGGCGACAGGGGCCTCGAGCTCGGCCCGCGCGTCCGCGGCCAGCGCCACGAGCTCGGCCTCGGAGAGCGCCGGCGGGGCCTGGCGGAGCGCGGCGCGCAAGGCGTCGTGCCCCGCCGCGCCGCCCGCCGCGTAGGCCGCGACGAGCGCCTCCGCCACGAGCGCTGCGCTAGGATGGACCTCGAGCGGGTAGGCCCGGTGCACGACCTGCAGGTCGCCTCCGAAGGCCCGACGCAGCCGGGCCAGATCGGCGTGGAAGGCATCGCAGCCCACGCACGGGTGGTCCGTGAAGACGT
Organism: uncultured Myxococcales bacterium; assembly: GCA_937893795.1. GTDB lineage: Bacteria > Myxococcota_A > Polyangia > Polyangiales > Houyiibacteriaceae > CALCTH01. The sequence goes on along the minus strand of CALCTH010000681.1, from coordinate 2,173 downwards.
GCACGACGACGGGGGCCGTGCTCGGTCCCTGCTGCGGCGCGCCGGTGGGGATGGCCAGCGGCTCGGCGAGCTCGGGATCCGGCGGGGGGCCACCGAGCGCCTCGGTGATCCGCCTGCTCACCTCGCTGCGGGGCACGCCGCTCGCCACCAGGGCCTGGGCCTCGGCGCGGGCCTGGTCGATGAGCGCCGCGAAGACGTCCGGCGGCGGCGCCCCGAGCACGAGGCGCCCGTTCAGCAGGAAGGTGGGCGTGCCGGTGACGCCGAGGGAGACTCCCACCGCGAGGTCTTCGTCGACGGTCCCCGCGTGGGCCTCCGCCGCGATGGCCCGGCGCACCCGTGCGGGGTTCGCGCCGGCCGCTTCGGCCGCCGCCGCCAACCCCGCGAGGCTCAGATCGCCGGTCGCGTAGATGCGGTCGTGGAAGGCCCAGAAGGCCGCGTCGCCCCCCTGCGCTCGTACCTCGACGGCGGCCTCGTGGGCCGGGCGTGCGTCTTCGTGGAACGAGAGCGGAAAGTGGCGGAAGACCAGACGGAGGTCGTCCGGGAAGCGCTCCCCGAGCTGCTCGAGCACCGCCGCGGCCCGCGCGCAGTAGGGGCACTCGAAGTCGCTGAACTCCACCAGCGTCACGAGCGCGTCCGCGGGGCCCCGCGAGGGAGCTCCCCGCGTCTGCAAGGCCTCGCGGGGCGACGGGAGGGGAGCTTCGGCGGTCGGAGTCCGCGCGCTCGTGGCGCCCGCGCAGCCGAAGGAGACGAGGAGGAGAACGAGCAGCCGCGGGCGCATGGGCGGGAGCATAGGCCGCACCGCGCGAGGGCGCCCCGACATGACGAAGGGCGCCGGAGCTTTCCGGCCGCGTCCCCCGACCCCTAGAGTGCGGCCCATGACGAAGGACTCGAAAGGTGCGATCTGCCGTGCGGCCTCCAGCCTCGGACTCCTCCTCGCGTTTGCCGGCTGCGGCGACGCCACGGTGCAGCTCGAGGGCCGGGCCTTTTCCGACGCCTCGGGCTCCGGCGTGGGGGACGCTCTCGCGGGCGCGACGGTCGACGTCAGCGGCGACGCGCGCTTCGCCGGGGTGACGGACGACGAGGGGGCCTTCTCCGTGGAGGTGGCTCCCTCCGCCCGGGTGCTCGTCCAGCTCGAGGCCACGGGCCACGTGGGGCTCCTCGAGGCCGAGGCCCTCGAGGGCATCGACCGTGAGCGCGACTACGGGCTCACGCCCGAGGTCAACGTCGACGCGCTCCTCGGGAGCGTGGACCTCGTCCGCGACCCGACGAAGGGCATCGTCGTGGTCGATTTCGAGACCTCGTCGGTGGCCGGCGGCGAGACGGCGGCGCTCCTCGGGGACTTCGAGGCGGTGCTCACGCGCACGGAAGACGGCGCCTTCGTGCGCGGGGACCGGGTGGGGCCCGGGGGTGAGGACACCTTCCTGAGCTTCATCAACGTCGAGCCCGGCGAGGTGCGCGTCGAGGCGTCGAGCCCCACGGAGACCTGCGAGGTCGAACGTGGGGACGCGTCGTGGCCCGTCCGCGCGAACGTCGTCACGACGATTCGCGTCGCCTGTCGCCCGGAGTGAGGGGCACCGCGCGGCGCTCGCGTCGTGTGCGGCGCCACCGCGCGACGCGGCGGAAGGCCACCAAGAGCAGGCCCGCCACGAGCGCGAGGGCGACGAAGGGCAGCACGAGGGCGAGGAGCGTGAGCAGGCCCGCGCCCGCGTTCTCCGCCGTCGACACGAGCGGGTTGGCCAGACCGCCCGTGGTGGTCGACGAGAGGGCGCGCGTCGCGACGGTGCCCAGCTGGACAGTGCCTGCCGCGCCGCCCCCGAGCACGATGGCCGCGGTCCACTGGAGGTGCTCCGGGAGCCCGACGAAGGTCGCGGCGCTCACGAGCACCCCGGCTACCACGGCCGCGGGCGTCGCGATGCCATCGAGGAGGTTGTCGAGCCAGGGCACGTAGTAGGCGACCACCTCCAGTAGCGTCGCGAGCCCGAGCCCGAGCGCCGCCCCGTCGTGCCCGAGCCAGCCCACGCTCTCGGCGACGGGCAGGAGCCCCGTACGCAGCGCGAGGGACGCGAGGAAGGCCGGCAGGAAGATCCGCAGCCCGGAGGCCGCCGCGAGCCCCACCCCCGTCGCGAGCCCAGATCGGAAGAGCGTCGGGGTAGCGAAAAGTGAAGAAAAAGGG
>CALCTH010000680.1 GCA_937893795.1 uncultured Myxococcales bacterium | reverse complement strand
CCCATCGAGGGAGGGGCGCTGAAGGTGGGCCGAAACTCCGCCGTCATCAGCAGCTCGAGCTGGTTCTATCTGCACACCGCCGTCGCCGGCTCCGCTATTTCTATTGAAGAAGGCGGGCTCTACCAGGGCCAAAGTGACCAGTTTACGATAAACATCGCTGGCGCCGGTGGCGGGGCCGTTCTCAGTCGCGGCACCTTTGCCCTCACTGGCGCTTTCTTGTCAGGCAACACGGCAGATTTCCTGGGTGGTGCCGTGTGGGTCCTGGACGGCGCCGCGTCCTTCTCGAACACCGTGTTCGACGGAAACACCGTCTCTTCGGCTCCGGGCGCCGGCGGGGCGCTGTACGTGGGCGGTGCGGGCTCTTCGGGCGCACAGACCGTCGACATCACAGGCTCGGTGTTCTCGGGAAACAGCGCTTCGAGCGGGGGAGGCGGCTCTGGCGGGGCGATCGCAACCGACTATTACGACGGTGGGGCGCTTTGGATATCGGACAGTACGTTCGAGGACAACGTCGCCTCTTTGGTCGGCGGCGCTATCCACTTCTTCGATGACTCTCCCGTGCCGTCCATCAGCACGATCACGCGAACCCGCTTCGAGGCCAACCACGCGCAGTGGGGCGGCGGAGCCGTGGCGGTAGACGCTGAGGACGTGCTCTACGGCTCACTCAAGATCGGGCAGTCCGCCTTCTGGAACAACGTCGTGGTCGGAAACAGCCTCAACCCGGCCTACGGCGGCGCCATTCTCCTGGAGGACGGGGACCTCTTCGTAGACAACTCCAGCTTCTTCCACAATGGCGAGGCACCAACCGGGAGCACCGTGAACGTGCAGGGTCGCGTCTATGCCGTGGTGCCTCGGCTCGGTGCCGGGCCGACGTACGGCGATCTCCACTACAGCACCGTTCAAGGGAGCGGCAGCGGCGCCGCCATGTACCTCGACGGCCCGGCCGACATGCGGGTCAAGCACTGCATCGTCGATGGCCTTTCCGGCCCGGGCCCGAACTGTGCCGTGGCGCCTGGGTCCGGTCGCTTCTTCAATCGCTGGATGGTCAGCAGCGACAACACATGCATCGGTCACCACGGCAGCGTGGGCGCATCCGCCGGGGCCGTCCTCGGCATCGGCACCTTCGGCTTGTATGGCGGCACCTTGCCCTACTTCCCGATCCTGCCGACCTCGAGCGCCGTCGATATCTCCGGGCCATTCCAGTGCGGCACAGCGACTGGTTTGACGCTCGTCGATCAGCTCGGGTCGCCTCGGCCGATCAACGGGTGCGATGGAGGCTCGATCGAGTACGCGCCCTGAGCCGATGACCTCCTCGCGGGCACCTGCGCAGGGTGCCCGCGATGCGACGAGACGACGGATCCCGATGTCAGTGGGGGCGCGCTGCTACACGATGGGGCCCTCAAAGAACGTCGGTCGCCGCGCTCCCCGGGAACCACGCGCGGGTGCCGAGCAGCACCAGCGCGAAGATCGTGGCCGCGACCGTGAAGAGGCCGGCGCCGAGCGCCGGGTAGAGCGCGCCGCCGAGGACGAGGCCGACGATGCTCGCCAGGCTGGCGGCGCTCGTGACCGCGCCCTGCACGGCGCCCTGCGCCTCGCCGCCGAGCTCCGCGACGCGCGCCTGAAAGGTGGGCCAGCTGAGCCCATTACCGACGGCGTAGAAGACGGCCCCGAGATAGGAGACGGGGCCCGCCGGCAGCACGACGGCGAGCAACGCCGCGACGCGCAGGCCGACGCCCAGCGCGAAGCCCACGGAGCGCGGCCGGAGGCGAGAGGCCGCGCACAAGAGCGGCCCCTGCGCGACCATCATCGCCAGCGCCAATACGCCGAAGAAGAAGCCCAGCTGGGCCGGGTCCCAGCCGAAGGCCTCGGCCGCGTGCACGGGGAAGCCCGCGAAAAAGAAGTTGAAGGCCAGGAAGAGGAGGAAGGTCGCGAGCAGCGCTCGGGCCACGGCGGGGCGGCGCCACACGGCCGCCGCTCTCGGCGCGTCCTCGCCGTGGCAGGGCTTCGCCTGCTGGCCGAGGCCGCTCGCCGTGGAGCTCGGCGGCGGCGGCCCGTCCGGGCACCGACCCTTCGGCTCGTCGAGCAGGAAGACGATGGCCGCCGTGGTGACCAAGGCCAGCATCGCGGCGAGCGCGATGGGAAGCCGCGGGCCCCACACCGTGCCGCCGAGCAGACCCGCCACCGCGGGCCCGATGGCGAAGCCGAGGCTCGAGGCCATGCCCATGCGCCCGAAGGCGACCTGGCGCACTTCGCCGTGGTCGCGCGTCAGGTCGGCGACGTAGGCGTTGGCCACCGAGATGTTGCCGCCCGTCGCGCCGTCGAGGGCGCGGGCCAGGAAGACGAGCAGGAGCGGCACGGTGAGCGTCGCCCCCGCGAACGCGCCGAGCTCGCCCACGGGCACGCTGAGCGCGACGAGGAAGAGCACCCAGGCCGCCAGCGTGCCGACCTGGCTCGCCACGAGCACCGGTCGACGCCCGGCACGGTCGGACCACTGCCCGAGCAAGGGCGCGCCGACGAGCTGACAGGCGGAGTAGGTCGCGCCGACGAGCCCGTAGGTCCAGCTCGCGCCGCCGAGGTCGCGCACGATGTAGACGAGGAAGGGAATGGCCAGGGAGAAGCCCAGCGTCCCGAGAAAGTGCACGGCCAGGATCGGCCCGAAGCGGCGAAACGGAAGCGGTGAGACCGGCAGGCGGGCGGAGACGGCCTCGCTCATCACGACGCCCCCGCGTTGCCCAGCATCGCGGCGAGGCGCCGGCGCAGCCAGACGTGCCCCGGATCGTCCTCGAAGCCCGGATGCCAGCCCACGTGGTAGGGAAGCGGCGCGAGGGGCATCGGGGGGGTCAGGCGCTGCAGCCCCTTCGCGAAGAGCGGGGCGCTCAGCATCGAGCGCGGCGCCAGGGCGAGGCCGTCGGTCGCGGCGACGATGCTCGGGACCGTCGTGTACTGCGTCGCCACGGCGAGCACGCGCCGGGGCGGGCCCTTCGTGCGGAGCATCGCCTCGATCTGCGCGCGGCGCTCGTCTTCCATGTCGAGCAGGACGTGCCGCTCCGCAAAGAAGCCCTCGAGGGTCAGCGCGCCCTTCACCCGCGGGTGGCCACGCCGCGCGATGACCACGATCTCCTCGTGGCCGAGCAGCTCGAAGCGGAGGCCGCTTTGCTCCCTCGGGACGTAAGTGAAGCAGAGGTCCACCTCGCCGCGCGCCGCCGCGTCCTCGACCGCGAGCGTCGGACCGCCGACGGAACGAAGCGACACGTTCGGCGCGCGCTCGCTGACGCCCGCCACCAGCCGCGGAAGGAGCGCGGCCTCGCCCAGCTGCCCGAAGGCGATGCGAAACACGCGCTCGCTGCACGCCGGGTCGAAGACCTGCGCCGAAAGCAGGCCGCGCTCGAGGGTCTGCAGCGCCTGGCGAACCGGGTCCGCGAGGCTGCGGGCGCGCGGCGTCGGCTCCATGCCGCCCCGGCGACGCTCGAAGAGCGGGGCGCCGAGCGCGTCGCGCAGGCGCCCGAGCGCCTGGCGCGCCGCCGGCTGGCTCAGCCCGACCCTTTGAGCTGCGCGGGTGAGGTTCCCTTCACGATGAAGCGCCTCGAAGAGCACCAGCAGGTTCAGATCCAGGCTTCGCAGCGTGGAGAGGTCGCGGCCCGACATAAGGAGAGCGAATGATACAGCTGCAGACTATCGATTGGACGAAACTCGCGCGAGCTGGCTTCGTAACGCGGTGGACACTCGCAACGCAGGTCGCCCCGCACCTTGGCTGATGACCGCATCGATGGCGGCGGTCCTGGGCGGCTGTGTGGCCGACGCCGCGGCCGGTTCGATGAGCGCCGCGTGCGAGCCCGGCGAGACGGCCTCCGCCGATCCCGCGATCACGGCGTGGCGCCCGACCGGCACGCGCGTGACGGGAGCCGGGGACCTCCCGGGCGTGCTGCCGCTCCGCAACGCCTGGCACACCATGCACGGCGATACGGCCAACTCGGACCATGCCTGGGTCGCGACGGCGCCGAGGCTCGAGCTCGACTGGACCGTCGAGACCGCGTTCTACATCCCCGAGGGGCCGACCTTCGACGACGCCGGAAACCTCTACTTCAGCCCGCTCTTCCCGCGGGAGGACGTCTCGCTCGTATCCCTCGACGCCGAGACCGGCGAGCGGAACTGGGTCGTCTCCGGCGACGGGAGGAACGCGGGCAGCGGGGCCATCCTGATCCTCGACGAGCCCTCCGCGCCGGGCGAGCAGCGCGTTTATCACATGAGCTTCACGGAGGCGATGGCGCTCCGGCCCGACGGAACGGAGGTGTGGCGCGTGCCCACGGGGCTCGAGGCACCGCCGGACATGCTCGGCGTTCGGCCCCCGACGCACTCCTTCGGCTTCAACTACCACCCGCAGACCGACGCCCTCATCGGCGTGCCGCTCGGCGGCGACGTGCTCGCGTTCGACCGAACGACCGGCGCCGTGGCGGCGCCGACCTTGCGCCTCCCGGGCGCCCCGGCCGCGTCGAGCGACCTCGACCTGCCGCCATCCGTCATCGAGGCAAGCAACGCGCTCACGGACGAGGTCTTCGGAACGGCGAACGGCCTCAGCTTCTTCGAGGTCATCGTCGACGTCCTCTTCGGCGGCGGCTCACAGGTCACGAACTACTTCGGCATCGATCCGAACACGGGACGCATCTTCATCGCGGCCACCGCCGAGGATGCGGCCGACGGAACCGAAGACGGGGTGTCCGAGCTGGGCGCGCTCTATGCGCTCGAGCTGATTCCCGACGGCGCCGGCGCCTTCACCTTCTCCGTGGTGGCGGAGGCACGTTTCGACGGCGGCACCGGCTCGACCCCGACCATCAGCGCCGACGGGAGCCGGGTCTACGTCTCCGACAACCTCGGCAACCTCATCACCTACGACGCCGACCTCGAGGAGCTCTGGCGGCTGGACGTCGGCGCCCCCATCGCCGCATCCATCGCTGTCGCTCCGGACGGCGGCGAGCTCTACGCGGTGACGCGCGAGGACATCTTCCGGGTCACGGACCTGGGGGCGAGCGGGCGTCTCGAGTGGACCGCGGACCTCTCGCTCGCGTTCCAGGGCAACCCGAACGTCGACGCGCGCTTCAACGCGCTGACGCCGACCATCACGGCGAACGGCGTGGCCGTGAGCGTCGGCGGCGGTACCCGCTTCATGGGCCGGGAGCTCTTCTTCGGCATCGGCGTGGGCCTGCTCGACCGGGAGACCGGGGTGCTCCGCAGCTTCGCCGAGGGTCGCGAGGAGTCCATCGCCGTGACGTCCATCGCCCCCGACGGCGGCATCTACACGGCGGCCTCGCCGGTGCGCCGCGTCTCCACGCGGGCCTTCTTCCCGGACCTGACGCTCCCGCTCACCGGGGGCATCTCTCGCTACCGCCCCGTCCGGAACGATCTCCTGGCGCGTGACGCGGTGTGAGCGGCGGAGGCCCGCGCATCGGCCTCGAGCGCGTCGTCGGCCGCGGTGGACGCGCGCCACGTCGACACGCTGCTCGCGCAGGCGGCCGGCGCCATTGCCCGGGCACGCGAGGACGGAGACCTATCGCGCGCGGGCGCCGACGCGCTCGGCGCGGACCTCGCGCGCCTTCGG
>CALCTH010000679.1 GCA_937893795.1 uncultured Myxococcales bacterium | reverse complement strand
CTCGACCAGAGGACGACGCCCGGGATCGCGACCCGCGCGTCGTCTTCGCTTTCCGTCCCCTCACTCCCTGGTCGAGACGGCGGCTCAGCCTTCCTCGTCGGAGGCCTCGGGGTGCCCCCAGCGGACGTCCGCGACGCGGCGCGCTTCCCTTTCGACGTCGGTGCCGGCGCCGAGCGACCTGGCTAGTAGGGGAAGAGAGGGGCGGTGACGAGCGGTAGCCACCACCCGTCATCCTCCCATTCCGCCTCCTCGCCCGTCGTCAGATCCAGGAGCTGGTGCACGCCCGAGCGATCCGAGGGGACGACGAGGGCGCACTCACCGTCGGGGTCGAGATAGGCGAGCCGGTCGCCGGGAGACAGCACTCGCGGCGGCTGCGTCGGCGTCAGGAGCTGGAGCGAGTCGCCGACGAGCTCGTCACCGGCGGGCGGCGCGTCCGTGGGCTCGACGCCGGGGCAGAAGGTCTCCCGCCCCGTGTTGCCACGAATCGCGAGGGCGTCGCCCGCCGCCACCACGCTCACCCACGACACGTCGCGGACGGGACGCCCGACGGGCTCGAGGCGACCCTCGCGCCACGCGAAGACGCCGGCATGGGCCTCGGAGCGGAGCGTGAGGCCGATGGCGCCCGTCCGGAGCAGCGTCGCCGGGGGCGTGCAGTACGCGGCATCGATGACCGCGTGCGAGTCGGGCACGACGGGGCGGTCGAAGGTCTCGACGCGCCCGGTGGCCCGATCCAGGCGCAGCACCGGCAGGCCCGCCGTCGACACGAGCGCGGTCGTGCCGCGAACGACGATCCCAAAGACGCTCTCCGTTCCGGGTCCGAGGGGCTCGGGGAGCGGGATGATGCGCTCGGCATCGAGGTCGACGAGGGCGAGGAACACCCCGTCGCGCCGAAGCTCGAGGAGCCCCTCGTGATGGTTGCCCATCGACGTGTTCTGCAGGTCGCGGGGCAGCTCGATGGTGCGGCGGCGACCCGTGCGAGTGTCGAGATGCAGCCGAGAGGCTTCGAGGGTGACCCAGCGGGACCCCAGGGCTTGCGACCGGTCGGTCCCGCCGGGCACCTCCTGGATCTCGCCCCGGCCCAGGTGCACGAAGCCCGGAGGGGAGGAGCGCCCTTCCCCGGAGCGCAGGCGCGCGAGGCGCCAGCCGGCGGCGTCCGCCACGCCCCGGTGGAGCGTGACTACCCGTGCGGGGACCTCCACGTCGATCCCCTCGTCCAGGTCCACGGCCCGCATGCGAGCAGCCGCGCCGCGAGGAGACGTCGGCTCGATCCAGACCACGAGGCCGTCCTCCGTGACGAAGGAGGGCCCGGGCAGACGCTCGCTGTACGGCACCGGCACGTCCAGCGTTGTCACGCCGAGCGCATCGAGCACGAAGAGCTCGCCGCGCAGAGGACACGAGGCGCGCTCACACCGCTCCTCGGCGACGGCGAGACCCGCGACGATCCCCTCGGCGGCCAACACGCCGCGGCTCAGCCGCTCCCCCCGGACGGGAACCGAGTCGAAGGTCCGGTGCAACACGGGCCGGCGCCCGTCGGCGCCGAGGCCGGTCAGCGTCGTCCCGTCGAAGCGCACGGCCACGAGCCGAAGGGGCGCGTCCGCGAGGGCCGTCGCGCAGACCCCGGTGGCCGGCAGGTCGAGCTCGGTCCCGCCGTCCATGGCCTGGTCCGCGCCGGCGTCCATGGGGAGCGAATCATCCGGAACGCCGATGACCGCGGTCTGGGCGCAGGCGACGCAAGCCAGGGCGAGCAGAGAAGCGAGCTTGGGCATGTCGCTAGGTTGCACGAGCGGGAGGACCCGGCGTCATGAGGAAAACGCGCAACGCTTTCAAGTGCGTCGGACTGCGACCGGAGGCCCCGCGCGAAGACGATACGAACGCGCGTCTCACCTGCGTCGGCAGACCCGACTACGGGAGGCGTTCAAACGGGCACTGATGTGCTGGCTCGCCTTCGGGATGCGGTCCGAACCGCCAGTTGGTAAAGGGAGAGAAGCTGAAGTCTGTACACCACAGATCACGTACCTGTGCGTGATACTCGATCGATATCCGTACCGTCTCCCAGTCGCAGTCTGGTGTCGGGTTTGCGGCGAGGTCTGAGATACCGCCCAAACAGAAGGAGAAGATCTCCTCACGATTATCCGGGTAGTGGGCCTCGGCTCCTAGAGCAACGAGCTCGTCGTAGCAGTTGGCGTCGCCCAAGTCCGGGCCCCACCAGACATCTGCTATCCGCTGGCAGTAGCGGTCACGTGCCGAGTCTGTCGTGAGCTCGTTGAGGGTGAGGTCCAGGAACTCTTCCTCCGGAAGTGCCCCGGGGTCCGCATCGGTACTGCCCTCCGACTCGGGCGCGTCAGTCTGCATGTCAGCGCTCCCCGAGTCCGCGCCACCATCGTCAGGGTTTGGGACGACCGACGTCTGTGAGCACGCTACGAGCGTCATGCTCGCGATGACGACGAGGAGCTGTGCAGTGAACGTCATGGTCGTCCGAGGCGCGGATGTCACCGTCGAAGCCGGCGGACGGGGCTGCCCACCTCGTCCATGGCTACGGTAGCGCGCTGCGCCGCAGATCCCACCTCCGCATCCCGGGGCGCCCAGTGCTGGCCACGGCCCGGTGGACCGCCCGCCCAAGCTGCTACCGTTTCCACATGCGGCAAAGAGCGTGGGTCCTGGCGGCTTCGGTAGGTACCGCCGCGTGCGCTGCCCGGGTTCAAGACGCGAGGCGCTCCGAGCCCATCGTGGTGGAGTGCCGGGCGTTCAAAAGGACCGTCACACGCGACGACGGGTCCTTCGCTTCGCGCACCCACTACCTCGCCATTCTCGAGGACCCGCGGATCGAAGTCGGCGACGTCGTCGAAGCGCAGGCATGTGGGCAGCCGGGCTCGCGAGCCGGCGAGGAGCGGTGCCCCGAGGAGGCCACGTGCGAGGGAGAGCTCCCTCCCGACTACTTCTACGGCGGCCCAGACACCTGCTCCGCCGTCTACCGAGTTCCAACGACGAACGGCGCCGCCTGGTACGCATGCGCCATCGGAGTCGAGAGCATCGCGGCAGACGGGGAGGTGATCCATCGCGCGGTTCCCGCCCTTCCGCGTGTCGTTCGCTTCTGGCTTTCCTCGTGAAGCTGCCGTGCGCGCCGTGACGCCCCTGCGTTGGAACTCAGCTCACAGCCGCCGAACTGACCTCTCGACGAAGTGGACGCCGTCGACGCCCGGTATGTGCACGCCGACGAACATCAGGTCGGGCAACGGTCTCCCCGAGTACACTGGTCGAATGAAGCATTTGCCGGTTGTTCGCCGATTCTCTGCAGGCCTCGCCGTATTCCTAATCGTCGGAGCTTGCGGCTCCGACGACGCAAGCTCGTGCCCTGGTGCGGATGCCCTCCTTGGCGACTACCGGTTTCGGCTGAGCAACTTCCGCGACTGCAACGGGCCGGTCGAGTCCGGGCCGCTGACGCAGGTGGCTGAGATCGATCCACGCCCAGGCGGCGACGACCTTCCGGGCTGTACCACCCGCGCCGACACGTTCGACGGCGTGACGTGCCTACTGCGCCGTGTCGTAGAGTGCCCGCCCATGAACGGCGAAGAGGGGTTCGAGACGTTCCTCGATATTCAGTTCTTCGAAGATGGCACGATTGAAGGGCTGTCCGAGACGACGTTCACCACCGGACCGAGTGCCTTCTGCACTCAAATCGCGGACCTGACGGGTGACAGGCTCTAGCAGGCTGCTGCAATGCGACGGCGCCGTTTCACGGCCCCTTCCCACCTCCAGCTGCCATCCCCTTACCTCGAAAATGCACCACATTCCTCGGCTCGCGGACGCACCTGGCGACGCGAATTCACTGGCGCCTCGCCGGGTCGACTTTTGCAGCAGCCTGCTAGGGGACCACCCGTCGGAGCGCCTGCGTATCGACCAGACGAGCCAGATTT
>CALCTH010000678.1 GCA_937893795.1 uncultured Myxococcales bacterium | reverse complement strand
GGGGCCCGCAGCGCCGGGGCGCCGTGGTGACGGCGGTCGCCGTGCTGGCCCTGGGCGCCCTGCCCGCGTGGCTCGCCCTCGCAGGCCCCGCGCCGCGCGACGCACCCCAGGCGGCGCCGGCCGTGGAAGGCTCGTCGGAATCCGCACCGGAAGCACCGGATCGCGACGGGGAAGCGGAGCCCCCGGCCGCCGAAGCGAGGCATCCCCGCGAGGGCGAGGCGCCCGAGGAACCCGACGTGCCCACCGCGGAAGCCCCCACGAACGACGCGCGGGACGCTCCCCGTGCGGCAGCCAGCACGCGCGGCCGGCTGACGGTCAGCGCGACGCCCTGGGCCACGGTGCGCGTCGATGGCCGGCCCGTCGGAAACACACCCATCCGCCAGCTCACGCTCCCGGCCGGCGTGCATCAGCTCGTGCTCGAGAACCCGCCGCTCGGGGCGCGCGTCGAGCGGCGGGTGCGGGTGGCGCCGGGTGAGGCCTTGAGGGTGAGAGCGGACCTCGAGGCGAGCCCGCCGCGCCTCACGCTTCGTTGACCGGGGTGTGGGCGCGCGGCGCGCGAAACGGCGCCGGGCGCACTCGCCGTCGGCGGCCGGCGCTTCGTCCTCGGCGCCGTCGTCCTCGGCGGGACCGGCGCGGGGGCTGAAGCGCGCGCGCACGTTGCGCGCGTTGTCGAGGGTCACGACGCAGGTCTCGGAGAGGCCACCGCAATCGCCCTCCCAGCCGAGGAAGCGCGCGTCCTCCGCGGACTCGGCCTTCAGCTCGAGGATGGTCCCGTACTCGAAGCGCGCAGCACAGTCCGGGCCACAGTCGATGCCGGGCGGATCGCTCGTCACGGTCCCGCCGCCCTCGACGCGCAGGTCGAGGTCGAAGTCGTTGATGCGGATGCGACCGGCCGCCTCCGCGTCGGCGCGGAGCGCGTCGATCATGCCGTCCAGGGCCTCGGCGCGCTTGCCGCGGAGGAGGCCCGCGCGAAGACGCTCGCGGACCTCGTCGGTGAAGTCCTCGTCGGTCGCCTCGGTGCGCTCGAGCACCTTGAAGACCACGTACTCTGTGCCGAGCTGGAGCGGCTCCTCCGGGAAGGGGGCGTCCATGTCGACGGAGAAGACCGCGCGCACGAGGGGACCGGAGTCGAAGGCGCCGCGCACGGGGTTGTCGGTGCGGCCGAAGGGCGGAGGCGTGCGGATCTGCGGGGCGAGCGCGCTCCGCTCCGGGCCCTCGTCCTCCTCGGACTCGGCGGCCTCGGTGTCCTCTTCCTCTTCCTCCGCCGCGGGCTCGGGCTCCGGCTCCCCGCGGTCCTGCCGCAGCAGGTAAGCGTCTAGCTCATCCGGGCTGGCGCCCGCGCGCAGCCGAGCGAGCGCCTCGGTGGCGGCCTCACGGGCGAGATCCCCCGCGCGTGCCTCCTTGTAGAGACCCTCGGCCAGCTCGCGCTTGGCCTCTTCCTCGGGTACGTCGCCCTCGCGCTTGCCCACCACCTCGATGATGTGGAAGCCGAAGCGGGTCTCGACGAGCTCGGAGATGTCCCCGACCTCCATGTCGAACTGGGCGGCGTCGAAGGGACCCACCATGCGGCCCCGCGGGTTGTAGCCGAGGTCGCCGCCGCGCGGCGCGCTGCCGGTGTCCTCGCTGTTGTCCCGCGCGAGCGCGGCGAAGTCCTCGCCCGCGATCGCCCGCTCGCGGAGCGCCTCGGCGCGGACGCGCACGGCGTCCTTCGTCGCGTCGTCCGCGTCCGCGTCGACCTTCAGGAGGACGTGCCGGGCGCGGACCTGGGGCTCGAGGTCCGTGTAGCGATGACGCTGGCGCTGGTACTCCTCGTCGACGGCTTCGGCATTCTCGGCGATCCAGCCGTCGAGGTCCGTGTCGGAGGGCTCGAGGCGATCGCGGTAGTAGGCCGGCGAGAAGCGGGCGTAGGCGACCGTCGCCCGCTCCTTCTCCTGCACGTAGGAGTCGCGGATCTCCGTCGGGCTCACGGTCACGGCAGCCATCGCCGTCTGACGCATGCGGTCGGCGAGCATCTCCTCGGACTGCCAGCGGAGGAAGTCGGTCTCGGTGCGCTGGAGCGCGTTGCGGATGAAGCGCTCGGCGCGCTCCGCGTCGAAGAGGCCCGTCTCGCGGTCCTCGACGCCGGCGGAGATGTCCTGCACCAGCGCCCCGCCCGTGCGGCCATCACGCCCGAGCGTGATGTAAAGGAGGCGCTTGGTGGCGAACTCCGTGGACACCTCGTCGTTGTCGATGTCGAAGCCCAGGCGCCGCGCCTCGTTGGCCAGGAGCGTCCGCTCGATGAGGCCGTCGAGCACCATGCGCCGGAGCTGGCGGCGCCGTTGCTCCTCGGGGTCGGCCTGGTCGAAGCGAACGGCCCGGTAGATGGCGCTCACCTCGCCGCCCGTCACCGTCTCCCCGTCGACCTTGGCAGCCCACGCCGTCCCGCCGGCGGTGCAGCCCTGGGCCTGGGGACCTCCGAACTGGAGGATGAAGACCGAGCTCAGAAGGACGACCAGGCCCACGAGGACCACGGTCTGGAAGCGGCTGGCGATGTTCTCGAGCATGGTGGCAAGGGGCCGCTCGGGTCGTCGCGGCGTGGCCGCGAAGCGCCCGGCGCGTCAGAGGGCCGCGAACGCTAGCGGAGCCCCCCTCACCGGGCAACCGGGCCTCGCCCGCACCCCCGCCGGAGGGTGTAGGGTGCGCGGATGCGCTGCGCCGCCGCCTGCCTCCTGGTCCTCGCGTCGGCGAGCGCGGCGAGGGCTCAGGAGCCGCCGCTGCAGGTGTTTCGGGGCCCGCCGGCCGCCGTCGCGCGCTGGCGGGCGATCCTTCCGAGCCCGCCGCAGCCCGCACGGGCC
>CALCTH010000677.1 GCA_937893795.1 uncultured Myxococcales bacterium | reverse complement strand
ACGTGTATACGGAGCGTGTCGAGCAGCCCGGGGACGAGGAGGACGAGGGGCCGGACGAGCCGGATACCGAGGCCATGCTCCGCGCGGCCCTGGGCAACCCAGCGAGCTGCGGCTCCCTCGGCGAGGCTCGCGATCTGAGCCTCGGGCTCTTCGCGTACGTCACCGGCAACGGCGTCGTGTCCCGGAGTCGTGTGAGCGGCTCGATTCCCGAGGATACGCGAAGCTGCCTCGAGGCGCGCCTCGCGAACCCCCGCTTCGGACCCGTACCAGCCGGCGCGATGACCGCTACCGTCGAGCTGCGGGGGACGGCCGGCGAAGCGACGGACGTCGAGGTGGCGCCGCCGCCGCCCAACTCCGGGAGCGGCGCCATCGGCGGCATCGGCAACGACGGGCGCGTTCTTGCGCCGCCGGCGCCGAGCGGCCTGGACATCTCGAACGCGGGCACCATCCGTGCGCCGCCGGAGCCCAGCGGCAACGAGATTTCGAACAGCGGATCGCTTCGCGCGCCGCCGGCGCCGAGCGGAGTCGAGATCGGCCGGTAGTACGCCGGGGCTCGTCGGCTCGGCCCGTCAGACCCGCTTCAGACGTGTCGTAGAGGCTTCTCTGTGATGCGCGCTCTCTCGTCTCCTCGGTGGCTCCTGCCAGGCCTTCTCCTCGCAATCGCCTGCGGAAGCGCGGGCGAGTCCCTCGACGCACCGCGGGACATGGCGGCCGGAGACATGGCACCGCCGGACGCCGCGCTCGACATGTCGCTCGAGGACGCCGCCACGGACCTCGGCGCCGACGATGCAGGGCTGCCGGAGGGCGCCGTCGACACGGAGTCCGGCGTCGTGCTCGGCGCGCTCGAGGAGGACCTGGTCGTGCACTGGGCCATCCCGTACGCGGCCCCGCCCGTGGGGGCGCTTCGCTTCGCGCCGCCGGCGCCGGTGACCCGCTCGCCGGTCCCCATCCCGAGCGATTCCCCACCTCCGGCGTGTCCCCAGCGGAGCCGCGCCGGGGAGCTCATCGGTGCCGAGGACTGCCTCTTCCTCAACGTCTTCTCGCCCCGCGCGACCGCCGGGCCGCGTCCCGTGATGGTCTGGATTCACGGCGGCGGCTTCGTCCAAGGGAGCAGCAACCTCGCCCTCTACGACGGGCGGACGCTGGTGCGCGCCGGCGACGTGGTGGTCGTCAGCCTCAACTACCGCGTGGGCCTCGCGGGCTTTCTGACCACGCCGGGACTCGTGGCCGAGGGTGACGCCGGCAACGCCGGTCTCCGGGACCAAGTGGCCGCGCTCGGGTGGGTACGTCGCAACATCGCCGCCTTTGGCGGTGACCCAGACAACGTCACGCTCTTCGGCGAGAGCGCCGGAGGCGCGAGTATCTGCGCGCTCCTCGCGGCGCCCGCGGCGGACGAGCTCTTCGTACGGGGCATCATCCAGTCCGGCGGGGGGTGCATCGCGCAGCCGACGCTGGACGGGGGCGCGCGTTCGCGCCTCTCCCGTGATCGTGCGTGGGTCGAGGCCCTCGGCTGCGCGGACGACGCGGAACCGGCGGCAGAGCTCGCGTGCCTCCGAGGACTCTCGGCCGATCGGCTCGTGGAGGTGACGGCCGAGGGACCCCGTTCGGGGCTCGGGCTACCCGACGTGGGGCCGACGCTCGACGGCCGCTTCCTCGTGACGGACGCGGCTACGCGACTCCAGACCGTCGACCGGCCGCTGAGCACCGGCAGCAATGCGGATGAATCCACGACGTTCGTGGCGGCCGTGTCCGTGCCGACGGCCCGGGTCTTCGAGGCGCTCGTCCGGGCGCAGCTCGGAGCCGTCGCGGAGGACGTGTTGGCGCTCTACCCGGTGGGAGACTTCGCGAGTCCGAAGGCGGCCTACGAGGCGGTGGTGAGCGACCTGAGCTTCATCTGCCCGGCCCTTGGGTTCGCGGCGGCGACGGCGGGCGGTGACGCGCCGGCTTTCACGTATCACTTCACCCGCGCCCTCGAGGGCCGCCTCGCGGAGCGCGGCGCTTTCCACGGCATCGAGCTCTTCTATCTCTTCGGGCGCTTCGACCAGCTGGGCTACCCGCCGCGCGCGGACGACCTCGCGCTCGCGAGCGCTATCCAGGGGGCTTGGACCGCCTTCGCCCGCGGAGAGGACCCGACGCCGGGAACCACGACGTGGCCCCGCTACGACGCGGAGGCCGCGAGCGTCCTCGTGCTCGACGTGCCCCCGAGCGTCGCGGAGACCATTCGCGAGGGCCGCTGCGAGGCGCTCCGCGACGCCGGAGCCCTTCGCTAGCCCGGCGCCGTGCTAGCTCGTCGGCTGGGGAGCGGCCGCGAAGTAGGCGCTGTCGGGAGGCCTGGCCATCATCGGTCCGAGGACCGTGAAGCTCTGGCGCAGCGCGTCGGAGGTGCGGTAGGCGGCGAAGGCCTCGGCCGAGGCCCACTCTTCGTAGAGCAGGAAGCGGTTGTCCTCGGTGGCGTCGCCGTAGAGCGCGTAGCGCTCGCAGCCGTCCATCTCTCGGACGCGCTCTGCTTCCTCGGTGAGGTAGGCGACGAAGGCGTCCCGCTGCGCGGGGACGACGTCGATGACGACGCGAATGACCATCATGAGGGCGGGCTCCTCGGGGGTGGTGTGCGTGGCGGGGGTGGCCTCGCCGGCGCCGCAGGCCGCGCTGAGCGCGAGCAGAGCCGGGAGGAAGCGGGGATGCAGGTGTCTCATGCGCTCATTGGTAAATTGGGTTGACGATATAGTCAACAGGGTTTGTTAAATTGCGTTAGACTCGCGCCATGGACGAGATGCAGGCGTTCCGACGGGGTCATATCGGCCGTGCGCTGGCGAGGGCCCGCTGGACCTTCGAAGCGCAGTTCGATGCGCGAATCCGGCGCCGGGGCTTCACCGATTTCCGTGCAAGCGACGTCGAGGTCATCGCCCGCGTGCCCCTCGCCGAGGGCACGCGGCTCACGGACCTCGCGGCGCGAGCGCCGGTGAGCAAGCAGGCCCTCGGCAAGCTCGTCGCGAGCCTCGAGCGACGCGGCTACGTCGAAAGACACCCGGATCCCGAAGACGGCCGCGCGCAGCGGATCGTGCTGAGCGCGCGCGGGCGTGCCTTCCTCGAGGCGGCGCGGGACGTGGTCGGCGAAGTCGAGGCGGAGTGGGCCGACGTCCTCGGTCCGGCCGAGCTCACCCGGCTCCGCAAGGCGCTCTTGAAGGCCGCGGATGCCATGGGTCCGGCCGAGTACCTCTGAGCCACGCAGGCACGCGACCGGCTAAAGGCGGTAGATGACCTCGGCGGCGAGGTCGAGGCTCACGGCGGTGCGGTCGGGAAGCACCCAGAAGGTGGGCGTGAGCAGGTCGAAGCCGATCTCGACGCGCGAGCCGAGCGGGATGTTCGCGCCGGCCGAGAGCCGGACGAAGGGACCGTTGAAAGGCAGATAGCCGAGGCCCAGGCGGAGCGGCACGGTCACGTCGGTCCGGGGGCTCACGCGCACCCGGTCCTCGAGCTGCAGATAGAAGAGCGTGTTGCCCACTCGGCCGTTGCGGCCCCGGAGGTTCGTGTAGCCGGCGTAGGCGCCCAGGTGCACCGCGTTGGTGATGCGGAAACCGAGGCGCACCCCGAGGAGGTGGTTGTAGAAGCCGTCGCTCGACGTACCGATGGCGCTCTCGCTCTGGAAGGCCACGTCCCAGCGCCTCGTCGGGATGCGCGAGGGGCGGGTCGAGGGTGGCCGTTCGTCATCGAGAGCTGCGACCGGGGCGGCGGGCGCCCGGGCCGGTGGCGTCGATCGCGCTGGCTCTCCGCGCGCGATGCGTGCGGCGGCGGCGGCGTCGTAGGTGGAGGGCACGGGAAGCGCCTCCCGCGTCAGCCGGTCGACGACTTCGTGGAGATCGTCGGCGCCGCTCGTGCCGCGCGCGAAATAGGGGCCGGCGCCGTCGAGGCTGGCCACGCTGATCTCGAACACGTACGCGCCCTGGTGCGCCCACACCCGCGCGAAGGCGCCACGCTGGGCGCCGGCGACCCAGGTCACGCGCCAGAGGTCCGCGGGCGAAGGCGGGTAGGGCATGCGGAGTCGCTGCGCGGCCTCTGCGGTCTCCTCGGAGGTGACGATTCCGTAGCCGAGTGCGGCGGCGGTCTCGCGCATCTGCCGCGTCACGTGGCGTCCGACCACCGGGTCGACGCCATAGGGCGCGGCCTCGACGACGATGACGCGGGCCGCGGGAGCCTCCGGCGCTTCGGGGAAGGGTGCATCGGTCGCGGGCGCCTCCGGGAAGGGGGGCGTCGCTTCGCCGGGGAAGGGGGCGGGCGTGAAGGGATCGGCGCCGGCGGGGGGCGGCGTGGGCGCCGTGTCCGTCTCCGTCTCCGTTCCCGTCTCCGTCTCCGTCTCCGTCCCCGTCTCCGTTTCCGTCCCCGATTCCCCGTCCGGTTCGGCTTCCCCGTCCGGCTCCGTCTCCGCGTTCGGGGCGCTGCGGGGCGGGGCGAGGTTGTCGCCGCCCTGGGCCGTCGCGCGCGATGCGGTCGCGAGGAGCGCGAGGAGCAGGACCAGCGAGGGGCGCGTCACGGCCTCACGCTAATACACCAGCCGCGAAGTGCGATGCGGGTCCGGGGAGGCCACGTCGCGCGTCGCGCCCGTCCTCGTCGGGCGCCCCGCTAGCAGGCTGCTGCAAAAGGCGACGGCGCCGTTTCACGGCGCCTTCCCACCGCCAGCCGCCATCCCCTCACCTCGAAGATGCACCACATCTCCTCGGCTCGCGGACGCGCCTGGCGACGCGAATTCTCTCGCGCCTCGCCGGGTCGCCTTTTGCAGCAGCCTTGTATGTCGGCTGAGAGCTA
>CALCTH010000676.1 GCA_937893795.1 uncultured Myxococcales bacterium | reverse complement strand
TCGCCGCAGACGGGCTCCACGCGCATGTCGCCGAGGTCCCGCCGTGGCCCGTCGGTCACGTCGAGGTCCTGGCCCACGAAGCCGTCGGGCGTCCCTTCGCCGGGGCAATCCGCCCCGAAGCAGATCGGGTCCACCTCGCAGCCGCCGAGCAGCGTCAGCGCGAGCGCCAGCGCGCCCCCGAACGTCTTCCTTCCCCTCATCCTCGCGGCTCCTCCGGCACGTCTACGCGGCTCAGATCAGCTCTCGGCGGCAGTCCTCGGTGCAGCCGTCGCCATTCTCGTTGTTGCCGTCGTCGCACTCTTCGCCGAGGTCGGGCTGAACGACGCCGTCGCCGCAGCGCCGCTCGATGGTCTGGCAATCCGGGGCGCAATCGTCGGAGCCGACGGGACTGCCCGCGTCGCAGACCTCGCCGAACTCCTCCTGGACGACGCCGTCGCCACAGAAGGGAGCGAGCAGGCACGCATCGGTGCAGCCGTTGTAGTCGGCGCCATTGTCCGTGCCTTCGTCGCACGCCTCGTCGGGGGTGAGGATGCCGTCGCCACAGGTCGATGCGCACTCGGACTCCTGCGTCACGAAGCCCGCCAGCGTGAGCCGGAAGTTGGACTCCACCACGCGCCGCTCCGCGTGGAAAATCGCGACCTCGTACACGCCTCCCGGGGAGAGCGCATCGACGCAGGCCTGCACGATGGCGTCGTTCGTGTCGTCTTCCGCGGCGTCGGGGACGCCGAGGTTCATGGTGCGCTCCTCCTCGGGGTGGAGCCCTCCGATGTCGAGGCAAAGGCGACCGTCGACGAAGACCCAGAGGTCGTCGTCGCCGCTGAAGACGAGCTCCTCGTCCCCTTGGAACTGGAAGATGAAGCGCGGCTCCGTCGTGAAGTTGAAGTTGTCCGTGCGTCCGTCGGGTCGCACCTCCGGGTTCGCCGCCCCGGGGGCCATGAAACCGCGGCCCGTCAGCGGGAAGAACCCGTCGCCGCTGTCGAAGGCGTAGCGGCCCGGCGAGCTCTGCGGAAGCGTGAGCACGTCGAAGACCGCGGTGTTGCGTGGCCCGTCCCGGTACCACTCGCGGAAGTCCGCCTCGCTCGCCGAGCCGGAGCCGCCGACCACGTCCCCGGACCAGGCCGGGACGCGGTCGCCGTCGAGGAGGGTCTCCACCATCTCGAAGGTGATGCCCGAGCCGCCGCGGTCGTCGAAGTCCGGGTGGGCCAAGGGACCACCGACGATCAGCCCCTGGAAGTCGCGGTAGATGACCGGCAGGGCGATCTCGTCCGGGAGCGGAACCGGCTCGAGCGTGCAGGCGAAGCCGTCCTCGACGGTGCAGTCCGGGGCGCAGCCGTCGCCGGGGAGCGTGTTCCCGTCGTCGCACGCTTCCGTCGTGCCGGGGAGGATCACGCCGTCGCCGCACACCGCCGTGCACGTACCCCCGCTGCAGGAGGGCTCGTTCTCGCAGGTGGGAGAGCACCCGTCGAAGGGCCGGACGTTCCCGTCGTCGCAATCCTCGGTGCCCTCGGAGACTCCGTCACCGCAGGTCGTGCGGCGGCAGTCCGCGCCGGGCGTGGGACACGCGAAGCCCTCCTCCAGCGTGCAGGTACGCGAGCATCCGTCGCCGTTGCGAGCGTCCCCGTCGTCGCACTCTTCCCGCCCGGCGCGGAAGCCGTCACCGCACTCGGCGGCGCGGCAGGCGACGCCGGCGAAGGGGCAGGCCCAACCGTCTTCGATGGCCGAGCAGTCGGCGGCGCAGCCGTCGCCGCCCGTGGTGTTCCGGTCGTCGCAGGCTTCGTCGCCTTCGAGGATGCCGTTGCCGCACTCGACGATGAGGAAGCAGGCCTCGGCCGTGCAGTCGCCGGCGCGGTTCAGGCAGACGTAGTTGGGTTCGACGGCGGAGCAGTCGGCGGCGCAGCCGTCGCCGTCCGCGGTGTTGCAGTCGTCGCAGACCTCGTCGCCGTCGACGAGGCCGTCGCCGCAGACGGGCTCCACGCGCATGTCGCCGAGGTCCCGCCGTGGCCCGTCGGGTACGCCGAGGTCCTGGCCCACGAAGCCGTCGGGCGTCCCCGCGCCGGGGCAGTCCGCCCCGAAGCAGATCGGGTCCACGGTGCAGCCCGCGACGGCGAGCGGCGCGATCACGAAGACGAAGAATCTACGACGGCTCATGAGATTCCACCGAAGCCATGCCAGGGGGGCGCGACGAGGCGCTCCGCCCCTCGCACCGTCGCATAACGCCGGCGTCACGGCCATTCTCGGGGTGACGCCGGCGCGTTACGCGGGCTGTAGGTCGGCTTCGTTGGCTGCGACGGTGCGCGCCGCCGCCTCGCGCCAGCGGCCGCGGTAGAGCCTCCAGCCGAGGAGCGCCGCGCCGGCGACGATCTCCAAGAGGAGGCCAAGCCATCCACCGAGCGCCCCGAGCTCCAGCCGATACCCGAGGAGATAGGTGAGGGGCGGTGTGAAGACCCAGCTCGCCGTGACCGTGACCACGGCGGGATAGCGCACGTCGCCGGCGCCCCGCAGGAGGCTCCGGAAGGTCACGTTGGCGCCGTCCGCGACGACGAAGGCCGCCGCCACGACGAGCAGGGCGCGCACCGCGGCGATGAGCGTCGGGTCGTCCGTGAAAGCACGCGCGATGGGGCCGCCGAGGAGGAGGAGGACGACCATGGAGAGGCCGCCCCAGGCCCCCGTCAGCCACAACGCGCGGCGGCCGAGGTCCGGGACCAGGGCCGGTCGTCCGGCGCCCATCGCCTGTCCCGCGAGCACCGACGCCGCCTCGGCCACCGCGTAGCAGGGCAAGAAGGCGAAGTGCACGATCTGGAGCGCGACCTGGTGGGCCGCCATCTCGGTCTCTCCCAGAGCGGCCAGCAGCGCCGCGAGGAGCGCGAAGGCGCCGACCTCGACGAAGAACTGAAGTCCCGTCGGCAGGCCGACGCGCGCCAGCGCCCGGGCCGAGCCCAGCCGGACGCGCCCGAGCCCGCTCTCGCGAAGGCCCAGCGTGAGCACGAGCGCTTCGACGCCGTGACCGGCGAGCGTGGCCCACGCGGCTCCGGCGACGCCCCACTCGAGTCCCACGATGAAGAGCGCGTCGAGGGCGACGTTGGTCGCGTTGCCCAGCAGGGTCGCGACCATGGGGGAGCGCGAGTCGCCGAGCCCATAGCGAACCTCCCGGAGCGCCACGTAGGTGAGGAAGACCGGGGAGCCGAGCATGCGGACGGCGTGGTTGCGCTTGCCCCCTTCCCCATCGCTACCCCCCCGGTGCCCCCCGTTGGGTTGTATGCCGGGGTCCCCTCCCTGGCGTCCGGCGGGGTACCCGGCGGCCGCGCGGCCGCTGGCCTCCGTGGCCGCGATGCGCGGCAGCAGCTCCGCCACGCCCTGGCCCACGGGCGCCGCGATGACGCCCAGCAGCAGCGCCGCGGCGAGGCCCGTCGCGACGTGGTCCCGCGCCTCGTGCCGGCGGCCGGCTCCAACGGCCT
>CALCTH010000675.1 GCA_937893795.1 uncultured Myxococcales bacterium | reverse complement strand
CCGTGCGCCGCCGCGGCGTGACCCTCGGCGAGCTCAACAGCCAGGGCATCGCGAGCCTCGAGGGCGTCGAGGACGGCGAGCGCGTCGTGACCGCGGGCGTCGCTCGCATCACGGACGGCCTTCGCGTGCGCGTGCCCGGCGGCGCCGGGGACGTCGCCGCGGCGCCCGCCGAGGCGGACGAGGCGCCCGAGGCGGCCGACGAGGCCGAGGCGGAGCCGGCCCACTGAGCCTCACGAGCACCGCGCTGAAGCGGAACCGGGTCACGGGGACGCTCATCGCCGTCTGCGTGCTCGGCGGCATCAGCGCCTACCAGGCGATGCCCCGGCAGATGGACCCGGGCTTCATCATCCGCGTGGCGATGATCGTGACGAACTTCCCCGGCGCGCGCCCGGAGCGCGTCGAGAACCTCATCACGGATCCCATCGAGGAGGTCGCCAAGGAGATCCCCGAGCTCGACTTCGTCAGCTCGACCTCACGCTCGGGGCAGAGCGTCGTGCTCGTCTCCATCCGCGAGGAGTTCCGGGACATGGATCCCATCTGGAACGACCTCCGGAACTCCATCGACGACATACGCGGGACGCTCCCGGACGGGATCATCGGGCCTCAGGTCAACGACGACTTCGGCGACACGTACCCGCTGCTTAACACGATCACCGCCGACGCGGGCTTCACGGACCGGGAGCTCGAGGACATCGCCGACGCGGTGAAGGACGAGCTGCTCCGGGACCGGGACGTCGCCAAGGTCGACATCCTCGGGGCGCAGGACGAGCGCGTCTTCATCAACTACGACAACGCCCGGCTCACGCAGCTCGGGGTCAGCCCGCTCCAGCTCCAATCGCTGCTCGCGGCCCGGAACATCATCCTCCCCGGCGGTGAGCTGAACCTGGCCGGCGAGGCCATCGTGCTGGAGCCGAGCGGCAACTTCCAGACCGTCGACGAGGTGCGCCGCACGCTGCTCCAGCTGCCGGGGGGCGAGCTCGTCGCTCTCGGCGACCTCGTCGAGGTGGAGCGCGGCACCGTGGACCCGCCCGTGGGCCAGGTGCGCTCGGAGGACACGCGCGGCCTCACGCTCGCCGTCTCCATGAGCGAGGGCGGCAACCTGCTGGAGCTCGGCACGCGCGTGCGGGCGACCTTCGGCGGGCTGCCGACGCAGTACCCCCACGGCATCGACTTCGTCGAGACCTACTTCCAGCCGGCGGAGGTCGACAAGAAGGTCGACGACTTCATCGAGAGCGTGCTCCAGGCCATCGCCATCGTGCTCGGCGTGATGCTCCTGAGCCTGGGCCTCCGTACGGGCCTCGTGGTCAGCGCACTCATCCCGACGACGATGATCATCGCGATCCTCGTGATGAGCGTGGTCGGCATCCAGATCGACCAGATGAGCCTCGCGGCGCTGATCATCGCGCTGGGTCTCCTCGTGGACAACGCGCTCGTCGTGAGCGAGGCGACGCTCGTCGGGATGCAGGAGGGTCAGTCGCCCTTCGAAGCCACCGTGGCCGCGGCCAAGGAGCTTCAGGTCCCGCTGCTCACGAGCTCGCTCACGACCGCGGCGGCCTTCCTCCCCATCTACCTCGCGGAGAGCGCGGTCGGGGAGTACACGGGCGTGCTCTTCGAGGTGGTGACGATCACCCTGCTCATCAGCTGGCTGCTCGCGCTCACCTTCATCCCGTTGCTCTGCACGGTGTTTCTGAAGGTCTCGCCACGGGAAGAAGGCAGCGACGCCTTCGATACGCCCTTCTACCGAACGTACCGGGCCGTCCTCGGGGTCTTTCTCCGCGGCCGGTGGCTGACCATCGCTGCCGTCGTCGTGGCCTTCGTGCTCGGCATGCAGCTCTTCGGGCTCATCCCGAACATCTTCTTCCCGCCGCGGGAAGGCGCCTTCTTCATGGCGCAGCTCAAGATGCCGCCGGCGGCGCGCTTCGAAGAGACCCAGGCGATGATCGAGGACGTCGACGGCTTCATCCGCGACGAGCTCGCGGTCGACGCGCCGGCGCCCGGCGAGGACGTGACGGAGGAGGGCGTGACCTCCTGGACCAGCTACATCGGGCTCACGCCGCAGCGCTTCGAGCTCGGCTACAACCCGGCGCCGCCGAAGCCCTACTTCAGCGAGGTCCTGCTCACGGCGACGAGCGACGCGGGCAAGCCGCCGCTGATGCACCGGCTCGAGGAGTACGTCATCTCGAACTACCCGGACGTGGAGACCTACATCCGGCCCCTCTCGAACGGCCCGGCCGTCGACAAGCCCATCCAGATTCGCCTCAGCGGCCGCGACACCGAGGGGCTCTTCGCCGAGGCGGAGCGCGTCAAGTCGAAGCTGGCGGACACCCCCGGCGTCGTGAACATCGGCGACGATTGGGGAGCGCGGGTGAAGAAGCTGATCATCCGCGTGGACGAGGGCCGCGCCCGGCGCGCCGGGGTGACGAACCAGGACGTGGCCGTCGCGCTCCAGACCTTCCTGAGCGGCCTCCAGGTCACCGAGTTCCGCGAGGACGAGAACGTCATCCCCGTCACCATGCGCTCGGACCTGGCCGACGTCGCCGACGTGGATCGCCTCGAGACCCTGAGCGTCTTCGGCACCACCGGCCCCGTCCCGCTACGGCAGGTGGCGGACGTGGAGCTCGCCTTCCAGCCCTCGGAGATCCTGCGCCGCGACGCGCTGCGTACGGTGACCGTCTACGCCAAGGTCACGGCCGACACGACGGCCATCGACGTGATCAACGGGCTCACGCCCTGGCTCGACGAGCAGCAGGAGGGCTGGGGCCTCGACTATCGCTACGAGCTCGGGGGCGAGGTCGAGTCGTCGGTCAAGGCCAACGCCTCCATCGGCGCGAAGCTGCCCATCGCCGGGCTCTTCATCATTCTCCTGCTCGTGACCCAGTTCAACTCGCTCCGGAAGAGCGTGATCGTGCTGGCGACCATGCCGCTGGCGCTCATCGGCGTCGGCATCGGCCTCTACGTGATGGGCAGCTCCTTCGGCTTCATGACGCTGCTCGGCGTGGTCAGCTTGATGGGCATCGTGATCAACAACGCCATCGTGCTCATCGAGCGCATCGAGCTCGAACGCTACGAGCTGGGGCGCCCGGCCGGGGAGGCGATCATCGAGGCGGCGCAGCGCCGCATGCGGCCCATCCTGCTGACGACGGCGACGACCATCGCCTCGCTCATTCCGCTCTATCTCGGCGGCGGCGCGATGTGGGAGCCGATGGCCGTGGCCATCATGTACGGCCTCGCGTTCAGCACGGTGCTCACGCTGGGCGTGGTCCCGCTGCTCTACGCGATGTTCTACCGCGTCGACATGAGCGGCGGCGACGAAGCGGCCACCCCGGAAGCCGCCTAGGACCCCGGCGCCTTCGCCTATGCTCCGCGCATGGACCGAGACGCCATCGACGGAGCGCTCGCGGCGACGCTCGAGGACCGGCGCCTCTCGCGCGGGGAGAAGCATGCGCTGCGCGAGCTCTTCGTGGACCTCTCCCCGCGGCAGGACCAGCTCGATTTCATCCGGCATCGAGCCTTCGCGCTGGCCCGCGAGGCCTGCCGCGGCGAGGAGAACCGCCAGATCCTCGAGTGGCTCGAGGAGGTGATGAAGGCGATCCAACCGCGCGCGACGGGGGGCATGGCCGCGGGGACGAACGCCGAGGTGCGTTTCAGCCCCGGCGCCGACTGCCTCGACGCGATCCGCCACGCCCTCGCGAAGGCCCGTGCCCACGTGGACGTCTGCGTCTTCACCATCACGGACAACCGGCTCTTCCGCGCGCTGGTCGACGCCCACCGGCGCGGCGTGCGCGTTCGGGTGCTGACCGACGAGGACAAGAGCCATGACAAGGGGTCCGACGTCGCGCGGCTCGCGGAGGCGGGCCTCCAGGTACGCATGGACTTCAGCCAGCACCACATGCACCACAAGTTCGCGGTCTTCGACGCGCGGCAGGTGATCACCGGCAGCTACAACTGGACGCGGAGCGCCGCGGAGCACAACCAGGAGAACCTGCTGATCACGGACGACCCGCGCTTCGTGAGGCCCTACCGAGAGGCCTTCGACCGCCTCTGGGAGGAAGTCGCCGCGACCCACGGGTAGGCGCGGATTCCCCTGCCCTTGCCCTTGCCCCTGCCCCTGCCCCTGCTCGCGCTCGACACGCCGCCGCGCTGGCCTCAGGACGGACGCATGCGCGCGCTCGCCCTCGTCGCCCTCTTCGCTCTGGCCGCCTGCTCCAGCGGGGGCCCCGACGTCCTCGATGCCGACGAGGCGAAGGAGGCGCTCGTGAACCGCAACTGGGTCACCACGTGGCCCAGCTCGCCCTCGGAGCACCTCCACGTGCTGCGCTTCGTGCCCTCGATGGGCTCGAGCGGCGTGTACCAGGACCGGGTCCTCTTCGAGGGCAAGTTCGAGCTTTTCCTCTACCGCGCCGAGGAAGGGCGCATCGCGTTCACCTTCCCGGGGCGCGAAGAGCGGGCGGAGACGCCCTACCGCATCGAGCGCGTGGACGGGCCTGCGCCCTTCACCCACCGCCTCGTGATGGAGGCGAGCCCGCGCGGGCCGGCCGTGTACTACGGCTACGACGAGGGCAGCGGCCAGGAGCTCGCCTTCGAGGTGCCGGCCGGGCTCCGCGCGAGCCGCTGAAGGCTCAGCGCTCCTCCTTCGTGGAGGCCACCGGGTCTTCGCGCCGCAGCGGAACCGCGGGGTCGAGGCACCATCCGTCGCCGCGGCGGACGATGTAGCGCTTGAGCCCGAGCTTTCGCAGGTCGCTCAGCGTGACGTGGACGCGGTTGTTCGCCGACACGGCGCGAATCCGCGCCCCGGGCCAGCCCGCCTCCATCAAGGTCTCGGCGTCGAGCTCCCCGCCGGGGGTCGAGAGGCGATGCTCGGCGAAGGCGCGAAGCATCCCGCGGGCGGCTTCGCGTCGCCCGAGCTGCACGGGCGTGCCGCCCGGCGGCGCGAACCAGCGGCCGTCGCCCGCGACGATGAGCGCCCGCTGCGCCAACGCCTCACGCAGGAGTCGCAGGGCGAAGCGAAGGTCGTCGGAGCGCGGGTCGCTCGCCGTGGTGAGCGCGGCCTCGGCCGCGGCGAAGGCCACCTCCGCCGCCCGAGCGTCGCCCGCGGCGAGCGCGTCGTCATAGGCGAGCACGTGCTCGTGTGCCCGATGCACGGCGAGCGCCTCCAGCAGCGCAGGGTCGCCGACGACCCTCAGCTTCGACGTGGCCGCATGGAAGGCCGCCGCGCCGGCGTCGCGGTTCCCGCGCATCAGCTCGAGACCGCCGAGCGCTGCCGAGAAGACACCGGCGAGCCGGTGGTCGCCAATCTCCCGCAGAATCGGGAGCGCGGCCTCGTAGGCCTCTGCCGCGTCGTGCAGCTGGCCCTCTTCGAGCGCGAGGCTGGCCTGATAGCCGAGCACGTGCGCGACGAGGAGACGCTCTCCCACGCGCTGCAGCATCGACAGGGCGTCGCGGTAGCGCAGCCGCGCGAGCTCGCGCTGCCCTCGCTCCTGGGCGAGGATGCCGAGGTTGCCGAGCACGGCGCCTGCACGACCGGGAAAGCCGAGCTCCTGATGCAGCCGAAGGGCGACCTCCAGGTGGCTCTCCGCCTCCGTGAGCCGCCCTTGCTGCAGTCGGAGCGTCCCGAGCAGCTGGCGCATCTCGGCACGGGCGCGGGGGTCCCGGCGCTCCTCGGCGTCCGCGTGGGCACGAGCGTATTCCGACCAAGCCCGCTCCAGCTCACCGCGTGCGTGGGCGAGCATGCCGAGGCCACGCTGGGTCCGCGCACGGAGCGGGCTCGCGCGAAAGGCCTCGGGGTCCGCGTCGATCCTCGCGCTGGCGCGCTGGAGGCTCGCCTCCGCCGCGTCGAGCTCCCCGCTCGTTTGCTGGAGCTCGGCGGCGTCCACGAGCAGGGCGACCTCCGCGGGCGCCGAGCGCACCTCGCGGAGGGCCATCCGGACGTCTTTCAGGGCGGCGCCGACGTCCCCGGCCTGCGCAGCGCAGCGGCCACGAAGCCGGAGCAATCCGGCACGCCGCGGTGCATCGAGGTCGGAACCCAGCAGCGCCGTCGCGAGCTCACGAAGGTCGGCGCTGCCTCCGGCGAGCACGAGAGGCCGGAGCGCGAGAAGCGCGTCGGCGCGCGCCTCCGCCGCACCCGCGCGCTGGGCCGCGGCGCGAAGCTCGGGCTCGAGGCGACCCAGCTCCGGGAGCGGCACATCGCCTGCCAGTGCCGTGAAGTAGCGGCGATGCCTGCGGAAGACCGAGGCTGGGTCCCCGCGCGCGGCGCATTTTTCGGCGGCGAAGCCTCGAACCGTGGCCGCGAGCCGCAGCCGTACGCCCTCGGGCGCCCGTTCGGTGACCAGGAGCGAGCGCGCCTGAAGTGCCGCGAGATGATCCAGAAGGATGAAGGTCCCCTCCTGGCCCTCGCTCGACGCGACGACGAGGGCCTCCGCCGCCGGGACGTCGAAGCTGCCCGCGAAGACGGAGAGCTGTTCCAGCACGCGCCGCAACGCCTCGGGCAGCTCCTTCCAGCTCGCCTCGAGCGCCGTGGCGACGGCGCCGGCGCCGGCGCCGGCATCTCGCAGGCGCCGAAGAAGCGCATCCGTCCCGAGGAGGGCGAGACGCCGGGCCGCCAGCTCCAGCGCGAGCGGGTTCCCCTCGAGCTCCGCGACCAGAGCCCGGCGCGCCGTGAGCGAGTCGGCGGGACCCGCGAGCGCCTCGAGAAGCGCGAGCGCGTCCCGCTCCGCGAGCCCATCGACGGCCAAGGTAGGGATCCCCGGCAGAAAGCGCCTCGCACCGAGCAGCACCTGCACCTCGGGGGCGGCAGCGCGAATCTCTCGCGCCAGCCGGACGGCCGCCTCGAGACAGGCGTCGGCGTCGTCCATCACCACGAGCGCAGGACCCCGCGCGGCGAGCGCACGCACCACGGCTGCCCGTCGCGCGTCGGGTGACCCCTCCGCGATACCCAGCGCCCTTCCGAGCGCGGCGGCGGGAGGGTCGCTGGCGAGATCGGGGCAGAGGCGATCCGCCTCCGCGGGGAGCCCAGCCAGATGAGCCTCCACGAGCCGGGACTTCCCGACGCCCGCCGGTCCTGCCACGAGCATCCATCCCTCGCGCCCGAGCCCGGCGGCGAGGCGGCCCAGGAGCGCGTCGCGGCCGACCCATGGCGTCCGCTGCGGCTCCTGAAGACCCGCGGGCTCGCGGGCTCGGGCATCGGCGGCGAGCGCCTCGAGGAGGCCGGCGAGCCCCGCGCTGGTCGAGACCGCGCTCACGTGCGCTCGGAGAAAGCGCGCCACGTCCACCGCGTCACCCTCGGGAAGACGTTCCCGTCCGCCGAACGCGCCATAGAGCGCGCGAAGGGCTCGCACGTCGCCCTCGCGACGCTTGGCGTCGGCGCTCTGACCCTCGAAGGGAAGGACGAAGACCGCACCCGAGCGCGCGAGAACGACCGACGCGGGTGACAACTCTCCGTGGCATACGCCGCGCGCGTGGGCTGCCGCGACGAGGTCGGCGACGTCGGCCACCACGCGCTCCGCCACTCCGGCGACGGGAGCCGCGCCCCGGGTCACCCACGCGGCGACTTCGGCGCCTTCCTCCCCCGCCGGACTCGGCCGGACCGTGTAGTGGAGCTCCCCCTCGCTCCCCGCATCCAGCACCTGCAGAAGAACGGGATGCACCACCGTCGCGGCCCGACGGGCGACGTGAGCGGCACTGCGAGCCGTGGCGTGCAAGGTGATCACGACCTCCCGCGTCCCACCGAGCCCGAGGGACTCGAGGGCGCGATACTCGGGCGCCCGTCCTGCATCCGGGAGGCGCTCGGCGACCTCGTAGCGGCCGAGCGCTCGTCCCGGCTCGAGGACGTCACGATTTGCGGATGGCGTGCGCACCATGTTCTCCGACTCTAATCATGGGGACGCATGATCGACCGACGCATCGCCCTCCCGCTCTGGCTCGGCGCGCTCGTCGCGTGCGCGGCCTCCGCCCCCGACGACCTCGCGGGGGCCGGCGTGGCGCCCGGAACCGGCATGCTGCGGGTGCGCGTGCTGGACGGGGCCGGCCGGGACGTGGCC
>CALCTH010000674.1 GCA_937893795.1 uncultured Myxococcales bacterium | reverse complement strand
CAGCGTCATCGCCTGTTCCGCAGGGAACTTATGCGCCGCCGCCCCGCGCGGCGCTTGCCCACGACGCGCGTGTCGTCCCGGGACCTCGAGCTCACCGCGGCTTGTCCGAGTGATCTCGCCCGTCGAAGCGGAGCGCCGTCTCTCGCTTCCCGACGACGGTGTGAAGCTCCACCGGCCGCTTCCAAATGCGGTGCAGCGCCGTGAGCACTTCCCGGGCCCAGTCCAGGCGCAGGTCGATGCCCTGGTGGTCGTGTTCCAGCAGCAGCTCGCCGCGGTTGCCGTGGTTGGCGTCGAGCACGCGGACCACCGGGTTGCCCGCGTTGGTGAGCTGGAAGAGGAGCTTCTTCTTCACCTCGTCGAACTGCCGCGTCTCGATCTCCCAGCGGTCGTTCCGCGGGTTGTAGCCGAAGGCGTACATCTTGTGGTCGCGGACAAAGTCCTGCGTGAGGAACTCGTCGATGAAGGTGACGTCCGTGTAGAGCTTCCGGACCTGGAAGATCTTCTCGCGACCGAGCCCGGTGCGCCGATCCCAGGACTGGCGCGCGGCGTAGTCGTCGCAGTCCTCCCACTCCTTGCCGAACTTCCCCTTGTTCCAGCGGTCCTCGACATAGCGCATGAGCTCGACGCCGAGCTTGTACGGGTTCAGCCGGCCGCCGCTCACCTGCATGACGCCGGCGTTGCGGTCCGCGTAGTCGAGGATCTCCGACCCGTCGGCCACACGCTCGGTCATGAGCTTGGAGTGCCAGTAGCTGGCCCACCCCTCGTTCATGATCTTCGTCTGCATCTGCGGCAGGAAGTAGTAGGCCTCGCGGCGGATGACGCTGAGCACGTCGCGCTCCCAGGCGTCGAGGGGCGCGTGCTCCACCAGGAAGCCCAGCACGTCGCGCATCGGCGCGTCCGGGAAGCGCTTCGCCTTCTCCTGCTCCTCGGCGAGCTGCTGCTTCTGCGCCTCGACGAACTCCTCCGGGTTGATGAAGGACTCCATGTACTCGCGCTCGACACGGAGCAGCCGAGGCTCCTCCGGCGTCTCGTCCTCCTCCTCGAGGGAGGCGAGCGGGCCCACCGGCTCTCGGGCCTTCTCGAAGGGCTGCTGCGGGTCGATGAGGTTCTCGAGGCTCAGGCAGTGGTCGATGAGCTCCTCGACGCGCTCGATGCCGACGCGCCGGGACCAGCGACGCACCACGGCGCCGTGATTGGCCATGGTGTCGACCCACTTCCGTACGGCGCCGCCGTCGCGCGGGTTCCGCCCCTGGTCCGTCACGGAGAAGGCGAAGTTGTTCTTGAAGAAGTCGACGTGCCCGAGCACGTGGCACATGACGAGCTTCTGATCGACCATCGAGTTGCCTTCGAGGAGGTACGCGATGGATGGATTGTTGTTGATGACCATCTCGTAGATTTTCGAGAGGCCATACTCGTAGCTCTTCGAGAGCTGCTCGTACTCCATGCCGAAGCGCCAGTGCGGGTAGCGCGTCGGGAAACCGCCGTAGGCGGCGATCTCGTTCATCTGGTCGTAGCTGAGGACCTCGAAGACGGTCGGGTAGTAGTCGAGCCCGAACTGCTTCGCGAACTCCTCGATGCGTGCCTGCTCGTCACGGAGGTAGGCAGGCAGCGCCGTCTTGAGAGCGAACATCCCCACGGTGTCACTTCCCCTTCCCGAGGAACTCTCGGATCGAGCCGATGATGGCGTCCCGATCGCGAATCTCGCTCGTCACGAGAGCCTCTTCGTCGCCGAAGTGCTCCCGGAGGTCCTTGATGAACTGGCCGGAGCCGTAGGGGCTCTCCACCTGGCCGTAACAGAACATGTTCGACGCCGGCAGGATGCGGTCCTTGAGCAGCTCCACGCAGAGAAGCGTGTCGTCGACGCTCCAGTTGTCCCCGTCGCTGAAGTGGAACGGGTAGATGTTCCATTCGCTGGGCGGGTACTCGTCCTCGATCATCTGCGCACAGATCTTGTAGGCCGAGCTGATCATCGTGCCGCCGCTCTCCCGTGTGCGGAAGAAGGTGTCCCGGTCGACCTCGCGCGCGACGGCGTCGTGGATGATGAAGCGCGTCTCGATGCCTTCGTATTGGCGGCGGAGCCAGGCATCGATCCAGAAGGACTCGATGCGCACGATCTCCTTCTGCTCGTCCCCCATCGAGCCGGATACGTCCATCATGTAGATGAGCACCGCGTTGGCCACGGGTTCCTGGTCGGTGCGCCAGGAACGGAAGCGGAGGTCGTCGCGCGTCGGAACGATGACCGGGCGCTTGCCGTCGTAGCTGCCGAGGGCGATCTGCCGCTTGAGCGCGGTCTTGTACGTGCGCTTGAAGTGCCGCAGCGAGTTGGGCCCGACGTTGCGGATGCCGACGTAGCGATCCTTCTTGTCGACGATGGTCGCCTTGCCACGCGTGTCGATGTTCGGGAGCTCGAGCTCCTCGCCGAGGATGTCCGCAAGCTCGTCCAGCGTGACGTCGACCTCGAGGACGTGGTCCCCCTCCCCCTGACCGGCCTTGCGACCCTCGCCTTCGCCCTCCTGGCCGGGCTGGCTGAGCGGGGCGCCAGGGTCCCCCTCGCCCTGCCCCACGCCGCCCATCTCCTTGTCCTGGAAACGGAAGCGGGGAATGTCGATGTGAGGGATGGGGATGGAGACGACCTCCTTCCCCTGCTTGCCCATGAGCTCGCCCTGGGAGACGTAGCGACGGAGGTTCTCCCGGATCTTGCCGCGAACGATCGCTTTGAAGCGCGAGTGGTCCTGATCGATCTTCAGCGACACGCGGGGAGCCTAGCAGCTGGTAGGGCTGCCTCCCCACCGCGCGCGAGGGGCCTCAGTCGTCGGCGAGCGGGAGCGTGAAGCGGAAGGTGACGCCTTCCCCGGGCGTCGGTTCCGCCTCGATCTCTCCGCCGTGGGTCTCGACCACGCGCTTGCAGAGCGCCAGGCCCATGCCCATGCCCTTGGTCTCCGGGTCGAGCTGCCGAAAGAGACCGAAGACCTTGGCGGCGAGCGCCGGGTCGAAGCCGCGGCCGTTGTCACGGACCACGAGGAAGGTCTTCCCGCGGCGACGCTCGGTGCCGATGAAGACCTCGAGCGGCACGTCGTCGCGGCGGAACTTGAGCGCGTTGGCCAGGAGGTTGGCGTAGAGCGACTCGACCTGCGCGCGGCGCCCGCGAAGCGCGGGGAGCGGCGCGAGCTCGACGCGAGCTCCGGCCGCGCGGACGTCCGCCACCGCGCCCTCGAGCACGCCCTGCACGAGCGCCTCCAGGTCGAGGACCTCGGGCGGCCCCGCGTTCCGAAAGGGCTGGGCGTAGCGAAAGAGCTCGGCGACGAGGCGCTGCATGCGGTCCGCGCCGGCCACGATGCGCTCGAGGTAGAGCTCCGCCTCGGGCGTGAGCTGCCCGCCGAGCTCGTCACGAAGGAGCTCGCCGAAGCCCATGATGGTGCGGAGCGGCGACTGCAGGTCGTGCGCCGCCGCGCTCGCGAAGCGCTCCAGCTCCGCGTTGCTCCGACGGAGCTCACGCTCGCGCTCGGTCACGTCGAGGAACACGCCGAAGACCGCCACCACCTCCCCGGTGGTGGGGTCGAGCTGCGGGCGTCCGACCGACTGCACCTGACGCTCGACTCCGTCGTTGCGCATCAGGCGGCAGCGAAACTCGAAGGGCTCCTTGTCGGTGATGGCCTGCTCGACGGCGGCAGCGACGGTGGCCCGGTCCTCCGCGTGGTAGTAGCCGATGGCATCCTCGAGGGAGGGCTCCGTGTCCGTGGCCGGATCGAGACCGTGGATGCGAAAGGTCTGCGGTGACCAGCGCGGCGCGCCGGCGCTGAGGTCGAGCACCCAGTGTCCGACCTGGGCCAGCTCTTCGCCCAGGGAGAGCTGCGCGAGCTCGCGCTGCCGCTCGAGAGCCAAGTCCGCCTCGGACGAGGCGTCGCGGACGGTGCAGAAGAAGCGGCCGTCATCGTCCTGGCGCGCGTTCCAGCTGAGCGCGCACCAGCCACCGGCCTTCGTGCGGTAGCGGTTGTGGAAGCTGAGGGTGAGCGTCTTGCCCGCGAGGAGCGCCTGATACTCGGCCGCGGTGCCCTCGACGTCGTCGGGGTGCACGAAGTCCATGAAGGACCGGCCGACGAGCTCCTCCGCTTCCCATCCGAGAACCCGAGTCCAGCTGCGGCTCACGAACTCGAACTCGCCCGCCGACGACACGACGCAGAGCAGGTCGACGCAGAGGTCGGCGAAGCGTTCGAGGTCCGGCCCCTCGGAAGCGGGCGGCCTGCGTTGGAGCGCGAGACTCACCGCATCTCCAACGGCCATCGACTCCCTCGCTTTGAGGGCGCGTCAGAAGAACACGAAGCTCGAGAGCCAGAGCTCGAGCTCGTCGTCGTCGGGGTCCGCTCCCTGGGCGACGAGGGCGGGCGCCTGGGCGGGCGCCTCTTCCGGCGCCCGGGCCGCCGGCGCCACGGCGGAAGGCGCCGCCCCGGGGCGGTGATTGGGGCAGCCGACACTGGCGCATTCGACGCGCGTCAGCCCCACGTAGACCACGTCTCCAGCGCAGAGAGGGCAGCGATCCATGGGCAGAGACATCGTCCCGATCGGGGCGCCGGGCAAGGCTACTCCGCCGGCGCGAGGGGAACGTCCTGCGGCGCCGAGACGGGTTGCGGGGGCTCCGAGGGGGGCGCCTCCGGCCCCGCCGGGGCGAGCAGCTCCTCGAGGCCGAGCGCGCTCGGTGGCAGGACCCCGGCGGCCGCCAGGAGGAAGAGCACCGCCCCGAGAGCGAGGACCACCAGCGCCAGCGCGAAGGTGCCGCTCACCGCGACGCCCACGGCGTTCGGGCCCTCCGGCGCGGCGAAGGGGTCCTCCTTCCGCTCCGGCTTCGCGGGCGGCGGCGTGAAGCTCCCGAGGGACCCGGGGGTCATGGAAGGCGTGGAGATGCCGCGGGACCGGGCGCGCTCCGCGAGGGAGGCCGGCGGGGCGAGGGATCCCGGGCTCTGATGCTCGAGGTCCTCGTCCGTGAAGCGCGCCCCCGGGGCATCGCGCGTGTGCTCCGCGACGTAGGAGGCAGGCATGCGCCGCGGAGCGGGCGTGCCAGGAGCGGCCCCCGGGCGGCTCACGGAGACGGGCCGGCTCCCGGTGCGCGACGTCGGGAACGCCGGCGCGCTGCCGCTCTCCCGGAGCGGCGCCGGCTCGTAGAGATCGGGAAGCACGGCGTCCAGGAGACCCGCCAGCGTGCCGGCGTGGATGCCCCGGGCGCCCGGCTGCGCGGCGAGAAGCGCGTCGCGGAGCGCGCCGCCCGACTCCATGCGCGCGTCGAGCGCGGGGGCGAGCGCCCGAAGCACCACCGCTTCGAGCGCCGGAGGGACCGCCCCCAGCTCGCTCGGCGGCGGCACGGCGGGGGAGCGGACCTGGTCGAGGAGCTCGAGCTCGCTCGGCGCCCGGAAGAGGCGCCGGCTGGTCAGCAGCTCCCAGAGCACGATGCCCAGGGCGTAGACGTCGGTGCGCCGGTCCACGGGCCGCGCCGTGGCCTGCTCCGGGGCCATGTAGCCGACCTTGCCGCGGATGACGCCGACGGCGGTCCGGTTCGTCTTCGCGAGGCTCTTGGCCACGCCGAAGTCGATGAGCTTCACGTGCCCGCTCCAGCTCAGAAGCACGTTCTGCGGGCTCACGTCCCGATGCACCACGTCGAGGAGCTGGCCGTCGTCGCCGCGGGTCTCGTGGGCCGCGTCCAACCCATCGGCGATCTGGGCGCCGATCCACGCGACGAGATCCGGCCCCAAGCGCCGCCCTTCGTCCGCCAGTCGCTTCAGGAGCTGGAAGAGGCTGACTCCGTGCACGAACTCCATGACCATCATGTACGTGCCCGCGTCCTCGAGGAGCTCCTCGGTGCGCACCACGTTCGGGTGGTCGATGAGCGAGGCCAGCCGGGCTTCGTCGAGGAACATCTGGACGAAGCGCGGCTCCCGCGCGAGGTGCGGGTGCACGATCTTGATGGCCACGGGCTTCGAGAAGCCCGCCGCTCCCCGCCGGCGCCCGAGATAGAGCGAGGCCATGCCGCCCGAGCGGACGTAGCGGACGATCTCGTAGCCCGCGATGGTCTGCCCCGGCTGAAGCTCCCGCACCGCCGAAGCAGCATGCGGTCAGCGCCCGGCGCGGATCAAGAACGGCGCCGTCGCCGGAGCGCGATGCCCTAGAACTGAAAGACGAGCTCGCCGGGAGCGACCATGCCGAGCTCGTCCCGCGCGATGCGCTCGATGGTGGCCGGGTCCTCGGCGAGGCCCTCGACCTCGCGCTCCAGCGCCCGAACCTCGCGGGCGAGCTCGGCGTTGCGCGCCTGAATGGCATCGAGCTCGCCCTGCAGGAGGCGGTGCCGAGGGAGACCCTCGGCCTCGAGGATACGAAGCGGCACCGCAACGATGGCGAGCACGAGGAGCCCGAAGGGCAGCAGCCATCCCACGCTGCCCCAGGTCGGGGCCGAAGCCGGCGCGTCGGGCATCACGAGGCGAGAGTCGTCCGGCCACGCGTCTTGCGCCAATTCTCGGGGACGTCTAGCTTTTTGGTCGGCGTGCAGGAGCTCTCCTACCGGAGCCGTCGCATTCTCTACGCGACCATCGCGGAGTACATCGCGACCGGAGAGCCGGTGGGGTCTCGGCGGCTCTCGAAGCGCTACGGCATCAACCTCTCGCCGGCCACGATCCGCAACGTCCTCGCGGACCTCGAGGAAGCGGCGCTTCTGGCGCAGCCCCACACCTCGGCCGGCCGCGTGCCGACGGACGCGGGCTTTCGCGTCTTCGTGGACGCCCTGGTGCAGATGCGCGAGGTCGGAAAGGAAGACCGCGCCGCGGTGCTCCAGCGGCTCCAGAACCTGGCGCCAGGGTCCGACCTGCTTACGGAGGCCGGGGCGCTGCTCAGCTCGCTCACGGGCGCTGCGGCCGTGGTCACCGCCCCGCCGCCCGACGACGAGCGGCTGGCGCAGCTCCGCTTCATGCCGCTCCGGGACGGTCAGCTCCTCGCCGTGCTCGTGACCCGGGGAGGCGCCATCCAGAATCGCGTGGTTCCGCTGGTCGAGGACCTCCCGTCCGCGGCGCTCGAGCGGGTGAACAACATGCTCGCGGAGCTGGTGGAGGTGGAGGCGCTCTCCCTCCTCGGCGTGCGCGACGCTCTCGCCGCGCGCATCGCAGACGAGCGCGGGACGGTGGCGGCGCTCCGGACGCAGGCCCGGGACATGGTCGACCGCACGGCGGAGGCCGCGCCCCAGGCCGGCGCCCTGGTCATCGACCAAGGCCGCCTCTTCGACCGCCCCGAGTTCCTCGATGCGGAGAAGATCCGGAGCTACCTCCGCGCCTTCGACGACCGGGAGCAGCTGCTCGCATTGCTGGAGAACACGCTGGGCGCCGGTGGCGTCAGCGTGCTCATCGGCGCGGAGGTCAGCCTGGGCGCCGTCGAGGACGTCAGCGTGATCAGCAGCCGCTACGAGCGCGGCGAGAGCAGCGCCGGCTCCGTGGGGGTCATCGGACCGACGCGAATGGACTACGCCAAGGTCGTTCCGCTGGTGGGCTACACGGCGCAAGTCATGAGTGAGGTCCTCCGGGACGGCGATGGAGACGAGCCCATCCCCTGATGCCGTCGCGTCACGACATCTCCTTCATGGATTTCGGCCCATGCCGTTTCACTCGTGCGTTGTCTCCCCCAGCTGCGCTGACTAGAGTCTGCGCCCCGTGACCGATGTGACCGACGACACTTCCAAGGCCAAGAGCCCGGAGCCCGCAAAGGACCCGACGGGCGCCGCGGAGGTCGAAGCCTCCGCGGAGCCGACCGCGTCGGCGGACGCGGCGCCCGAGGACCCTGCGGCGCCCGACGACACTGCGGCGCACGACGACACTGCCGCGTCGGCGGACGCGGCGCCCGAAGGCACTGCGGCGCCGGACGACACTGCGGCGCCGGACGACACTGCGGCCGCGGAGGCCGAGGCGGCATCGGAGGACGAGGCGGAAGCGGCTCCGGGAGCCGACCCCGCCCCGGAGGTGGTGGCCGACCCGGCGGAGAGGCTCCGCGCCGAGCGCGACAAGCTGAAGGAGCAGCTGCTCCGCACCGCGGCGGACTTCGACAACTTCCGCAAGCGTGCGTTGAGGGAGCTCGAGGACGCACGGCGCCGCACCCGCGAGGACGCGATCCGGGTAGGCCTCCCGGTGATCGACAACCTGGAGCGGGCCGCGGCAGCCAGCGAGAACGCCACCGAGGTGAAGGCCGTCGCCGAGGGCGTACAGATGGTCCTCAAAGGCTTCGAGGAGGTCGCCGGGCGCCTCGGCCTCAAGCGCGTCGACTCCGTCGGAGCGCGCTTCGACCCCAACGTGCACGATGCCGTGCAGCAGATGGAGAGCGCGGACCAGGAGCCGGGCACCATCGTGGCCGAGGTCGTGCCGGGATATCACCTCGGCGAGCGGCTTCTTCGGCCTGCCATGGTCGTCGTGGCGAAGAAGCCGGCGGCGCCTGCGGAGGACGCTTGAGTCGCCGAGCAGCGCCCCCGAGGCGGGGCGCTGCCACGCGCCCCCGGGGCGCATCATCGAGGGGAGCCGTCGCGCGCACGCCGCGCCACTGAGGGAGCAAGGGGAATGGGGAAGGTCATCGGCATCGACCTGGGCACGACGAACTCGTGCGTGGCCTTCGTCGAAAATGGCGAGCCGACGGTGATCCCCAACGCCGAGGGGTCCCGTACGACGCCCTCCGTCGTCTCCTTCACCAAGGACGGCGAGCGGCGCGTGGGATCCGTCGCCAAGCGCCAGGCGGTCACGAACCCCAAGGACACCGTCTACGCCGTGAAGCGGCTGATGGGTCTCGAGTTCGACAGCGACGAGACCACGCGACACGCGGGCCTCGTGCCCTACCGCGTCATCCAGAACACCAACGGCGACGCCTGGGTGAACGCCGGCGGCAAGGACTTCAGCCCTCCGGAGATCAGCGCGATGATCCTGGAGGCGATGAAAGCCACTGCGGAGGCCTACCTCGGGGAGGACGTCACCGAAGCCGTCATCACGGTACCGGCCTACTTCAACGACGCGCAGCGCGCCGCGACCACGGCCGCAGGCAAGATCGCCGGCCTCGAGGTCAAGCGCATCATCAACGAGCCCACGGCCGCCGCCCTCGCCTACGGCTTCACCGAGAAGGAAGGCAAGCGCATCGCGGTCTACGACCTCGGCGGCGGCACCTTCGACATCTCGATCCTCGAGATCCAGGGCGGCGTCTTCAAGGTCCGCTCGACCAGCGGCGACACCCACCTCGGTGGCGAGGACATCGACAACACGCTCGTGGAGGAGCTCGCGAAGCGCTTCCAGGATGCCAACGGCATCGACCTCCGCGGCGACCGCATCGCGCTCCAACGCCTCAAGGAGCAGGCGGAGAAGGCCAAGCACGAGCTTTCGACCTCGCTCGAGACCGAGGTGAACCTGCCCTTCATCGCCGCCGATGAGACGGGCCCCAAGCACCTCGAGACCACGGTCAAGCGGAGCGACCTCGAGATCCTCGTGGGCGGCCTCGTCGACCGGAGCCTTCTTCCCTGCAAGCAGGCGCTCGACGACGCGGGCCTGGAGGTGAAGGACATCGACGAGGTGCTCCTCGTCGGCGGCCAGACGCGGATGCCGCTGGTGCGCAAGCGCGTCACGGAGTTCTTCGAGCGCGAGCCGCATCAGGGCGTGAACCCTGACGAGGTCGTGGCCATGGGGGCCGCGCTTCAGGGGGCCGCGCTCGCCGGCGAGGTCGACGAGGTGCTCCTTCTCGACGTGACGCCGCTCTCGCTGGGCGTCGAGACCGGCGGCGGCGTCTTCACGCCGCTCATCCCGCGGAACACGACCATCCCGACGCGCCGCGCCGAGGTGTTCACCACCAGCGTGGACAACCAGCCCTTCGTGCCCGTGCACGTGCTGCAGGGCGAGCGCGAGATGGCCGCCGACAACAAGACGCTGGCGCGCTTCGAGCTCGCTCCGCTGCCGCCGGCGCCACGAGGCGTGCCGGAGATCGAGGTCGGCTTCGACATCGACGCCAACGGCCTGGTGAACGTGACGGCCAAGGATCTGCGCACGGGTCGCGAGCAGTCCGTGCGCGTGGTCGCCTCGAGCGGGCTCAGCCCGCAGCAGATCGACGAGATCATCGCCGAGTCGGAGCAGTACCGGGAAAGCGATGTGAAGCGGAAGGAGCTCGCGGAGCTCCGGAACAGCGCCGAGGCGCTCCTCTACACGAGCGAGAAGGCCGTGGAGGAGTACGCGGACCTGGTCCCCCCGGCCGTTCTCGACGAGGTGCGCAGCGACGTCGAGGGGCTTCGCGGCCTCCTGGCCGGTGGCGACGCCGTGGCCATCCGGGACGCGCTCCAGCGCCTCGAGCTGAGCGCCTACAAGATCGCCGACGCGATGTACGGCAGCTCGTCGATGAGCGAGGAAGAGGAAGAAGAAGAGTAGCGGCTCAGTGAACACCGCGGCTCGGTGAACACCGCGGCTCGGTGAAGACCGCGGCGACGTGAGCACCGCGGCTCGGTGAGCGCCGCGGGGACGTGAACACCGCGGCGACGTGAACACCGCGGCGACGTGAACACCGCGGCTCGGTGAACACCGCGGCTCGGTGAGCACCGCGGCTCAGTGCTTGCGCGCGTCCTCGAGGGCCTTCTGCGCCAGCTGACGCGCGCGCTTCTCCGCGTCGAAGTCGATGACGTCGGCATCCTCCTCCGGCGAGCGACGCTTGGGGGCGGGCTTTTTCTTGGCCGGCCGCCGTCCGGCGCGTCCGCGTCGCAGCCAGCGCTTCGGGAGCTCCCAGGCGAGAGCGCCATCGAAGGGCTCGACGGGGATGAGGTTCAGCGCCGCGATGATGAGGTTCCAGCGCATCAGCGCGTGGAGCAGCTCGAAGGCAAAGGCGCTCGTGGGCGGTCCGACGAAGAGCACCCAGCTCTGCGCCAGCGCGTAGAGCCCCAGCTGCGCCAACACACCGCCCCAGCTGATGATTACCGCGTCGTCGTGGGAGCCCGAGGTGTGGATGCAGACCCCGCCGAGGCCCGTCACGCGCATCTCGAGCACGGCCAGCCCACGCCGCCAGACCAGCACCGCGTGGCCGAGCTCGTGCGCGATGAAGATCAGGAAGAAGCCGAGCCAGAACCCCGGCGCGAAGCGGAACTCGCCGAGGATGAAGGCCGCGAGCGGCGCCGACCAGTGCACCCGCACCGGGACCCCCTTCACGCGGAAGAGGGTGAGGTAGCCCGTCTCGAGCATGCCGACCCAAGGTAGCGCGAAACGCGGCCCGCGGCGCCTCCCCTGGTGGTCCGCGGCACGGAACGCTACATGCCGCTCATGGGGGCTCCCTCCACGCGGCCGCCGGATAGCCGGCTCATCGTGATCGTCGAAGACGACGCGGCCGTCCGGCGCATGCTCGTGGCCATGCTGGAGGACCTCGGGCACCTCATCGCCTGCGAGGACGGCCAGGACGCCCTGGTCCACATCGCCGCGCTCCCACGGCCGCCGGACCTCGTGATCACGGACGTGATGATGCCCAAGGTGGATGGTCTCGAACTCGTGCAACGGCTCAAGGCCGATGCCAGCCTGCGGCACGTCCCGGTCATCATCCTCACGGCCAAGGGCCGTGCGCCCGACATGGTGGCTGGCATCAACGCCGGCGCCCGCCACTATCTGACGAAACCCTTCAAGCGTGACGAGCTCCGAACCAAGGTCCGCCGGGTCCTCCGCGTCGCCTGAGCGCGGCAGGCTGCTGCGCGACGTCGCCCTCGCGGCGGCGGCGGGCGTGATGCAGTTCGTGGGCTTCGCTGGCTTCGACGTCTGGCCCTTCGCCTTCGTCTGTTTCGTGCCAGCGCTCTGGCTGCTGCAGCGCTCCCCCGCGATGAGCGCGCGACGCACGGCCTTTCTGGGCCTCGTGCACGGCTATGCCGCTTACGCCGGCGGCTACTACTGGATGGTCCAGACGCTCGACGCCTTCTCCGGCTACGGGACGGCGGCGGCGACCGCCTTCGCGTCGATCTTCTGGCTCTACCAGGCGCTCCAGCACGTCGCCTTCTATCTCCTCGTGCGCCGCGGACTTCGCCGCGGATGGCCTCTCGCGCCGCTCGCCATCGCCGGGCTGCTCACCATCGAGCACGCCTTCCCGACGCTCTTCCCGAGCTACCTTGCGTCGGGCTTTCACGAGGTCACCCCCTTCATTCAGAGCGCCGACCTCGGCGGCGCGATGCTCGTCAGCGCCGTGGTGATGGGCGTCAATGTCGGGCTGCACCACGCGCTCGTCGCGCGGGACCCGGGACGCTGGCGGCCCCTGGTCTTCGCCGCCACCGCCGCTGCCCTGAACCTCGGCTACGGCCTCTACCGCGTGGCCGACGTGGACGCGCGGGCCGCCGCGGCGCCGCAGCTGGAGGTCGGCATGGTGCAGACGAGCCTCGCCATGGACTTGAAGCGCCACGAGCCGATGGAGGGCTACCAGCGCCACGTCGACGGGTCGCTCCGCCTCGAGGACGAGCGGCCGGGCCTCGACCTCATCGTCTGGCCCGAGAGCGGCTACAACTTCTTCCTGCCGAACGATGCCTCGAACCTCCGGACCCGGGTCATGGGGGGGCTGCGTGGGCGACGGTCCATCGAGACGCCGATGCTCTTCGGGGGGCTGGCGCGGCGACCGGGGGAGGACGGCGAGGACGACCTCTTCAACACGGCCTACCTCATCGACGACGATGGGGACCGCCTCGGCACCTACGACAAGACCTACCTGCTCGCCTTCGGCGAGTTCATGCCCCTCGGCGAGCTGTTCCCCATCCTCTACGAGTGGTCGCCGAACACGGGCCACTTCACGCCGGGCAGCCACGTGCGGCCGCTGGTGCTCCCCTTCGAGGGCCAGGACGTCCGCATCGGGACGCTGATTTGCTACGAGGACGTGCTGCCCGGGTTCACACGGCAGATGGTGCGCGAAGGGGACCCGCACCTCCTCGTGAACATCACGAACGACACCTGGTTCGGCGACACCCTCGAGCCCTGGATCCACCTGGCGCTCGCGAAGTTCCGCTCCGTCGAGCATCACCGCGCCCTCGCCCGCTCGACGAACGGCGGCGTGACGGCCTTCGTGGACCCGGCGGGGCGCACGATGGAGACGCTCTCCTTCGGCGAGATCGACGCCATCGCGGCCGAGCTCCCGCTGCTGACGGGCACGACGGTCTACGCGGTGCTCGGCGACTGGCCCGGGTGGATGGGCCTCGGCCTGACCTTTTGGCTGGTCGTGGTTGGCCAGCGCCGCCGCGACGACGCAGAAGCCTAGAGATCGAAGCGGAGCCCGACGGCGCTGTAGGGGTTGCCCAGGCGAAGCTCGAGCGCCGCGCGATCGGCGAAGCGCCACACGGCCCCGGCCGCTGCGGCGATCCACCCTCCGGCCTCGATGCCCTCGCCATCGCGCAGCAGAGAGGGCGAGAGGAAGACGTTCAGCCCGAGCTCGGCGTACGCGGACCACCGACGGGGGAAGTAGAACTCCCAGTGGACCGTGAGGGGCACGCCCACGCCGAGCCCGGCGTCGTCCTGACCGGCCCCG
Source organism: uncultured Myxococcales bacterium (assembly GCA_937893795.1). Lineage (GTDB taxonomy): Bacteria > Myxococcota_A > Polyangia > Polyangiales > Houyiibacteriaceae > CALCTH01. Next base: position 4,030 of record CALCTH010000674.1, on the reverse strand, counting down.
GTCCGGTAGCGCGTGTAGTAGAGGTCGGCGCCCACGCTGAGGAAGACGGCGTTGTTCAGCGTGCTGATGAACCCGTTGTCCACGAGGGGGATGCCGACGCGCGCGCCGGCGGCCAGGCCGGGACCGAAGTGGCTGACCCCCGCGTGTACGCCCAGGTGCCAGGGCCGGGCGCCGGTGAAGGGGTCGTCGACGTAGAAGGGCTCCTCGGCGGCCGCCGCGTCCTCGGGCGGTGCCTGCGCAAGTGCCGGCGACGCGAGCGCCAGCGCGAGGAGGAGCTCAGCGGCGACGCGCGGCCCGCAGCGCGCGAGCGGCCTCGGCAACGTCCTCCATGCACGGGTCACAGCCCGTACCGCAGCAGGCGGGCCAGCGAGACTCGGGGCGCTCGAGGAGCGCGAGCACGAGGAAGGCGTCGTCACGGCGAATGCGGAAGCGCGCGCAGATCGCGGCCAGCTCGGGGTCATCGGGCACGACTCTACTGCGTCACGCGCCGCGCTCGCGGCCGGCCTCGCTCTCGTCCGCGGGGACGGTCTCCGGCTCGGCGTCGTCGGAGACCTCGACGCGCGCGCGCGCAGGCGCCACCTCCGGCTCGGTGCCCGGCGTGTTGTCGAGCTCCACGAGCGTCCCGTAGACCCCGGCCACGGCCGCCACGGTGGTGAGCGGGATCTCCGTCCACGGCGTGCCCGCGAGCACCTCCGATGCATTCGCGGCGGCGGGAATGTCGAGCGGCAATCCGACGGCGCCGTACTTGGTGCCGAGCCAGTAGGCCAGCACGCCGAGGCCCGCACCGAAGGCGGCCTTGAGACCGGCCTCGATGCGCCCGCCCGGGGCCCAGGGCGGCTTGCCCGTGAACACGCCCGCGAGGGCGCCGGCGCCCGCCGCCAGGGCGAAGCCAAGGGCGCCCGTGGCCACCGTCCAGCCAAGGCCGAAATGCAGGCCGGCGCCGAGGGCGCCACCGATGACGAGGCCCTTGAGCAGACCGAGCCCGAGTCGTTTCAGCATGCAGTCACTTTCCCGTGCGCGTTCCAGGTACGCCTGGGGGGGCCTGGCGATTTCCAGCTTCGGGACGATAGCAAGGCGCCGCGTACGCCGCCGCCTGGCGAGGCTAGAGCCGACTCTCGAGGAGATGGACGCCTTGGAGGTAGCCGCCGAGCATCGCGCAGGTGTAGCCGCCGCCGGGGAACTGCCAGGCGCCCGCGAAGTGAAGGTTCCGGAGCGACGAGCGCACGCGGAAGAAGCGGCGGAGCAGCGAGTTCCGCGGCGACTGCACGTAGCCGCCGATGGAGCCGCCCGTGTTGAGCGTGTAGTGGTGCACGGTGCGCGGCGTGCCGAGCTCGGCGAACTCCACGTGCTGCCGGCTCCCGGGCACGAGGGCCTCGACGCGGTCGAGAAGCACGTCGGTCACCTCGGCCTTCTTCGCCTCGTACGCCGCGTCGGAGAGTCCTGCCCAATCGTCCATGTAGTCGATGGCGCAGACCGCCGCGAGGCTCTTCCCTTCCGGCGCGAGGCCCGAGTCGAGCTGGCTGTAGTCCGTGAAGCCGAGGGTCCGCCGTTCCCAGGGACCACGCGCGTTCGGCGCGACGTCCCGCAGCGTCTGCACGCTCGGGTCGAAGGCCATGGTCGTGTAGTGACGGCTACCGAGCTCACGGAGCGGCTTCGAGAAGCCGACGTGCAGCACGCTCACGGAGCTGGCGACCTTCATCCTCCCGACACGCCGCCGGAGCCCCCGGTCCGCGTCCGGCGCGAGGAGCTCGTCGAGCACCTGGGGGACCGCCGCGTTGGCGAGCACCTGACGCCCCTCCACGCGGCCCTCGCGTCGCCGCGCCGCGCTGCCGTGCTCGAACTCGACGGCGCTCACCCGCCCGCGCTCCGTGACCAGGCGCGTCACGCGGTGGCGGAGACGCACCTCGCCACCGTTCGCCTCGATCACGTCGCGAAGCCGATTCGAGAGCCGCTGGGAGCCGCCCTTCAGGTAGCACGCGCCCGCCTCGAGGAAGGCGGCCTGGGCCACGCCGAAGAACTTCGCGGAGATCGTGTAGGGGTCGTCGTGGAAGAAGGCGAGGTCGCCGCTGAGAGCGAGCTTCAGCTCCTCGCTCCGGAGGCTCCGGTCGAGGTAGTCGCCGAGGCTTCCGCGCATGGCGAAGAGGAAGTTCGGATAGAGGAAAGGGAAGAAGGGCACCCGCCGCGACACCGCCTTGGGCGAGTAGGGAAAGCTCGAGAGCTCCCGGCGCACCTTGGACATGCGCCGGAGCACGCGGCGGATCCGTTTGTGGTCCTCGGGAAAGCGCTCCGAGAGCGCCTCGATGGCGGCCTCGAGCCCGAAGGGCATCTCGAGGTCCCGGTCGCCGTGCGCGAAACGGTAGAGCGAGCGGGGCACGGACACGAACTCGAGGTCGTCCAGCACGCCGAGGTCCTCGAGGATGGGGCCCTTGCAGTCGAGGTCGTCGAAGCCGTCGACCATGTGGAGCGAAACCTCCACCTCGAAGCGCTTTCGGCGGTAGGTCGTCGCGCAGCCGCCGGGGCGGGCGTGCTTCTCCAGCACGCAGACGCGCTTCCCTTCCTTGGCGAGCTTCGCGCCGGCGGTCAGGCCGGCCAGGCCCGCGCCGACGATGACGACGTCGTACACGGCGGAGGCAGCCTTACCCGATGGTCGAGATCCTGGCTACTCAGCGTGTGAGACGTTCGAAGCCCGAGCCGGTGAAGCGGAAGAGGTCGAGGGCGCGCAGCTCCCCGTTCGAGCCGCCGAGCTCGGTGATGCGCAGGACGCGCGGGCCCTCCGCCGTCGCGCCGACCTGCACGACGAGGTCGACGCCCCGCGCCACGAGGGCCCGGGCCGCGTCGTCCGCGAGGCCGCCGAGCTTCGCGTAGAGGCGGAGCGACGCCGTCGCGTCGTCGTCCGTCGCGCCATGGACCCCCATGAGCGCGCCGCCGCCCCGCGTCGCTAGCGCAAGGAGCGCCCCGTGACCGTCGCCGGCGCCGACGCCGTCCACGACGAAGCGCTCGGCGCGGAGCTGGAGCGCCTCCCGGAGCACGGTCGCGAAGGACGCGTCGCCCACGCTGAGGCGAAGCACGTGGTCGCGGCGTACGGCCACGTCGGGCGTCGGGGCCACGACCACCATGCGCTCCTCGGCCTTCGCGCGGCTCGCGAGGGCGCCGAGGACCGTGGTCACCGCGCTGCCCGAGGGACCGAGGACGACCACGTTCCGTCGGGCCTCGACCGCGGCCTCGAGCACGTCGGCCATCTCGATGTCGAGCACGCCCTGGTCCACGAGGCCTTCGAGGCGTGGACCCTGGGCCTGCCGGCGCACCTCGATGAAGGGCCCGCCCACGGCCAGCGGCGCCTGGACCACCGTCACCTGTCCGCCCTCCGGGAGGAAGCCCTTGAGCACGGGCGCCTCGAGGTTCGTGGCGCCTCCGCGCGCTGCGAGGCGCCGCGCGAGGACGGTGAGCATCGCGGCCGACGAGAAGGCCAGGTCCGTCTCCGCGAGCCCCTTGCCCTCATCGACCAAGACCTTCTCGGGTCCCTCGACGACGAGCTCGCGGACTCCGGCCCGGGCGAGCACGGCCTCGAGGGCGCCGAGGCCGACGGCCTCGCGCAACGCCTGGGAGGCGAGGCCATCGTGCGGCGCCTCGAGGATCCCCTCGGCCACGAGCTCGCCCATGATCTGCTCGATGAGCTGTTTGGCCTGCGCCCAGCGGGACGTGTCGTCGAGGCCGGCAGCGCCGGTATCGGTGAGCGGGAAGCGCCCGCCGAGGCGCGCCATGAGCGTGGCGAGGCCTCCGTCGTCGGCGACGGGCGGCGGCGGGGCGAGCGGGCCCGGCGCGGGTGCACGCGCCGCGGGAGCGCCGGGAGCCGAGGGCGGAAGCAGCGGCGTCGAAGAGATTGTCATCACTCGTGCAGGCGTCGAGAGCGGCGTCGAGCTTGTCGGCTAAAGCGGGAACGAGGAGGATGAGCTCGTCGGCGAGCACTTTCACGTCTTTACATACCGCCCCGGGAAGGGGTCGGCGCGGGGCCCGCCGGCGACAGAGAGCG
>CALCTH010000673.1 GCA_937893795.1 uncultured Myxococcales bacterium | reverse complement strand
GGGCGTTCATACCGCCGGCCGCCATCCGCTCCAGCGTCACCAGCGCCTGCTCCCGAAGCGCGGCCGCCCGGTCCGGGTCACTCGGCGCGAGGCGCCGCGCCACGCGAAGCAAGAACGTCAGCCGGCTCGGCTGCGGGAACTTCGGCGCCCGCCCCCAGCCCCCGTGCTGCGCGTCGTAGTTGCGGGCGATGGCCAGCGCCGCGCCGCGCACGGCTTCGGGCCCGGGAACGGCGCTCGGCCGCGCCGGCCGCGTGAGCGCCTGGACGCGCTGGCTCAGCTCTCGCGCCTGGGCGACCACCTCGTCCCGGCGGTCCTCGTAGGCGTCGCGAAGCATGCCGAGAATCGACAGGAACCCCCGGCGCGCGCCCCGGTCCCCGTCCCGCGCAGGGAAGTAGGTGCCGGCGAAGAAGGGCTCGCCCTCCGGCGTCATCACCACGGTCATCGGCCAGCCGCCTCGGCCCGTCATGAGCTGCACCGCGGTCATGTAGATCTCGTCCACGTCGGGACGCACCTCGCGGTCGACCTTGATGGGCACGAAGTCCCTGTTGATCGCCTCGGCGATCTCCAGGTCCTCGAAGGACTCTCGCTCCATCACATGGCACCAGTGGCAGGTCGCGTAGCCGACGCTGAGCAGCACCGGCTTGTCCTCGGCGCGAGCCTTGGCGAAGGCCTCCTCCCCCCACGGGAACCAGCTGACCGGGTTGTGCGCGTGCTGCAGCAGGTAGGGGCTCGGCTCGAGCAGGAGCCGATTGACGAACTCCGGGCTCCCGTCGGGCCGAAGGTGCTCCGTACGCGGGCGGTAGTCAGGCCCGAGGGCCGTGAGGGCGGCGCGCAGCCGCGCGTCGAGGGACTCGTCCACCATGGTCACTCCTGGGGCCGGCGGGGAACCGGTGGTGCCCCGCGCCTCGGCACGGTCGTCGCGGGGCGGCGCCACCGCGGCGGAGCGGCAGGTGCATGCTCCGAGGAGAAGGAGGAGAAGACCCGTGCGCGCCACGGTTCCAGCCTGCGCGCCAGCGCGCCGCGCGTCGAGTCAGGCGGCGGCCGTCGCCTCTTCGGGGAGCGGGGCGAAGTTCTCCGGCCGCATCAGCGCCTTCATGATGAGCGGCCGGGCGAGGATGAAGCCGTTCACGTGGTCGTCGAGCTGCGTCACCACGCCCGCGAGCAGCATGAAGGCGCGCCCATAGAGGATGAGGTCCGTCGGGATGTGGACGCCTTCGATGGTCCCCGCGAGCTCCTGCGCCATGCGCTTGAGGTCCTCGGCGTCCATCTCCTTCAGCTCCTGCGGGCTGAGATCGAAGACGTCGTCGAAGAAGGTCTTCAGCAGGGGCCTCCCCGCCTCCACGTCCTCGGCGCGCGCGATGTCCATCGCGACGACCGCGCGGCTGAATCCGTCCACGTCGCGGCCCATGAAGGCGATGGCCGCGTGGATGAGCTTCCGTTGGAAGCCCTTGGGAAGCGCCTTCGACTGCCCGAAGTCGAGGATGCACACCACCGGCTGCCCGCCCTCGCCGGCGCGCACCATCAGATTCCCTGGGTGCGGGTCGGACTGGAAGACCCCGTCGATGAAGAACATCTGCGTGTAGGCCTCCATCATCTTCAGGATGATGGGCTCGACGCCCAGGCCCGCGGCCTCACGCTTGGCTTCGTCGGTGACCTTGAAGCCGTCGAACCACGCGCTGCAGAGCACGGAACGGCTCGAGTGCTCGGGCAGGACCTCCGGCACGACGAGGTCTTCGATGCCCACGAGATTCTCCCGAATCCGCGTGCCGAACTCCGCCTCCTTCCGGTAGTCGAGCTCCTCGGTGAGCGAACGCTGCACCTCGTCGAGGATGAGGCCGAGGTTCACCTTCACCGGCGCGAAGATGGCGAAGAAGGGCGCCGCCCGGCGGCCCACCCAGAGATCGCACGCGAGCCGCGTGCGAATGCCCGGGTACTGAATCTTCAGCGCGACGCGCCGCCCATCCTTCGTGACCGCGCGGTGCACCTGACCGAAGCTCGCGGCGTTCACCGCGTCGCGCTCGATGGAGGCGAAGATCGCGTCGGGCGGAGCGCCGAGCTCTGCCTCCACGGTCTTCGCCACACGCCGCCAGGGCGAGGGGTCGACCTTGTCCTGGAGACGCGAGAGCACCTCGGCCCACTCGACGGGCAGCAGGTCGACGCGCGTGCTCATCACCTGCCCGACCTTGATCAGCCCACCCTTCATCCGAACGGCCGTCCGGTAGAAGCGCTGGGCGGCGCGGCGGTGAATCTCCGACCAACGCTCGGGCGTAGGGCTCCGGCCCCACCACCGGAGCGCGAGCCAACGACGGAAGTAGGTCCACCAGATCGGGACGAGCATCACCGTCAAGTAGGTCGCCCGCGCGGGGATGAGCCACAGCCGCTCCATCGGCCGAGAGCTAGGGCAGCGAGCCCGCCGCAACAAGGTCGCCCGATGCGGGACACCGCGGCAATCCGCCGCACCGCGCTCCGTGGCGCCGCATGCTAGGTACGGGGAAACGAGGCGCTGGGTTCAAAGCCCCTTCCGATCGCCCGTTCTAGGCACAGAGCAGTGGAAGGCACCTCCAGTCTTGGGAGTGAGCTCCGCGTCGTGCTCCGCCAAGGCAAGAACTTGATCGCGACCTGGGAGAACCTGGTCCTTGCCCATTGGGAGGAGTCTCCGACCGCGGAGCCCATGCGCGCGATCCACGAGGCGCACCTCGCCTTGCTCCATCGCTACCCCAAGGTGGGGCACCTCGTCGTCGTGCGCGGCGGGGCCGTGATGCCCTCGGCCGAAGGCCGCGAGGTGGCCGCGCGCTATTCGGGCAAGTCACGCATGAGCTCCATCGCCATCGTGCTCGAGGCCGAGGGCTTCTGGGCCGGCGCCGCGCGAGGGTTCCTGACGACCGTCCTCTTCCTCAGGTCCCGGAGCGGCGCGCCGACCCAGCTCTTCCGGGACGTCGACTCGGCGCTCGAGTGGCAGAACGCGAAGCTGGGAGACGCCGCGCCGAACCGAGTGGCCACCGCGGCCGCCCTCCGCGAGCTTCGGCGCCAGGCCCGCGGCTGAGTCCTTCCGCGCTCCCCGCGAGCCGTCCTGGCGTAACGTCGACGCCAAGCTCTCATATCCAGGGAGCGCGCAGCGGCGCAGCGGGAGAAACGGATGCGAGTCGTCATCATCGGCAACGGCGTGGCAGGCATGGAGGCCGCGCTCGAGGTCCGCCGGCGCGAGCCCCTATGGGACATCACGATCATCAGCGAGGAGTCGGATCATTTCTTCAGCCGAACGGCGCTGATGTGGGTCTTCTCGGGCCAGCTCAGCCACCAGTGCATCGAGCCCCTGGAGCGCGACGTGTACGAACGCCTGAGCCTCCAACGCATCCGCGCGCGCGCCGTGGGCGTCGACGTCGAGGCGAAGCGTGTGCTCATGGCCGGCGGGCGCGAACCCGTGCCCTTCGACCAGCTGCTCGTCGCGTGCGGCTCGAAGCCGCGGCCCGGGCCATGGCCCGGCTCCGAGCTTGCCGGCATCGGGAACTTCGTCACGCACCAGGACCTCGCTTGGTACGAGGCCGAGGTGCACGGAGGACCGAGCCGTGGCGGCCCCCCGCCGAACGCCGACGCGCACCTCCCCTTCTCCACGCCCGACTCGCCCTACCGGAAGCGCGACGTCGCCGCCGAGGCGCGCGGGCGCCGGGCGCGAGACGTGGCGGTCATCGGCGGCGGGCTCATCGGCATCGAGGCCGTCGAGGTGGCGCACGCCGCAGGCCTTCATCCTCGCTTCTTCATCCGCGAAGAGTGGTTCTGGCCCATGGCCATCGACCGTGCCGAGTCGACGTGGATCAGCGAGCGCATGCGGGCACACGGCGTGCAGGTTCACCTCGAGGAGAACGTCGAACGCTTCGAGGGCGAGCGCAGCGTCGAGCGCATCGTCACCGACCAGGGCAGCTACCAGGCGGACGCCGTGGTCGTCGCCATCGGCGTGGTGCCGAACACGGATTTCCTGCGCGGCGAGGGCGACATGCCCCTCACCCTCGACCGCTTCGGCGGCGTCGTCGTCGACGAGCGCCTCGAGACCTCCGTGCCCGGCATCTTCGCCGCCGGCGACTGCGCATCGGTGCGCTGGTTCAACGGCGCCGTGCGCCCGGAGCAGCTCTGGTACACGGCGCGGGACCAGGGGCGCGTCGCGGCGCGCGGGCTTCTCGGCGACACGGCGCAGCGCTACGCACGCGGCCATTGGTACAACTCGGCCAAGCTCATGGACATCGAATACACGACGGCCGGGCTCGTGAACTTCCACGTCGAGGGTGAGCGCAACTGGTTCTTCGAGGAGAAGGGCCCCGTGCGGAGCACGAGCCGCATCGTGCTCAGCGGCGACCGCGTCGTCGGCTTCAACTTCCTCGGCCGGCGCTGGGATCACGCGGTGCTCATCCGCTTCATCGAGGAGCACCGCACCCTCTCCTACGTGCTCGACCACCTGAACGAGGCCCGCTTCGACACGGAGTTCGTGCCGCCGCTCCACATCCCCATGGAGGCGCGGCTCCGCGGCCTCTCCGAGGGCCCCGCGCCGAGCGCCCTCCCGCAGCCCGTCGCACCACCGGCGGTCTGACCCTCCTCAGCCGATCACGAGAACGGGACGCGAGACATGGATCTCCAAGGACAGAACGGCCTCGACAACACCTTCCGCGAGAGCTGGCGGAACCGCGGCGTCGTCGCGTGGGTCGTCGCCGGCACCCTCATCAGCTTCTACACGCTGCTCTACTTCGGCGGCGACCTCGGGCTGAACGACGTGCCCGCCCTCAACTTCGACGTCTGGGCCCAGGCCATCGGCCTTCCGAGCCGCTGGCACCTCTACGGGCTGCTCTACACCGTCGGCGTCGTGGGCGGCGGCGTCTACTACCTCCGGAAGCACGGCAACAGCCGCTACAACAAGTACCGCATCGCGGTGAACGTTGCGGTGCAGGTGCTCCTGGCCTTCACGCTGCCGCTCGTGATGGCGCTCTTCGGTCAGGGCTCCTATTACTTCAGCTACCTCTGGCCGCTGGCCTGGTACGACTTCCACCCGGGCCATCTGGCGAGCATCCCGGCGGCCGTGGCCGTTTGGACCCTCGGCGGCGCGCTCGTGCTCGCGCCGCTCATGGCCTACCGCTACGGCAAGCGCTGGTATTGCTCCTGGGTCTGCGGCTGCGGCGGCCTCGCGAACACCTTCGGAGACCCCTGGCGCCACCTCACGGCCACCTCGACCAAGAGCTGGAAGTTCGAGAAGGTCGCCGTGCATACGGTGATGTTCATCGCCATCGGGTCCACCTTCGCGCTCTTCCTCGACGCCTTCGCCGGCGACCGGCTGCCGGCCTTCCATCGCATCGTCGACGGCGGCCAGTGGTGGTCCGTGAAGCGCCTCTACGGGTACGTCGTCGGCTCCATCCTCGCCGGCGTGATCGGCACGGGCCTCTACCCGCTCCTCGGGCCCCGCGTGTGGTGCCGGAACTTCTGCCCCATGGCCGCGCTCCTCGGCCTGCAGCAGAAGCTCGGACGCTTCCAGATCACCGTGAAGCCCGACATGTGCATCAGCTGCGGCAACTGCACGACCTACTGCGAGATGGGCATCGACGTGCGGAGCTACGCGCAGAGCAACGAGAGCTTCACGCGCTCGGCCTGCGTCGGCTGCGGCATGTGCGCCCACGTGTGTCCCCGGGGCGTGCTCCGCCTCGAGAACCTGACCAGGAAGCGCAACCAGGGCGACAAGGCGCGCCAGGGCCTGCCCGTCGTGAACCTCTGACGAGGTCGCGTCGTGCGCGCCGCGCAGCTGGCGTACCCTCCCGGGCCATGACGGTCTTCGACGCGCACCGGGTGCGCATGGACGACGGCTTCGAGCTCGCCTGCTACCGCGCGCTTCCCGAGGGCACGCCGAAGGCGACGCTCTACGTGACCCACGGCGTGGCCGAGCACGCGCGCCGCTACGCGCCCCTGGCCGAGGCCTTCACGGGCGCCGGCTGGGAGGTGCACATGCACGACTGGCGCGGGCACGGGGAGAGCGTCGACGATGCGCGACCGCTCGGGCACCTCGCCGACCGAGACTCCTTCGGTCGGGCGGTGGCGGACCTCCGCACGCGCCTCGAGGCGCTCCGGGACACGCGCCCGCTGGTGCTCTTCGGCCACTCCGGCGGCTCCTTTCACGCGCAGCGCCTCGTCGGCGAGACGCCGGGGCTCCTCGACGCCCTCGTGCTGAGCGGCTCGAACGGGGCGCCGCCGCCCATCGCCGCCGCGGGCCGCGTGATCGCGCGCATCGAGCGAGCCCGGGTGGGCCGGCGTTCGGGCTCCGCCCTGCTCCAGAAGCTGAGCTTCGGGGACTACAACCGCTCCTTCGAGCCGAACCGCACGGAGTTCGACTGGTTGAGCCGCGACCCGGCGCAGGTCGACGGCTACGTGAACGATCCACTCTGCGGCTTCGCCCTCTCGACCCAGGGCTGGGTCGATCTCCTCGACGCCCTCGGCGGGCTGACGCGGCCAGCCACCCTCGCGCGCTTCCCGAAAGACCTTCCCGTCTACATCGTCAGCGGTGACCGGGACCCGGTGGGCCAGTTCGGCAAGGGCGTTCGGAGCCTCGCCGAGGCCTACCGCGGGGCCGGGATGAGGCGCGTCACCCTTCGTCTCTATGAGGGCGGTCGCCACGAGATGCTCAACGAAACCAACGCCGAGGAGGTCCGCCAGGCGATCCTCGCGTGGTGCGAGGAAGCCGTGGCCTGACCGTCCTCGGCCACGGATTCATCGATATGTTCGAAGCCATCCCCCGGGGGATTGCATTCGACCCCCATACGGGGACACCTTGTGTCTAGGACCCATAGGCTAGGGGACCCCGTGAACGAAGATCTGACCGAGGCGGAGCTACCGCCGAGCCCGCCGCCGCGCCTCAACCCGGAAGCCAGCGAAAACAAGCTCGCGCCGAATCTCGGCGCCGACTTCCAGGCGTCCATCGTCGTGTTCCTGGTGGCGCTGCCACTGTGCATCGGCGTCGCGCTGGCCAGCGGCGTGCCACCGGCGCTCGGCCTCATCACGGGCATCGTGGGCGGCATCCTGATCGGTGCCTTCGCCGGCTCGCCGCTCCAGGTCAGCGGCCCGGCCGCCGGGCTGCTGGTGATCATCTACCAGTTCGTGCAGGACGAGCGCTTCGGCCTGCCCATGCTCGGGGTGGTGGTGCTCGCCGCGGGCGCGATCCAGTTCGCCGCCGGCATCGCGGGCCTGGGGCGCTGGTTCCGTGCCGTCTCCCCCTCGGTCATCCAGGGCATGCTCTCGGGCATCGGCGTGCTCATCTTCGCGAGCCAGTTCCACGTGATGGTGGACGACACGCCGCCGAAGGAAGGCTGGATGGCGCTCCTGACCATCCCGCAGGCCATCTACAAGGGCGTGAGCCCCTCGGTGGGCGATCGCGCGCACCACATCGCCGCGGCGATCGGGCTCGTGACGGTGGTGAGCCTCGTGGCCTGGAACCAGCTCAAGCCGAAGCAGCTCAAGTTCATCCCGGGCCCGCTCGTGGCCGTCGTCCTGGCCACGGCCGTCGCCGGCATCTTCAGCGCCCCGATCCTCTACATCGAGATCCCCGACTCGCTCATCGCGAGCCTCAACATCCCGACGCTCGAGAGCTTCTCACGCCTCACGGAGGGGGCGACCATCAGCGTGGTGATCACGCTGGCCATCGTCGCCAGCGCCGAGACGCTCCTCTGCGCGACGGCCGTCGACCGGCTCCACGAAGGGCCGCGCACGAACTACGACAAGGAGCTCTGGGCCCAGGGCGTCGGCAACATGGTCTGCGGCGCTCTCGGTGCGCTCCCGGCCACGGGCGTCATCGTGCGGAGCTCGGCCAACGTGGAGGCCGGGGCGACGACGCGACGAAGCGCCATCATTCACGGCTTCTGGCTCCTGCTGACGATCCTGCTCGTCCCGCACCTCCTCGAGATCATCCCCAAGGCGTGCCTCGCGGGAATCCTCGTCTACACGGGCTACCGGCTCTTCAACTGGCGTGGGCTCGTGAACCTCGGCAAGAAGGCCGGGCGCGGCGAGCTGGCCATCGCGATCATCACCATCACGACGATCGTGGCGACGGACCTGCTCACGGGCGTTCTGCTCGGCTTCGGCCTGAGCATCGCGAAGCTCCTCTACACCTTCACGCACCTCGAGGTGGACCTGGCGGAGGAGCCCGGTCGCGTGGACATCTCCCTTCACGGCGCGGCCACCTTCGTGCGCCTCCCGGAGCTCGCGGAGACGCTCGAGAAGCTGAAGCCCGCGCAGCACGTCTACCTCCACGTCGGCGGCGTGGCCTACGTGGACCACAGCATCATCGAGCTGCTCCAGACGTTCGAGACCAGCTACGAGGATCGCGGAGGCCAGGTGATCATCGAGTGGAACGACGTGGATCTCCGCGGCGGCAAGCGGATCCACACGAAGGGCCCCGGCGGGTCCTCATCTGGGAACCCTAGGCAAAATCTCGCCACGGCTTCACATCCGACGGTGCCCAGCACCGCAAGCGCCACACGGAGTTTGCCGGCTGAGCCGTGAGGTGCCGTCCGGGTGGCGCCTCGCAAACCGGGAGGTAGCCGCACGATGCAGGTGTGGGCCTCCTGCTGCCGAGGCCCCGATGGACTGGCTCAACTACCACCACCTGCTCTACTTCTGGATGGTCGCGCGGGAAGGGACGATCTCCCGGGCCGCGAAGGAGCTGCGCCTCGCGCAGCCCACCATCAGCGGGCAGATCCGCGCGCTCGAGCGCTCCCTCGACCAGAAGCTCTTCACGCGGGTCGGACGGAACCTTCAGCTCACCGAGACCGGGCAGCTGGTCTACCGCTACGCCGATGAGATCTTCACGCTCGGCCGCGAGCTCACCGAGACGCTGAAGGGACGCCCGAGCGGACGCCCGCTTCGGCTCCGCGTGGGCGTGGCGGACGTGCTGCCGAAGCTCATCAGCCGACGTCTCCTGGCGCCGGCGCTCTCCATGGCCGAGCCCGTTCAGCTCGTCGTACAGGAGGGCAAGACGGAGCAGCTTCTGGCGGAGCTCAGCATCCACGGCCTCGACATGGTGCTGGCCGACGCGCCCATCGGCGGCGCGGCGCGCGTGAAGGCCTACAACCACCCCCTCGGGGAGTGCGGCCTGACCTTTTTCGCCGTCGAGGAGATCGCCGCACGGCACCGCGACCAGTTCCCGCGCTCCCTCGATGTCGCCCCCGTGCTTCTCCCGACGGAGAACACGATGCTCCGGCGCTCCATCCAGCACTGGCTCGAGGACTCCGACGTGCGGCCACGCATCGTGGCCGAGTTCGAGGACTCGGCGCTCATGAAGGTCTTCGGCGAGCAGGGCGCGGGGATCTTTCCGGCGCCCACCGTCATCGAGGACGATGTGCGCCGACACCACAACGTGGAGGTGGTCGGCCGCGCCCCGAACATTCGCGAGCGCTTCTACGCCATCACGGTGGAGCGACGCATCAAGCACCCCGCCGTGCAGGCGATCAGCGACGCCGCGAAGCAGAACCTCTTCGACGGCGCAGGCCTCGCGGAAGGGCCGCGCGAGAACCTCTCCAACGGTGCGGCGCACGGAAGCGGCGCCAAGGGGGCCACGAGCGGGGGCGGTGCGAACGGCGCCGCCAACGGGAGCGGCGGCCACGCCAACGGCCATGACCCCGACGCGATCGAGGCGAACGGCCACGCCGTGAGCATCGACGCGGCCGCCGAAGAAGAGTGAGCTGCTCGCCGCTATCGCGGTAGAAAGCGGCTGAGGCCGGGACGCACGACGTTCCGGCGCACGCTGCGCGCGGCGCCGCGGAGGCCCGAGGGGAAGCTCCGGAAGGCGACGTCGAGATGCCCCTCGTCGGTCTGCACGCTGTGCAGCGTCAGGAAGGACGTGAGCGCCGCGACGGCGTGCCGCACGATGGGGTTCTTTCCGATCTTCGGGTCGCGCATGAGGTCGAGGACGATGCGGTTGTCCTTCGCCTCGGAGAGCACGGGCGAGCGCTTGGGCAGGTAGCCGATGAGCGTGCCCGGGTTCGAGAGGTCGAGGGCGCCGCTCTTGATCAGCGCGGCCACCGGCGTCTGCGCGTCGCCGTTGAGCTTGAGGGAGATCTCCTCGAGGCGGAGCGCGACGGTCAGCTCCTCCTCGTTGAACACGACGCGGTCGATGTAGACCACGGCGGACGCACGGAGCGGCGTGTTCATGGGGTCGATGGACGCGGCCACCTTGAGACCGGGCGGCACCGGGTCGATCTTGAGGTCCTGCACCTTGCCGGCCTGCTCGGCCTGGCGCCCCGCCCAGCGGAGCGCGCTGATGGGCAGCCCGACGCGAAGGCCGAGGGCGCCGCGGATGGCGCGGCCGAGCTCGTCGGGGTTCTGGCGAAGGTAGTTGCGGGCCGCGCCGAGGGCGGCCTGGGCCATGGACATGGCGGTGAGCATACATGGGCTGCGCCGACCGCAACCACCGGCGATTGCGCAGAATTCGCCGCCGGGCGATTGATGCGGCGCGTCACTCGGGCCGGCGCGCACCGCTGCCGAGATCGGCCGGAGCGTCCGCCACGGCCTCGAAGAGCGCCCGGTAGGCCGGAGGGATCGCCGTCGCCCGAAACGCGCCCAGGTCGACGCAGGCCTGCGTGATGGCGGCCCGAACGCAGTCCTTGCCACGAACGGCGCCGCGGTAGGCCATGGTCACGCTCGTTTCCCCGAGGCGCTCGGTCCAGAGATCGATGTCGAGGAGGTCGCCGAAGCGTACCGGCGCCATGAAGTCCGTCTCGACGCGCACCGCGGGCCAACCCACGCGGTCCCGCTCCAGGCAGGTGCGATAGCCGTCCGCCCGCGCGTCGAAGAGGTCTTCGAACGCGCAGTGGAAGAAGTGCAGAAAGCGCGGGTAGTAGACGAGCTGCGCGTGGTCCTCGTCACCGAAGCGCACGCGCCGCGTGCTCCGAAAGGGCATCGGAGCTAACCGTCCTCGGGGATCGCGCAGAAGCCGAGGTTCGCCGAAGGGTCCGCGGGATCGCCCGCGTCGCCGAGGGGAACGCAGGCCAGGCCGCCGCCACAGCTGGGGGAGCGGGCGTCGCACGCGCGGGCGCAGCGCGAGACCTCGCCCTCCCCGGGGAGAGCCACGCATACGAGACCCGGCTCGCATACGTCGCTCGTCAGGCAGGACGCGCCCTCGGCTGCCTCACCCCCCAGGAAGCAGACGGGGGGCCCGTCGAGGCTGGGGAGACATACGCTCCCGTCGTCGCAGAGCGGCGTCTCGAAGGGCGCGCAGCTCAGCATGCAGAGCGCGCCGCGCTCCGTGCTCGTTCCCACGCAGAGCGCCCCGTCGTCGCAGTCGGCCTGCACGAGGCAGCCCTCGCCGAGCTCCGCGCGACCGAGGTCCGAGCACGCGAGGAGGCCGAAGAGCAGAAGGGGAGGAGCCGCGCGCACGAGGACCGGGTAGCCGACCCGGCCGCGTGCGTCCATCGCTCCTCCGCGGGGAGGTGCCCCAGCGAACGCGCGGCGGGCTCGGCATCCTCGTTCGGGCGTCCGCGGCTGCGGCTGGACCATTCACAGATCTCGAACGGTCTTCCGGCGGGTCGTGAACGGAAGTCTCATAACGATTTCATGGCGTGAGCGGTGACACGCCACGGTCACACACATCCCGCCCGGGCACGTCACGATGCGTTGCGACGCCCACGTCGCACTGGTAAACCGCTGCTCTCATGACTTCGAAGCTTACGTCGCGTCAGCACACCTCCTCGATGCTTCGCCTACTCGCGGCGGGGCTGCTCGTCGCGTCCGGCGCCTGCGGCGACGACTCGGGCAGCGGTGACGGCGACGCCGGCGACATGATCGACGTCGATGCCCCGCCCATGATGTCGACGTTTTACGGCCCTTGCACTGCAGATTCGCAGTGTCCCGGACCCGACGAGGTCTGTCTCACGGGCGGCTTCCCGGGGGGCTTGTGCACGCGGCGATGCCCGCTGGAGCCGGTCCCCGACGCGACGAACTGTCTCCTCGAGCTCCCCGGCGGCAACTCCCGCTTCGGCCGCTGCATCGACTTCGGCGGCGTGGGGACGTGCCTGCCGACCTGCGTCGCCGCGATCGACTGCGGCGGCCCGCCCGCGAGCTGCGTACGTGACGACCCCCGCGACGAGGTGGGCGTCTGTCAGGTGCTCTGCCGCACGGACGGCGACTGCGGGGGCGCGAACTGCAACCCCTACACGGCACGCTGCGAGGAGACCCCCACGAGCGGCAGCGAGATCGGCGCCGCCTGCGGCAGCGACGACGTCTGCCGGAGCGGAAACTGCAGCGGCACGGTCCTCGGCAACGCCGCCCCGGGCGGGTATTGCCTCGGCACCTGCCGTATCCCGCCGGACTCCGAGTACGCGGGGAGCTTCCCCCAGGCCGGATGCCCCGGTGGCGCCGTGTGCTTCCGGACCGGCCCCGAGGGCGGCGCGGGCGAGTGCCTCGACGAGTGCACGCCCGGCGGTACGGACTGCCGCGACGGCTACATCTGCGCGAACGTGCTCGGCGACGGCACCACGTTCTCCAACGGAGTGTGCTTCCCCGGCTCCTGACCGGGCGAACCTCGCGGGCTCGTCGTCGCTCGTGACGACGCGCTGGCGATCAACCAAAGAACGATGCCCGCCGACGCGCGGGCGGGCAAAGAGGATGGTGAAGGATGACTAGCGTGGAACGAATTCTCCTAGTGGCGGCGCTTGCGCTCCCGATGACGGCCTGCGGCGACGACGCGGTCGGCGACGGGTCGGGCACGGCGGACGACATGTCCGTGATCGATGTGGACATGGACACCGGCGGTGGCCCCGGCACCTGCGACGAGTACGCGATGTGCGGTGGCATCGGTGATTGCGGCGGCAACGTGGGCCTCCGGCTCCCGCCGCTGCAGGCCGCGCTCCCGGGCTGCAACGGCAGCACGAACTTCGAGTTCCCCGGCGCCGACTGGTGCAACGCCGAGGTGACCGTGCTCATCGGCGCCGCCGAGTGGTGTGGCCCCTGCCGCACGGAGTCGACGGTGCTTCGCGACAACCTCCTCGAGGTCTTCCGCGGCCAGCCCGTGCGCGTCGTGCAGGTGCTCACGCAGAACATCGACTTCGGCGTGGCTGACCAGGCCGCCTGCGACCGCTGGATCGACGACTTCTACACCGCCGACGGCTTCGGCACCGACGACTTCGCGGCTCCCGGGCAGTTCAGCCTCGTGCTCGACCCGGACGGCCTGACCCGCGTCTACGAGTTCAACGCGCTTCCGAACACGCTCATCCTCGATGGCGACGGCATCATCGCCGCGCGCCTGACGGGCCTCGAGCCCGTCGGCAGCGACCCCATCGGCGGTCTCGTCGAGCGCATCCAGGCTCTGTTGGACGGCGCGGAGTGAGTCACGCGGACGCGGCCGAGCCGCGTCCCTTCGAGCCATGACGCCCTTCGGACGCTTCACCCTGCTCCTCGCGCTCACGCTGTTCGCGGGGAGCGTGGAGGTCCGAACGGCGCATGGGCAGGCGGAGACGGCCCCGGAGACCCCGGGGCCGGCCGCTCCTGCAGGCGACGCGGCCGAAGAGGCCCCGCCCGAGGCTCCCGCGGCGGAGACGCCCGGGGAGCCGGATGCCGCGGCCGGAGAGTCGGCCGGCGACGACACCGTCGAGCCGGTGGGCGCGGACGACCTGCCCGAGCCGGAGCCCTTCGAGCTGCCGGACGACCTCGATGACCTCGACGGCGGCGGCGGCGGTGACGACTTCTTCGGCGACATCCCCGACGAGGCGGAGCTCGAGGAGCCCGGTCTCTTCGAGCCGCTCACCTTCGCGCTCACGTCGACGACGGTGATCCAGTACCGCTTCGACAACTACAACGACAACACGACCGACGACGACTTCCTCGGCATCTGGGAGCGCCTCGAGCCCAGCCTGCAGCTCGGCGACTTCCGCCTCACGGCGCGCCTCGACGCCTTCCTCAAGGGCTTCGACACGGAGTGCCCGCCGGTGGCCAGCAACTGCGGCGTGGACAACGACGTGCGCCTCGAGCGCCTCGGGCTCCACTACGGCAGCGGTCCTTGGAGCATCGACGCCGGTGACAGCTACGCCGTGCTCGGCCGCGGCATCGCGCTCAGCCTGCGGCGCGTCGCCCAGCTCGGCGTCGACAACTCACTGCAGGGCGGCCAGGTCGCGTACAACGGACGCCGCGTCTACGCGAAGCTCCTCGGCGGCGCGGTCAACCCGCAGAACCTCGACCCGCAGACGCTTCAGATCCGGCGTCTCCCCGAGGACCAGCTTCGCGTTCCCTTCGGCGCGCGCGACCGGGACATGGTCGTCGGCGGTGAAGGCGGCCTGCGCCTACCCCTCGGCGGCGCGGGCGCCCCGACGCTCGACGTGGGCTTCCTCGGCCAGGCGACCTACTTCGCCGAGACCTCCGACGCCCTGAGCACGCTCGAGACGACGCTCAACGTCTTCGGCGGCCACGTGGGCATGCCGGACCTCGCCGACGGAGCGCTGAACCTCTACGTGGAGGCCAACGCCATGCGCCGCTTCCGCCAGGGCAACATCGGGCGGCGCGACATCGACGACCGCGAGTGGGGCCACGCGATCTACGGCGCGGCGCAGTACCAGACGGGCTCGCTGGGCGTCGCGCTCGAGTGGAAGGAGTACGTGAACTTCCTCGTCTCCGACACGGTGCCGCTCCTCGGCGAGAGCCAGGAGTACCGGATCTACGGGGCGCAGCCGACGCTCGAGCGGGACCCCGAGCGCCCGCGGCACCTCTACAGCGGTCGCGGCGGCCGCGTGCAGGTGGACTACGGCTTTGCGCCGGGCCCATGGAGCGTGAGCGGGACGTTTCTCGCCTACGCCCACGCCGAGCTCCCCGACGTGAACCCGTGGGAGGAGGGCATCCTCGTCACGCACCCCTCGGTGAAGGTCCAGCGCGTGAACGACGCGCTCGGCGCCGACGAGATCGGCTGGACCCTCGACGTCGAGCTCGGGTACCGGCGCGAGACCTGGCTCGCCGATACGGAGGCCTTCGCAGCACAGCGCGGCGACCGCGACTGGCAGGTCTTCCATGGGAAGTTCGAGAGCGGCGTGGTCTTCGGCGACCACTCGCTCGAGCTCACCATCGACCAGCGCAGCGAGGAGCAGCGGCTAAGCGGTATCTTCAAGCGCTATGAGCGCGGCACCGCGAGCCTCACGTACTCCTGGCGCGGTCGCGTCCGCTTCTCGCCCACGCTCGGTTGGAACACGGAGTTCCCCGAGAACCCGACCTATTACCCTGCCGCCGAGGCACGCGTCGATTTCCTCGACGGGAGCTTCCTGCGGGTCTTCGGTGGGCAGACCCCGGCGGGTATCATCTGTTCCGGCGGGGTGTGCCGGGAGGTTCCGGCTTTCGAGGGCGTCCTCACGGAGCTCGTGATTCGCCTCTAGGCAGGACGCCGCCCCGGCACGGGCCGGACCCTTTCTGAAATTCCGGTGCGGTGAATCCGCGCCTCGCTCGCCCGTCGGAGAAACGCATGCGTCCCTTGACCCGCCCCTTCGCCCTGCTCTCGGTCCTCGCCCTGGCGGCCTCCTTCGCGCCGCCCCTCGCCGAGGCGCGGGTTGGCGCGCGACCGCCGGCCTTCTCGCTGCCCTCGATCCCCGGCGGCCCCGTGAGCGGCAACTTCGAGATGGGCGAGCACCTGGGCGAGAGCCCGGTGGCGATCGTCTTCTGGGCGACCTGGTGCGAGCCCTGCAAGCAGCAGCTGCCGCTCTACCAGCAGCTCTACGCGCGCTACCAGGAGCAGGGGCTCAAGGTCGTGGCCATCTCCATGGACGGCCCCGAGACCCTCGCGCGGACCTCCCCGGTGGTGCGGCGCCTGGGCCTGACCTTCCCGGTGGTGAGTGACCTCGACACGGCCGTGACGAGCCGGCTCAACCCGCGCCGGGGCGCCCCCATGACCGTGTGGGTCGACCGCGCCGGGCGCATCGTCTACGAGCGCGAAGGCTTCACGCTCGCCGAGCGAAACGACATCGCCCGGGGAATCGCGGCGCTCGTGCGCCGCGGCGCCAACTGAGCACTGCGTCGGCGCCGTGGACGAAGGCGTCTTTCGGGTCCTCGACGCGCTAGGCCATGGGCGCCCCATGGCCCGGAGCGCCCTGGTGCGTGCGTCCGGCGAAGCGCACTCGGTCGTGGCGGCGCTCGAAAAGGACAAGGCCAAGTGGTTCGCCGCGACGGGCTCGGAGCTGCGGCTGAACGAGCGCGGGCTCGCGGCGCTCGCCCGGGAGCTGCACGGTCGCCGGTCCGTCACGCCGGCGGACGAGAGCCTGAGCGCGCTGATCGCACGACTTCGAACGCGGCCGGGGCCCAAGCGGGCGCTCGACCAGGTTCATGCGGAGCCGGCGAGCACGCTGCGGCGCGCCCAGCACCTGCTCGAAGCGGGCGACGCGCAGCGGGGTCTGCTCTTCTTGGGCGACGACGATGGCATCGCGGTGGCCCTCGCGGGGCTTCTCGAGGAGGCCGGCATCGAGCGGCGCCTCGACGTGCTCGACGTCGACGACGCGCTCCTCGGCTGGGCCCGGGACACCGTGGGCGACGAGGCGCGGCTTCGCACGCACGCCCACGACCTGCGGGATCCGCTGCCGAAGGGACTCCAGGCGCGTTTCGGCTGCGTGGTCACGGACCCTCCCTACGCGCCCGAGGGCTTCGCGCTCTTCCTGGACCGGGCCCGCGAGGCGCTGAAGCCTGCCGGCCGCCTGTGGCTCAGCTTTGGCGGATCCCGCCGGGCGCCCGACCGCGTGCTCGCGAAGCAACGGCTGGTGGCCGAGGGTGGGTGGCTGCTCGAAGCGGCGGAGCCGAACGCCACGCGCTACGACGGCGCCGAGTCCATCGGCGCCACGAGCACGCTCTGGCGCCTGAGGAAGACCCCGGAGACCCGTGCCCTGCATCGCTCGGCCGCGGGCGAGCTCTACACCCGGCGCGCGCCCCACGACGAGAAGGACCCCTCCCCATGACCCGCGTGCTCGTCGTCCTGAGCCTCGTGGGGGCCTGTGGGCCCTCGGACGCGGAGGCGCCGGCGGAGCCCGCGAGCATCCCGGCGGTCGGGGAGCTCGAGGCCGAGGACCTCGTCCTGGCGTGGGAGGTCACGAGCGCGCGCTGGGGACGCGAGCTGATCCTCGTGAAGCGCGACGGCCGGACCCGCTTTCTCCAGGAGCCCGGGGGACTGCGGAGCGAGCGAACGCTGACGAGCGGCGAGCTCGCCCAGCTCCGCGCCGACCTCCACGACGCCGACGTCTGCGGCGCGCGCTCGCGCAGGGACGGGACGGCGGAGGAGAGCCGCCCGCAGCTGACGCTGGCCATGGAGGACGACGCCCTCCGCTGCGACCTTCGCCTCTGGTGGGGCGAGTGGCAGGAGATCGAGGCCTGGCCGACGCTCGACGGCCTGCGCCGGCGGCTGAGAGCGGAGGCCACCGCGCTCCGCGTCCGCGGGGCCGCGGAGGGAGAGAGAGACGGGCAAGGGCAGGGGGACGGAGACGGAGACGGAAACGGAGACGGAAACGGAAACGGAAACGGAGACGGAGACGGAGACGGAGACGGAGACGGAAACGGAGACGGAAACGGAGACGGAGACGGAGACGGAGACGGAAACGG
>CALCTH010000672.1 GCA_937893795.1 uncultured Myxococcales bacterium | reverse complement strand
ATCGAACCCACGAGCAGAGGCGAGCGCTTCGACGCACGTACCGTCTACGCGCACGACGCGAGGGGCGCGGCGCGCACGTGGGCCGTGCTCGAGGGCTGGCCGGGCTTCGTCGAGGTCGAGGGCCAGCGCTTCGAGGTCCGCCAGAAGGGCGAGGGCTGGGGCGTCCAGGCGCTGGCGGCGTGACCGCGCCGCACGCCTATCGGGGCCTTCCCGGCTGCTCCATGCGGAAGTCGCTGGCCGACTACAACGACGCGGGCAAGGCGCCATCGTGGAACGGCCGCGCGAGGTGGTGGGCGACGTTCGACGCCTGGTGGGAGGCCTGGAAGGTCTCGGTCCGCTGGAGGTTCGCGACGCACCGGCTCGCCGGGCGATGGGAGCGCGAGGTGTGAAGCTCCGCGCATACCAGCAGGAGGCGATCGACGCGCTCTGGACGTACTTCTCGAAGTACACCGGCAACCCGCTGATCGTCGTGCCGACGGGTGGCGGGAAAAGCCACATCCAGGCCGCGTGGATCGAGCGCTGTCTCGACGCCTTCCCCGAGACCCGGTTCCTCTGCCTCACGCACGTGAAGGAGCTGGTCGAACAGAACGCCGCGAAGCTCGACGCGCGCCTCGGGCCGCTGAAGGTGGGCGTCTACTCGGCGGGCCTGCGTCGGCGGGAGCTCGGGCGCCCGGTGACCGTGGCGAGCGTCCAGAGCGTGCTCAAGCGGCCCGGCGCGCTCGAGCGCATCGATATGGTGATCATCGACGAGTGCCACCGGGTGCCGACGAAGGGGCACGGGCAATACCGCCAGCTCCTCGACGACCTCCGGACCATGAACCCGGCGCTGAAGGTGATCGGCCTCTCGGCGACGCCGTACCGCATGGGCTCGGGCTGGCTCCACGAGGGCGACGACGCGATCTTCTCGGACATCGCCTACGAGGTCCCGATCCTCCAGCTCATCGGCGACGGCTACCTCTCCCCGCTGCGCTCGAAGTCAGGCGTGAGCGAGGCCGACCTCTCCGGCGTGCGCACGCGCGCGGGCGAGTTCGTGAAGGGCGAGCTCGAAGCGGTCATGGACGACGTCGACCTGGTCGAGCGCACCCTCGACGAGGTCGAGCACCATGCAGCGGACCGGAAGAAGTGGCTCATCTTCTGCGCGGGGATCCAGCACGCCGAGCACGTGCGCGACGCGCGCCGCGAGCGAGACATCTCGGCCGAGATGGTGAGCGGGAAGACGCCGGCGGCAGAGCGCGACCGCATCGTGCGCGACTTCAAGGCTGGGAAGTTCCGCGCGCTCACGAACGTCGGCGTGCTCACCACCGGCTTCGACGCGCCCGACGTCGACTGCGTGATCATGCTGAGGCCCACTAAGTCGCCCGGCCTCTACGCACAGATCATCGGGCGCGGTCTGCGCATCGCGCCGGGCAAGGAGGACTGCCTCATCCTCGACTTCGCCGGCAACGTCCGGCGCCACGGCCCCGTCGACCAGATCAAGGTCCGGAACAAGCGGGGGAAGGGCGGCGGCGTCGCTCCGATGAAGGTCTGCCCGGAGTGCCGGAACGTGACGCACGCGAGCGCGCGCGAGTGCGGGGAGTGCGGCTTCGCGTTCCCCATCGAAGAGGCCCCGGTCCACGAGGCCAAGGCTGACGAGGCGCCCGTACTCTCCACCGAGAAGCGCGAGCCCGAGCTGGATATCCACGCCGTCGACGAGGTGAGCTACCGGAGCCACCCCGGGCGCGACGGCAAGCCGCCGACCTTCCGAGTCACCTACCGCTGCGGCCTCCAGACGTTCACCGAGTTCGTCCCGATCGAGCACGCGCGGGGGAGCTACTTCGGGCGGAAGTGGTGGCGAGCTCGCTCCTCCGAGGAGCCGCCGAAGACGGTCATGGAGGCCATCCGCCGCCAGGGTGAGCTGATGGTCCCGGAGGAGCTGGAGGTCGACCACCAGCCCCGCTACCCGCGCGTCATCCGGGCGCTCGGCCTTCACCGAATCGCAGTCAGGTCCGCCCGACGACCTTGCGAAGCTGCTGCCGCAGATCGTCTATTCGGCTGCGAAGTGACTCATCAAGAGTGATGATGGACTCAAGCTCCTCCCTCCGAGCCACTTTGCGAGCCGTGCAGTCCCATAGCTTGTTCCTCAGAGCTATCGAGGACTTGCGCAGCCTCATCGCTGAGGAACGCTCCTTCTCATCAAGCAGAGATGCCGTCCGTTTCAGGAATTCGTCACTAAGAAACAGACGATCTAGTTCGTCGGATGAGAAATTGAACAGCTTGCTCAACGGCTTGTCTTCCGGAAGCTTTAGCTCCTCACCCGCGGACGGGTCGTCCCATTCTATGCCGATGAAGTAGCTACACATCTCTACTGCAATGGAAGATTTACCCTCCCACACAGACATGGCGCCAAGCGTGTCTTCGGCGAATTTTACTCGGGATATGTCGTGCTCGGCACGAGGTGCCCTTCGGTGTCTTCGTTCGGACGTTAGGTATCCTGCTAAGGCACTGATAAGCGCTACGAAGATGGTGGTTCCTGCCGTGATTAGCGCGGCAACGACTCGTTCCGAGAGCTCCACAGCTCAAGCCTTATGACGCTAGACTCAACGGTCAAGTCAGCGGCCATCCAAGCCCTCGCCGCCGGGCTCCGGCCCATCCCTATCCGAGCCGACGGCTCGAAGGCTCCTGCCGTGCGTCGGTGGGGCCAGTTCCAGCAGCGCCCGCCGACGAAGGCCGAGGTCGACTACTGGTTCCGCGAGGACGAGAGCGTCGGCCTCGGGCTCGTGATGGGGAACGGCTACGAGTGCCTCGACTTCGACGACCACGCCGCCTGGGAGAGCTACCAGGACGCGGCGAAGGCCTGCGGGCTCGAGCCGCTCCTCCAGCGCGCGGCCCTGGTCTACCTCGAGCTGACGCCGCGTGGGTGGCATCTCGTGTGGCGGGCCGGGGAGCACGTCACCGGGAACCAGAAGCTCGCGCGCGTGGAGCTCGAAGACGGCTCGATGAAGGCGGTCATCGAGACGCGCGGCCGAGGCGGCTACATCATCGCGGCGCCCAGCGCGGGGAAGGTGCACGAGAGCGGCGGCGCCTACGAGATGCTCGCCGGTGGGGTGGGCTCGGTCGAGGAGGTCTCAAAGGAGGAGCGGGAGGCGCTCCTCGACCTCGCGCGCAGCATGAACCAGGTCACCCCACCGGCCCCGGCGCCCATGACCTTCTCGGGCACGTCCGACGGCCTGAAGCCGGGCGAGGACTTCGAGCAGCAGACCTCGTGGGCGGAGATCCTCGAGCCCCATGGCTGGCGCCGGCTCTACAAGCGCCACGACGAGACCTTCTGGCGGCGCCCGGGGAAGAGCAGCGGTCAGAGCGCGACGACGAACTATGGCGAGTCGGGCCTGCTCTGGGTCTTCACCAGCTCGACGGCCTTCGCGCCCGAGAAGAGCTACACGCGCTTCGGCGCGTTCGCCGTCCTCGAGCACGGCGGCGACTACGAAGCAGCGGCGCGCGACCTGCGCGCCCGGGGCTACGGCGGCGAGAGCGGGACCGTCGAGCTCCCTCCCGACGTCGACCTCACGGGCATCCTCGCGGCCGGAATCGCCAAGGGAAGCGACAAGCGAAACGACGCGCCGGAGCCCGCAAACGACAACGCGACGGCCGTGGTCAAGGTCGACGAGGAGGACGGCCAGGACCCGGGTCCGTTCCCCGCTCACCTCCTCGAGCTTCCGGGGCTCCTGGGCGAGCTCCACGCCTACACCGTGGCCGCTGCGCCGAAGCCCCAGCCGATCCTCGCGCTCGGCTCCGCGCTCGCCACGCTCGGCGCCGTGATGGGTCGCCGGGTCCAGGGTGCCTACGGCACGAGGACGAACCTCTACGCCCTCGGCCTCGCCGAGAACGGTGCCGGGAAAGCGGCGACGCGCGCGCTCCCGCGGCGGGCCCTGGGCGCGGCCGGGATGGGTAAGCTGGCGAGCTACGATGACATGGCGAGCGACGCGGCGATCACGACGGCGCTCACGGAGACGCCCTCGTGCGTGTTCATGCTCGACGAGGTCGGGGTCACGCTTCGGGCCATGGCGAGCCCGCGGGCCCCGGCGCACATCGCCCACCAGGTCGCCGTCTATCTGAAGCTCTACGGCGCCAGCGGCGGGACGTACTACGGGAAGACGTACGCCGCGCGCGAGGGGGCCCGGGTCGAGCAGCCCTGTCTCTGTCTCTGGGGGACAAGCGTCCCGTCCAAGGTCTTCGACTCCATGACCTCCGAGCAGGTGAACGATGGCTTCCTCTCGAGGCTCTTGGTCTTCGAGAGCGACGACCCGGACCCGCTCTTTCGGCGCGTGCCCGTGGACCGCGCGGCGCCGCCCTCGGGCCTGGTGACGAAGCTCCGCCGGTGGGCCGAGCTCGACGGGCTGGCGGGCTCCCTCCCGGCCGACTCGGTCCCCGAGCCCCGCGTGGTCCCCATCTCGGCCGAGGCGGAGGCCATCTTCGACGCCCTGGCCGACGAGATGCGCACGCGCCGCGCCGCCCTACGGGCTCGAGGGGACGAGGGCGGACTCTGGACGCGCGTGGACCCGGCGGCGGCGAAGCTCGCCCTCATCCGGGCCTGCGGGCGCTCCATCACCTCGCCCGTCGTCGACGCCGGGGACGCGCGCTGGGGCGTGGACCTCGCGCGCTACCTGGTCGAGCGCTTCGCCTGGCGCGTCTCCACCAGCGTGGCGGACACCGAGCACGAGCAGAATCAGAACGTGATCCTCGAGACGCTACGGCGCGCCGGCGGTGGCGAGCAGCGTTGGAAGCTCCGGCGACGTCTCCGGAAGATCGACAAGCGCGCCTTCGACGACGCCCTCGAGACGCTGAAGACGGCCGGGATGCTCGCGATCGTCAAGGCCTCGACCGAGGGCCGCCCGCGCACGCTGTGCATGACGC
The DNA here is from genome assembly GCA_937893795.1 of uncultured Myxococcales bacterium. Classification (GTDB taxonomy): domain Bacteria; phylum Myxococcota_A; class Polyangia; order Polyangiales; family Houyiibacteriaceae; genus CALCTH01. Next base: position 1,871 of record CALCTH010000672.1, on the reverse strand, counting down.
GCGAGGCCTTCCTGGCTCGAGGCGGGGACGTCGAGCTTCTAGGTGCGTAGCGCGGCGTGCACACCAAGTCCCGTTCGTGGACGCGGACTAATCCGCTATGGTCGAAAGTGCGTCGCGCACCGAGTCTCCGCCTAGAATCCTCTCTCCGCTTTCCCTTCTTGGGTAGACTCGTGATCGGTTGCACCCGCCAGGTTGCAATGCGAAGTCGCGTCGGCCGCCAAGAAATATACCCGCGACGCAGCCTGCGGTTGCGTCGATCAACCCACCGCCGCTTGCTCCCACCGAGGCGTCAGCGCTCGCGAAAAAAAGCGTGCTTCCGGGGCTGTCTAGCCCGACGTGAGCGTCATAGAGCGTCAAAGCCACGCCCAGGCTGTGTCCAGCGCCTACCAGCCACGATGGGCTATGGCCCAAGTCGCACAGAGGGAGCGGGCTAGCCGCATCGGCATCCCTCGAGAGTCCAATAAATGCGATGTCCAAGTGAGGGACTTCGTGAACCTCGACCAGGTCGTTGCCCGGCAAGAACACGCTACTCCTCGGCACTAAGTATCCCCTCGGGCCCATGGTTCTGAACTCGTCACGGATGACCTGTGAACGCACCAAGGCAATAGACGTATCGGATCCGTCCCGAACGCAGTGCTTCGCGGTCACCGCGAGGGACGGCTTCACCAGCAAGGCCGAGCAGACCGCAACGGAAACCGCGCTCGCGTAGGGCTCAGAGTCGCAGAGACGGAACTCATCGCTCGCAGGGCTTCCGCGAATCGCTAAGAAACCAGGACGACCCGGTTCAGGGCGAATCCGTGCCGTGGGGACTACGGCGAAAGACATCTCGGCGAGTTGCGTTTCGTAGTCTCCAACGGGGTGCACGCGACGCGAGTCGACTCCGTATATGGCTGCAACGACCGGCGCAGGGTCTAGAGACGCTGACGCCGCTATTGCTGCAATCATTGCGGCACCCAGTGGAGTGGCGTGTCGGACCCGAAGTGTTCGTCTTGGCGGCCCCGGCATCATGAGCTGTACGCGCGAGATGCGGCCCTGCAGTGTTGAGTTACCAGTAGCGAGATGTCCTAGGGTCGCAACGGCGTAAGCCTAACGTACCACGCCTCGCCGCACGACGCTTCGCCACCGAAGAAGATAGCAAGAATCCCATTCGTGCCGTCGTTTGATGCCAGCTGCACGTTGAAGGCGTCCTGTGTGACTGACGCGCAATAGAATCCTGCACGAGGTTCGCCAAAGAATCCTGGAATCTGGGCCTGGGCATTCCCGGAGTATGTCTCGCTCAACGGGCCGATGCTCTCGCACCGCAACGAATCGCACGCGCCCTCGTCTCGAGAGTCCCCGGCGTGAACTGTAGAAGACCCAATCTCCAGTTCGAGCTGTGATGTTTCGGGTGCAATGAAAGAGGGCACTCCTTCGCACCGAGGTCGTCGGAACGAGTCCCCGAAACCTTCCAGAATATCCTGAATGAACTGGAGACCGTTTTCTGGATCAGAAGGGACTTGCGAGACTAGTTCAATCCGAAAGCGGGCTCCGGTATTTGCGTCGGGTGCGCACAGCGGCAACTCAGGCCCACATCCACACAACCACAACAGGAAACCGAGGCACGGACTGAGTCGCACCCGTCGCGTGGTCAGGGGAGGGGGCACGTGGTGCCACCAGGCGTCTGCGCGAAGTGGAAGAGCCAGAGGTCGCACATTTCTGCAACGGTGAAACCGTTGAGAAATGCTACGTTCGCGATACTCCTCACGAAATCCACCCTAGAAAAAGTGGTGTTAGCCGCCCGGTAGTTGTTCAGTGCCGTCCGGAGATCAGGGCCGTTGAGCACAACCGGCTCATCCTCGTTTCCGCTCAGCGAGTTTACGGGGCCGCCCACG
>CALCTH010000671.1 GCA_937893795.1 uncultured Myxococcales bacterium | reverse complement strand
ACGGGGAGCGCGTTGGCGCGCCACCGCGCTTCGATGGTCCCGCGAAGCTCTGCGCGCTGAGAGCGCTGCTGGTACTGGTAGCCGCCCACGACGAGGGCCAGCGCCACGATGATGAGGAGCCCGCCCTTCCAGGGGAGCTTGGCCGCGAAGGCGCGCTCCTCGTTCTCGTCGAAGGTGGCGGGCTCGAGGCGGTCGCTGGCCATGGTGGTCGGGGGAGGGGGGGGCGTCACCGAAGCTTGGAGGCCACGGGAGCGGGAGAGTTCCACCGGCACCGCGGCCGCGCAACGCGGGGAAGCGCACGAAAAAAGGCGCCGGGCTCTCGCCCGACGCCTCTTTCCCGTCGAAGGATGGGCTCAGTCGCCGATCTTGTTCACGGCGAAGGCGACGTTCACGTAGCCGGCCTGAGCCGTCGAGAACATCACCTTCTTGATGACACGGAAGTCGATGCCGACGTCCGCCTGCATCACCACCGTGCCCGGGAAGGGATCGTTGGGGTGGAGGATGCTCCAGTTGCGCTTCAGCTGCTCGAGCTGCTGCACGAGGCCCTCGATGCGCTCGAGCTGCGTCTGCTGCGCGAGCGTCTGGGTGTCGGCCACGCGGTTCCCGTCGAGGGTGATCACGCGCGCGTCGATAGCGATGACCGGGGCGATCTCCAGCGACTCCGTGTTGGCCGCGCTCGGCATCGTGATCGAGGCGTTCTGCGCGAGGAGCTCACCCGACGCGCTGAAGTTCATGATCAGGAAGACGACGAGCGTGATCAGGAAGTCGATGAAGGGGATGAGCGGCAGCGACTGGTCCACCGCCTTCTTGCCCCCGCCGCCGACCTTGTCGCGGACGAACTTGAGCGGGATCTTGTGAAGGAGGACCTGTTCCGGCTTGTGAATCGGCATGGTCGTGTCGCTCTCAGAGAAGGCCGGCGCCGTCGCTCAGATTCATTTGAGGGAAGCCCTCGCCGACCACGAGGTCCATGGCCGCGACCACGTCCGAGTAGAGCACCCCATCCTCCGGCGCGACGGTGATGTCGCGGCGGTTCGGCTCCATCTGCCGACGCTGCTGGAGCTTCGCGCGAAGCTCCTCCACGTCGTAGGCGTCACCGTTCTTGGGGATGGTGATGTTGTCCCCGGCGCTCGATGCGAGCACGTAGCCCGAGTTCTGCACCTGCAGGATGAGCTTCACCCGGTCGTCGGGCTCCTGGGGCTCCGCGTCCGGGTTCGGCGACGGCGTCTGCTGGTTCGCGCTGATGCGCGCCAGCTGGTTCCAGACCGCCGTGGCCAGGAGGAACATGATGCAGCAGAAGAGGAGGTCGATGAACGGGATCAGGGGGATCTCCTGATCGACCTCCTTCTTGCCGCCGCCTCCGCCGCCGGTGTCGATACCACCCAAGGTGCGATCCTCAGGCGCCGCCCTCGGCGGGCAGACCCTGGAGGTTGACCTTCGAGCGGTTGTTCACGACGAGGTTCATCACCTGCACGGTCGCGGCGTTGATGTCGTCGAGGAGGCCCTGCGTCTTGCCGTTCAGCACCGCCATGCTCATGAGCGCGACGATGGCGCTGATGAGGCCGAAGGCCGTGCAGTTCATGGCCTCCGAGATGCCCTTGGCGAGCATGGTGGCCTTCGAGGCCTGATCGGCGCCGGCGACGGCGGCGAAGGCGTTGATGAGCCCGAGCACGGTGCCGAAGAGGCCCGAGAGCATCGCCAGGTTGGCGAAGAGGCCGAGGAAGGGCGTGCGCGTCTCGATCTTCGGGAGCTCGCGGAGCGCGGCCTCGTCCATGGCCGCCTGAACCTCGGCGTCGGGGCGGTTCACCTTCATGAGGCCCGCCTTCACGATGCGCGCGAGGGGCGCGTTGGCCGCCGAGCAGAGCTTGATGGCCCGGCCGATGTCGCCGGCCAGGATGCACTTCTGCATCGTGGACAGGAAGACGTCCTTATTGATGGACGACTTGTAGAGGTACACCGCTCGCTCGATGGCGAAGCCGATCGCGAGAACCAGCCAGAAGAGGATGACGTACATCGCCCATCCACCCTCCTCGAACGCATGATTAAGAGCCGCCATTTAGAACTGCCTCCTGAAATCCCTTGAACCCTCGGCCCTGGCCGAGTGTGAACCACCGAGCGGACGCCCCGCTGCGCCTCCGTAGGGCGTCACCGCGCTTTGCGGCTACCCCCATCTGGGTGCTTCCAGTGCCCTCACACACGCCGGGCGGTCCGGCTACGTACGAAAAGCATTGGAAACATACGGTTTTTGGGCGCGCCCGAAATGCGAGGGGAGAGAATACGGGCCCAACCCGTCCTGTCAATGGCCCCCGCCGAGGGGCGTGAGCGAACGATCGACCACCCAACTTGTGCCTTCCGACAGCGAGCCCCCTCGAAAGTTCCGTGCGAGCCGCCGTTGGGCACCACGGGCACTGAAGCCCATGACGCGAAGGCCAGTTCGGTCTTCGTTGACAACGCCGAGAGCGCTGGGGTAGGTTCCCCACCTCACGGCAATCGCCAAAGTTTCGAAGAATTTCAAGGGATTCCGGCCCGATTCAACACGCCCCCGAGGCTCTCCACATGGAGCCACTGGTGACGTGCTGAGCGCATGACGAGACGCATGCTCGTGGGATGTCGTCCCGGGTCGAGGACCTGGCACGCCGCCGCGAGTACGGCGAAAGTCCGGGACGTGATTCAGAGGCCTGGAAGGTAGGGAGCTCTTCAGATGGAAGAAATCTGGCACGCACTGCTCGAGGGTGCCCCGTTCTCCTTCATCAACATCGCAGTGCTGGCGTTCTCGCTGGCGGTGGTCGCCGAGCGCTTCGTCTTCATCTTGACGAAGTACCGCGTGAACACGGCGGAGTTCATGGCGCAGATTCGGAAGCTCGTGCAGGCGGGGAACATCGACCGCGCCATCAAGCTCACGGAAGCGGCACCGCTGCCGCTGCTGCAGATCATCAAGGCCGGGCTCACGCAGGTGAACCGTGGCGAGGACGCGATCATCGCGAACCTCGACGAGAAGGCCTCGGAAGAGATTCCGAAGATCGAGAAGCGCATCCCGTGGCTCTGGACGCTCGCCAACCTGGCGACGCTCATCGGCCTCCTCGGCACCATCCGCGGTCTCATCCGCGCCTTCGCGGCCGTCGGTACCATCGACGACCCGGCGCAGAAGAGTGCGCTCCTTTCGGCGGGCATCTCGGAGGCCATGTGGAACACGTTCCTCGGCCTCTTCATCGCCGTCGTCTGCATGAGCTTCCACCTCGTGCTGAGCAGCATGGCGAAGAAGCAGAAGGAAGAGGTCGAGAAGGCCGTCCAGAAGCTCGAAAACCTGCTCACGCTCCGCCCGAAGGGCTGAGGCGGGGGCGGCCATGCCCAAGAAGTTCACCGCGGCGCAGCGCGCCTACATCAAGAAGCACACGACCTATCACGAGCCGGGTCCGGACGAGACGGACGACGAGCTGAACATCGTCCCCTTCTTGGACATCGTCGTGAACCTCATCATGTTCCTTCTGATGTCCATCAGCTCGGTGGCCTTCTACGCCCAGGTGGAGGCGTCGCTCCCGAGCTACAGCCGGGGCGGGGTAGGCAGCCGGCCGCCGGACGACGAGAAGCCGCTGAACCTCAACCTCACGGTGGTGGAGAACGGCTTCATCCTGGCGGGCTCGGGCGGCAAGCTCGCGCCCGGCTGCCAGGACACGGCGAGCGGCTCCGTCATCACCGTGCCGCGCACCGGCAACGCTTACGACCTGCCGGCGCTCCGCACCTGCGCGTCCCGCGTGAAGGCCGAGTTCCCGGACGAGGTGAAGATCACGGTGAGCGCCGACCCGCTCATCGAGTACCAGTTCCTGGTCCAGGCCATGGACGCGGTCCGTGAAGACGACGAGGGCGAGACCCTCTTCGACGAGGTTCTCCTCTCGGCGGGAGTGCGTTGACCATGGCCGAGCAAGAACAGGCCACCGCGGCCGACGTCCGCCGCATCATCCGCAAGAAAAAGAAGCGGATGCCCCACCCGGAGCATCACGGGCTGAACATCTACCCGATGATGGACATGATGACGATCCTCCTCGTCTTCATGGTGATGCAGTTCGCGTCGTCGTCGGCGGCGTCGATCACGCAGAACGAAGAGCTCCGCATCCCCTACTCGACGTCCACCGTCGAGCTTCAGGAGACCACGCCGGTGCAGATCAGCCGGAACGCCATCCTCGTGGACGGGGAGCAGGTGCTCGAGCTGCGCAACGGCGTCGTCGATCCCAGCAGCAAGCAGGGCGGCGGCAACGGCTTCCTCATCACGCCGCTCTTCCGCGAGATGCAGCGCGTCGCCGAGCTGAAGAAGCTCATCGCGGCGCAGAACACGCGGCGCCCCTTCGAAGGCAACGTGCAGATCATCGCCGACGGACGCACGCCCTTCCGCACGCTGGCGGAGGTCGTCTACACGCTCGGACAGAGCGAGTTCAAGAACATGCGCTTCATCGTCAACAAGACGCAGAACCTCGGCGGCGGCTGAGCCTTTCGCGCGCCCGTCGAAACGGCCCATCGCCCCCCGGCGCTGGGCCGTTTTCGTTGGTGCGATCGTCCTCCGTGCCCGGCGATGGGCGCTGGCGAGCTGCGCCTTTACCTCTCGCCCTTCGACCTTGGCGCCGACCACCGACGGGAGCAGGCCGTCCGGCTTTCGGTCGTAGAGAGCGACTACGTCGAAGGGCTCCTCGCCTCGCGTGTCGACTCCTCGCACTAGCGCGAGGCGCCGGGGTCCGCGGCGTGTCGCGACGCATCGTCGAGACGCGCGAGCCAGTCTTCCGCCTCCCGCCGAACGACCGGGTCCTCCACCGCCGCTTCGAAGCGCGCTCGGCTCATCTCGTGATCGCCAGCGGCAAACGAGAGCACGCCGGCAAGCCGAAAGGCCTCGCGCCTCAGCCGCTCCGTGGGCAGCCCGCGACGCTCGGCGTCCGCCAGCGCGTCGCGGGCGAGATCCAGGCGCCCCGCGAGCCAGAGCTGGCGGGCCAGCAGGTAGGGGCCCAGCCCGTCGGGCCGCGCCTCGGCGATGCGCCAGGCGTGGTGAAGCGGTAGCGGCGCGCTCTCCTGCCGCCCGCCAGGCCCGACGAGGAGGTCCCGGATGGCGTCTCCGGCGTCCGGATCCCGAGTGCCCAGCACCTTCACCTCGCGGTTGCGCGCGGCGTCCTCCGTCTGCGTCTCCGCGAGCAGCGCCTCGTAGCGGGCCCGCGCCTCGGCGTTTCTCCCGGCGACCCACAGCGCGTCCGCCACGGCTTCCCGCGCCTGCGTGACGAGCGCGATCGGCGCGCCCTCGGCCAGCGCCTCCAGGCGCCCCTCGGCCTCGCCCAGGCGCCCCGCGCGAGCCAGCGCGGCGACCTCCGTCCGCAGCGCGAAGAGGTCCGCCGGCTCGATGGCCAGGATCTCCTCGCAGGTCGCGAGCGCCGCGGCGTCGTCGCCTGCCCGGAGGTCGCCCTGGAGCGCGCTCCGGAGCTGCGCCACGAGATGCGGGCAGGTGCGCGCGAAGATCGAGGGCCGATGGAAGCGCAGCTCCGCCAGCTCCCGCGCGCCGCCCGGGAGCGGCACGTCCGCGACGAACGCGCGCCAGGCCGGCTCGAGCGTGCCCAGGTCCAGACCTGCGGCGCTCACGTCACCGGCGTCATGGGCCCGGCGTACGACGTCCCAGCCCCGCGTCTCGCCCAGCCAGCGCACGAAGGACCCGGCGCTCGCGTAGGCCACCCGAGAGCTCTCGCCGAGAAAGCCGAGGGAGAGCAGGCGCTCCAGCGGAGGCAGGCGGTTGCTCTCGAGGAGCGTCCGCGCTTGCTGATGCGGGTTCATCCCGTCGCGCTCGGGCCACTCCACGGCGACGGCGATCCCCTCCACGAAGCCGGGGTTGGGCCACCAGCCGCCGGCGACGCGAAAGGGCCCGTGCGCGGCCTCGCCGGCGACGACGTGCACGATCTCGTGCGCCAGCACCGGGTGCGGCCAGCCGCGGAGCTGTAGATGCACCTCGCCGCGCCAGGGCTTCGCGATGTAGGTCGAGGCGGCGCCCATCCAGCGGCGCTTCTCTTCCACGGAACGATAGAAGAAGGCGTGCACGGGCGCGCGGCGGTCCACGCCGAGGAGCGCTTCGGCGTGGCGCACCCGGAAGTCGCAGTCCGCCACGAGGCGTGCCCGGACGTCGGGCCGGAGCTCCCGCGGGAGATGCACCACGCACTCCTCGCCGCGCTCGACGCGGCCGAGGGCCTCGTCGATGGCCTCCACGCTGCTCGCGTGACCCAGGCTGGGGCCCGCGGCGTCGAGGCGGAGGGCGAGACCGAGCGCCAGGAGCGCGAGGGCGCCCCAGCTCGGCTTCCGGCCCCGAAAGGCCGTGGCCGCGCTCGCCGCGGCGACGAGGTAGAGGAGCGTGATGCCGCGGAACGTGATCAGCGTGCCCGGGACGGCGAGGCCCTCGTCGTAGAGCGTGCCCGGAAACCAGCCCGCGAAGTGCTGAAAGACGAAGATGGCCGGCGTGGCCCAGAAGTCGTGGAGCGCGGTGCCCAGGCCGGCCATGGGTGCGAGGACGCCGAGGAGCATGGCCCAGCGGGGCCGCCGGAGCGCCGCCGCGAAGGCTGCCCCGACGAAGGCCGCGAGGAGCACGCCGAAGCCCGGGCCCAGCAGCATGAACGCGAGGCCCGTCCCCGGGGTGCACTGGCGCACGCGGAGCTGGTTGAGCGCCAGCAGCGCGACGGCGGGGAGCCAGGTCAGCGCGGCCGCGCGCGCCGCGGCCACGAGACCCTCGCTCGCAGACCCGGCGCGGGCAT
>CALCTH010000670.1 GCA_937893795.1 uncultured Myxococcales bacterium | reverse complement strand
GGGGGTTGATGCGGCGCCTCTGACGAGTCGCCTGGGTGCTGATGCGGCGCCTCTGACGAGGCGCCGGGGTACTGATGCGGCGCCTCTGACGAGGCGGGGGTACGCTGCGCGGATGAAGACGCTCCAGGAGCTCGTGAACGACGAGGATCCCGCGCTCCCGCTGGTCATGGAGTGGCTCGATCAGGCGTCCAACGACGTTCGGGTCCTGCCCTGCGAACCTGACCTGGGCGACCAGACGCTGCTCGACCTGCAAGTCACGACCCGGTCGCCGATGGGAGCCATCGCGCACCGCACGGGAGGTCTCCTCATCGACGAGGGCTGGGTGCGTGTCCTCGGCGCCTCGTCGGACGCCCTGCCGCGTTCGATCACCACCTGGAACGGGATGCGGGAGGAACGCGCGCCCCGCCTCGACGGAGCCGTGCTCGTGGGCGACGACGCCGTCGGCGGGTTTTTCGCGATCAGCGGCGGGGGAATCGCCGTTCCGTCGGGCAACGTGGGCTACTACGCGCCGGACACCCTGTGCTGGGAGGACACCGGCGCCCGCTACTCGCAGTGGCTTCGCTGGCTCTTCCAGGGTGACCTCGAGGTGTTCTACGGGAACGCCCGCTGGCCAGAATGGAGAGAGGAAACGCGCAAGCTGCGCGGCGACCAGGGGTTCCATGTTTATCCCCCGCTCTTCGCAAGGGGCCCCGCGGTCGGCGAACGGAGCCGGAAGGCCGTCCCGCTCGACGAGCTGTGGATTCTCTACGTCGAGACCCTTCCCGCGCAGCTCGCTCGCTCCGCGGACGAGTGAAGTCGCTCGACCAGCGCATGACGAGGTGCAGAGCGTGGTGGGCGTGACGCCTCGAGTTGGCGCGCCGCCAAGGCCGACGTCGCCGCGTCGCGTAGGCTCTCGGCGATCGGCAAGCTCGTGCGAAGACGTCGTAGTCGGAGAAGGACACCGGAAGGGAGGATCCACGAATCCGCCGTCGCGCTGGCCGTCGCGGTCTGCGTCGCTCTGGCCTTGCCGCGACCGAGCTCCGCGCAGGGGCGGTGGCGAATCCGGGTCGTCGCGGCGGGGATGCAGGTGGAGGGGACCCTGGAGCGCGATGCGGTGAGCCGGGCGCTGTCGGGGCGTCTGACGGCGCTGGTCGCCTGTACCGAGCAGCATCCCTCGAGCGAGGGAGGCCGGCTGAAGGGTGCCTTCCGCATCGACCGGGAGGGACTCATGCACGGCCTGCGCGTCGAGGCGCCGGAGCTGCCCGAGGGATTCGTCGGCTGCGTCGTGCAGGCCCTGCAAGGGACGCGCTTTCGACGCTCCGAGGGCACGACGCACGTGTCCGATCTCCTCATCATCTTCCAGCGCCACACCGACTGACGGCTCACGCGCGCCTCTCCGGGGGCCATGAGGTCGGCGTTTGCTGGATGACGCCACGCAGATGGGCGCGCGGGCCGGCGGAACCGCGCAAACGGACGAAGTTACCCATCGCCTTCGCGTCGGGCTCGGGCGCGGCTCGCGGGCCGCAGCGGCCGGTTGGAGGGCTAGGACACGCGGCGAGGGAGCTCGGGGCCGGCCACCGACCCTTGGGGCAGGCGATGTGGCGCCGGAGAATCGCGTTCGAGTTGGACGCGAAAGCGATGAGCCCG